>CAYJUP010000001.1:0-5462 GCA_964373365.1 uncultured Nitrospiraceae bacterium
GGCGGCGGATAAGATCATGGCCCATCCCTCGTCGGTGACCGGCAGTCTTGGCGTGATTATGCTGACCGTCAATGCCCGCGGCCTGCTGGAGAAAATCGGGCTGGAAGCCACGGCGGTGGCCTCAGGTCCGAAGAAGGATATGGGATCGCCGTTCAGGGCCATGACCGAGGAAGAACGGGCGATCTTTCAAGGCGTGATCGACTCGTTCTACCAACGATTTCTCAGTGTGGTACAAGAAGGGCGGCGGAATCTCACCACTGATGAGATTCGCAAGCTTGCGGACGGGCGAATCTACTCGGGCGAGCAAGCGAAGGCGCTTGGCCTGGTGGACAGCGTCGGCTACTTGGATGACGCGATCGAGCTGGCGAAGCGGCAGGCGGGCCTGACGGACGCCCGCGTGGTTGTGTACCGGAGGCCCGGCGAATACCGCCACAATATCTATTCTCAGCTTCTGGGTGGAGGGAGTGGATGGACCGCGCTGTCCGGTCTTGACCTGATGTCCCTTGTGCGAGGAGGGACCCCGCAATTCATGTATCTCTGGATGCCGTGACGTCAGAGTTATTGCTTTCTTCTTTGACCATTGAATCAAGGGATGAATCATTGGATGGAACCATCACTCAATGACTCAATCACTCAATAATGCAGAGCATCGCCTCCTGACCGTGCCGGTCGGTCGTCGGACCGTCCTCTATCTGGGGGCCCGCGGAGCCTTCAGTGCCTGCGCCGCCCTTGGACTCTTTGGTTCCATCGTTGGCTGTTATCGGGCTCCAGGGACCGGCCGTGACCAGCTGATCTTCATCTCAGAGGAAAAAGAGATCAAGATGGGGGTGACCGCCTTCCGCGAAGTGCTGCGCCAGGCGCCACTCAATATGAACCCCGAAATCAATGAGATGGTGCATCGAGTTGGCCAGCGGATTGCCGCCGCCGCGAATAAACCGGAATACCACTGGGAGTTCGCGGTGATTCAGGACGATAAAACCATCAATGCCTTTGCGCTGCCGGGAGGCAAGGTGGCCGTCTTTACCGGCCTGTTGAAATACACCAAGAATGAAGACGGGCTGGCCACTGTCATGGGACACGAGGTGGCGCACGCCCTGCAGCGCCACGGGGCGGAGCGCATGAGTCGCAACATTCTCGAGCAGATCGCCCAGATCGGCGCCATGGCTGGAGCAGTGACGGGCGCAGTTGATCCCGGCGTGCTGCAGGGGGCAATGAGCGCGTATGGCGTGGGGGTGGCGTTGCCGTTCAACCGGAAACAGGAATCCGAGGCGGACTTCATCGGACTTCGGCTGATGGCCCAAGCGGGCTACGATCCGCGCGAGGCGGTCCCGTTCTGGGAGCGCATGAGCGGGTGCCCGCGGAACATGATCGGCACGCTCTGCTTCCGATCTGCGGCGGCGATTCCCGAGTTTCTCTCCACCCACCCATCGGACGTGAGCCGGATCCGACAGCTCGAAGCCTGGGTACCGGATGCGTTGCGGTTCTACCGTCCGGCCAACGAACCGGCTGGCCAGGCGCCGGCCTCGCCGCCCCCGCGGTACCAGCCGGAGATCGGGCCGATGCCACAATCAGGCTAGAAACTAGCGGTACGAGGCGATAGGCCGGAGTATCTCACCTGTCGCCTCTAGCCCCGTGCCGCTAGCCTTTACATTCAGAGTGTAGATATGCCCAAGCGCGACGACATCAAGAGCATCCTCCTGATCGGGTCAGGCCCCATCGTCATCGGCCAGGCGTGCGAGTTCGACTATTCCGGCACGCAGGCCTGCAAGGCCCTGAAGGAAGAGGGATACCGAGTCGTTCTGATCAACAGCAATCCGGCCACGATCAGGACCCATCCGGAGCTGGCGGACCGCACGTACGTGGAGCCCATCACGCTGGAGGTGGTGGAGCGGGTGATCGAGCGTGAACGCCCCGACGCCTTGCTGCCGACGATGGGTGGGCAGACCGCGTTGAACATCGCGGTGGGGCTGACCAAGCAGGGGACGCTGGCGAAATATGGCGTGCAACTGATCGGGGCCTCCGCCGAAGCGATTCACAAGGCCGAGGATCGGCAAGCCTTCAAGCAGGCCATGGAGCGGATTGGGCTCAAAACGCCTGACAGTGGCTCCGCGAGGACACGGGAAGAGGCCGTGAGGGTGGTCGAGCGAATTGGTTTTCCGGCGATTGTCCGCCCGTCCTTTACCCTCGGCGGCACCGGCGGCAACATCGCGTATAACCGCGAGGAGTTCGAGCGGCATGTGGACTGGGGCCTGGTTATGAGCCCGGTGGGGGAACTCCTGGTCGAACGGTCCATCATCGGGTGGAAGGAATTCGAGCTCGAGGTGATGCGGGACCTCAAGGACAATGTGGTGATCGTCTGCCCGATCGAGAACTTCGATCCGATGGGCATTCACACCGGGGACAGTATCACGGTGGCGCCGGCGATGACCCTGACCGACAAAGAGTATCAGGTGATGCGGGACGCCGCGATGCGGATCATGCGGGAGATCGGGGTGGACACGGGTGGCTCCAACATCCAGTTCGCGGTTCACCCGGAGACGGGTGAACTGATGGTCATCGAGATGAACCCGCGGGTGTCGCGCAGCTCGGCGCTGGCCTCCAAGGCCACCGGCTTCCCGATCGCCAAGATCGCGGCCAAGCTGGCGGTCGGCTACACGCTCGACGAGATCACCAACGACATCACCCGCGTCACCAAGGCCTCGTTCGAGCCCACCATTGACTACGTGGTGCTGAAAATGCCGCGGTTCGCGTTCGAGAAATTTCCCGGCGCCGACCCCACCTTGACCACTCAGATGAAGTCGGTGGGGGAGGCGATGGCGATCGGGCGAACCTTCAAGGAAGCCCTGCAAAAGGCGATTCGGTCCCTGGAGGTGGACCGCTTCGGCCTGGTTTCCTTACAGGGGCTCGATCGCGGGCTGTCCCCCGGCATGAACCGTGAGGAGCTGGTGGACCGTGTGCGGAGCGCGCTCCGGACGCCACATCCTGACCGGCTCTGGCACATGGCGGACGCGATCAGACTGGGGCTGTCGGTCGAGGACCTGTTTGCGCTCACCAAGATCGATCCCTGGTTCTTGGACCAGATCCACGAACTGGTCGAGTTTGAGAGCCGCTTGTTGGCGGCGAGTCAGACGTCGAACGTCAAAAGTCACAAGTCTTCTGACAGTGGATGTTCAGACTCTAGGACGTTCGACCTTGATTTATTGTGGGAGGCAAAACGGCTCGGTTTCTCCGATGATCGCATCGCCCAGTTGACCGGCGTCGACAAAGGAGAGGTGAGACGGTGGCGCACCACACGATGGCCGTCGAGACCCGCGATGGGAGTGACCTACAAACGGGTTGACACGTGCGCCGCGGAGTTCGAGGCGCATACCCCGTATCTGTACTCGACCTACGAACAGAATTGCGAGTCGCGTCCGACCGATCAGCGTAAGGTGATCATTCTCGGCGGCGGGCCGAACCGGATCGGGCAGGGGATCGAGTTCGATTATTGCTGCGTGCACGCCGCCTTCGCCCTCCGGGAGGAGGGCGTCGAGACCATCATGGTCAACTGTAATCCGGAGACCGTCAGCACGGATTATGACACGTCGGATCGGCTGTATTTCGAACCGTTGACCGAGGAAGATGTGCTGAACATTGTGGACCGCGAGCACCCGATCGGAGTGGTTGTCCAGTTCGGTGGACAGACGCCGCTCAAGCTGGCGCTGCCGCTGGAAGGGGCCGGCGTGAACATTCTCGGTACCAGTCCCGACGCGATCGACCGGGCCGAAGACCGGGAACGATTCAGGGACCTGCTGCAGCAGCTGAATCTCAGGCAGGCTGCCAGCGGCATGGCGCGGTCGTTGGAGGAAGCGGCTCGCGTGGCTGCCGAGATCAGCTACCCGGTGATGGTTCGCCCCTCGTACGTGCTGGGAGGCCGCGCCATGCAGATCGTGTACGACGAGCCAGGCCTGTTGGCCTACATGGCTTCGGCCGTGAAAGCCTCGCCCCACCATCCAGTCTTGATTGACAAGTATCTCGAGGACGCCATCGAAATCGACGTGGATGCGATCTCGGATGGAGGGCGGGTGGTGGTGGCGGGGATCATGGAGCACATCGAGGAGGCCGGGGTCCACTCGGGAGACTCGGCCTGTTCGTTGCCGCCCTACACATTGGAGGCAAAGATGGTCGCGGAGATCCGCCGCCAGACCGCCGCGCTGGCCATGGAGTTGGGCGTGGTAGGCCTGATGAACGCCCAGTTTGCGGTCCGCGACGGCCAACTGTATGTGCTCGAGGTCAACCCGCGTGGATCACGAACCGTGCCGTTTGTCAGTAAGGCCATTGGTGTCCCGCTGGCCAAGTTGGCCATGAAGGTCATGATGGGCAAGACGCTGGAGCAACTCGGATTCACGGCGGCGCCCACGCCGCGCCATGTGGCGGTCAAGGAGGCGGTCTTCCCGTTTACGAAATTTGCGGGTGTGGATGTGCTGTTGGGCCCGGAGATGAAGTCCACCGGAGAAGTGATGGGAATCGACGACGATTTCGGGTGGGCATTCGCTAAATCTCAGGCTGCCGCCGGCGTCCCTCTCCCGTGCGCCGGCAAGGTTGTTCTCAGCGTGAAGGACCAGGACAAGCCGGCGGCGCTGGATGTGGCGCGCCGGTTGCGACGCTTGGGGTTCCTGCTCGAGGCCACGCGCGGCACGGCGGCCTATCTCCAGGAGAACGGAGTTGAGGTCGAACCGGTGAATAAAGTCAAGGAGGGGCGTCCGCATATTGTGGACCATATCAAGAACGGCGAAATCAGCCTGGTCGTGAACACGGTCGGAAGCGAATCCTCACAGGCTGACTCCGCGTCGATTCGCCGTGAAGCGCTCCAGAAAGGCCTTCCCTATTACACGACGATGCCCGGCGCGAGGGCGGCGGTCACGGGCATGGAGGCGACGCTGCGCAAAGGGCTGACGATCCGTTCGCTGCAGGAATATCATGGCGCAAAATAGGCTAGGGGCGCGAGGCAATAGGCGATGCGCGGGAATCTAACCTCTAGCCTATAGCCTCTCGCCTCTTGCCATCATTGGGAGAGGAATGATGACGACACCCATTACCAAGAAAGGCTATGAAGCCCTCAAGGCTGAGTTGGACCGGCTACGAAAGGTGGAGCGTCCGAAGGTGATCGAGGCGATCGCCGAAGCCAGGTCGCACGGCGATCTCAGCGAGAATGCCGAATTCGACTCAGCCAAGGAACACCAGGGATTCATCGAATCACGCATCAAGGAGCTGGAACGGAAGCTGGCCGACGCGCGGATCATCGAGACCGCCAACCTGACCAGCGAGACGGTGGTGTTTGGGGCGACGGTCCTGCTGCTGGATCTGCAGACCAAGCAGCAAAAGCAGTATACGCTGGTGGGGCAAGACGAGGCCGACCTGAAGAACGGACAAATCTCGGTCCAGTCTCCTGTCGGCAAGGCCTTGATCGGGCGTCGCGTCGG
>CAYJUP010000001.1:5562-10447 GCA_964373365.1 uncultured Nitrospiraceae bacterium
GCCATTTCAGTCGTCACCCTCCTGACCGACTTCGGCGAGCGAGATTACTTCGTGGCCAGCATGAAGGGCGTGATCCTGAACATCAACCCGCAGGCCAGAATCGTGGACCTCTCGCATCAGGTGGGGCCCCAGCAGGTGGACGAAGCAGCGTATCTGCTGAAGTCCTCCTATCGCTATTTTCCGGACGGGTCGGTACATGTGGCGGTGGTGGACCCCGGTGTCGGCAGCGCCCGGCGTCCGCTTCTCGTTACCACCTCTCGGTATTTTTTTGTGGCGCCGGACAACGGACTGCTCAGCTACATCTATCAAGAAGAGGCCGGAGTGGAAGTTCGGCAGATCGAGAACAAACAGTACCGCCTGGACTCAGAAGGCACCACCTTTGACGGTCGCGACCTCTTTGCCCCGGCTGCCGCCTGGCTCACGAGAGGACAGCCTCCCGGCTCCTACGGGCGGCTGGTTCGCGATTACGTCACGCTACCGATTCATGAGCCTGTCTGGGAGGGGAACTCGCTTGTCGGCCGGATCGTCTATGTGGACCATTTCGGCAACCTGATCTCGAACGTGACGCCGCTTCATTTGAAGGAGGTCCAGGGAAAGCTCAAGCGCGGCAGCCTTACGATTCGAGTGGGCGGCGTCCTGATCGAGGGTCTGACGAATTACTACGCCGAGGGAAGCTCCAACGCTCCACAGGCTCTCATCAACAGCAACGGGCAGTTGGAAGTCTTCGTGAAAGAGGGAAGCGCCGCAGAGTGGCTGAAGCTTGGCCGTGGAGAACGAATCGAAGTCTCGTGACAACTTGTCTTGAGCCGGGCTAGGCGTACTCCCTTCCCCTTCCTTCCTTTTCTACTCTGCGTGTCTCACGATCAATACGTGTCTGAACGCAACCACCGTAACCAAATAGAACCGGATCAAATCGCCACCGCCCGCCACTGCGTGAGATATTCCTGCACCGCCGTCACGAACGTGGCATGGCTCCACGTGAGAGGGGAGACGGAGAGCGGGGCATGGGTGTGGGGGTGCACCTGCTCCGCCAGTACACCTGAGGGTAGGCCATGCTGGACGCACCACTCGAGGAGGGCGACCGCAGGCTTGAGATCCGCCCTCGTCTGTGCGGTCGCGATCATCCACTGCGCCAGCCAGAGCGTGCAAATAAACCACGGGTTGCCGGGAACGTTCGCCACGTCCTGACTCTGCTGGTGATAATAGTCATTGTCGTAGCGCGCGATCCCGCCGACGGAGGTCTTGACCCACAGCCGCTCTTGAATGGCCTTCATGGTCTGCACGATGCGCAGGTCATCGGGCTGGAACATGCCGAAGTACCAGAGCCCGAAGAGCGACGCATCGAGCGTGTCATCGAACTCCCAGCTCCCATCCGGTTTTTTGTTGGCCATCCGCACAAAGCGATTGAGTTCCGGTCGATAGAGAACCGCTTCCACCCCGGCTTTGATCCGTGCCGCTGCGGCGCCGTACTCCTCGGCCGATGCGGTTTCGCCAAAAGCTTTTGCGAACAGTGAGGCCGAAGTCAATCCGGCCCAGACCGCCGCGGTCGTGAAGGCCAGGACCCCGCGTCGCTCTTCCCAGAGGTCATAGGACAGCTGCGGCAAGCCGGTTTTTGGATCACAGTACGACGCCATGAAATCTGCGGCGCGAATGATGAGCGAGCGATACAACGGCTTGATGTATTCGATATCCTTCCACTTTTGGAAATGATTCCACAGGGCCCAGATGACGAGAGCGGTCTCGTCTTCCTGGATCGGCAACTCCTTGCGGCCGTCGCGCGCCCACGGGTGCCAGCTCGAGGCCAGCGTTTGATCCGGGTTGTACTTGTGAAGCAAGTAGCCCTCTTTGCTGATGACCTCCCGGCAGAACCTGTAGAAGGGGCGGGTAATGTCCAGATACCCGGCGAGGTCCAACGCATGCGCCACCAGTGCACCATCCCGCGGCCACATGTAGGAATAGGTGTCGCGGACCGTGGAGGCGATATCCGAATCATTGGCCGCAATGATCGCGCCGCCATTGTCAATCTGCGTGCGCAGGATTAACAGGCTGAGCAGATACAGACGGCTCACGTCGGCTGGCAGATCGGCGAAGTCCGGCCGATGCGCGTCGAGCCAGAGATGCCAGTAGGAGGCCGTCCGGTTGATGAAATGCCAGGGTCCTCGGTGGCGCACCGAGCGATTGAGCCGCGTTACCTCCTCAAAGTTCGAGGCCACCGCCAGCCAGTAGTAGGCCGTCTGCGTGGCTTTCGCGGGGATCTTGAGATGGGCGGCGACCGTGGAGTCGACTGATCCCTGCGCGATGGGATTGCCGGACAAGAGGCCGTCTTCGGCATCTTTCCAGGTTCCCTGCAACCTGTTCACGCCCTTGTGACCGCAGGCCCATTGCTGCACCCCGATATGCCAGCCTTCGACCGTATCCGACGCGTCCTCGGGTTGCTTACCCGGCGTGGCGACGTTGATGAGAAACCAGCGGGGACCCTTGTAGTGGTACACCCCCCGCCGTTCCGGCTCGTAGTAGGCGGTATCGCCCACTTCGTGCGATGAGATATACAGGTCGTGGTGAAAGAACAGCCGGACTTCGCGCTCGCGGTCGGTCGGGTTGCTCACGTCGATGCGGCGCAGGTAGAGATTCTCGTGAAAATCCACGGCATCGTGGCAGACCAGCTCAAGTTGTAGATCAGGATGCGAGAGGGCGACTTCCGTGACGAGCGTCTCGTGGGCATAGCGCATGCGCCGCGACCAGCCGGGGTCATCCAGCCACTTGAACCGGCCGTCCACCCACACCCCGAAGCGAAAGACCTGACCTTTGGAATGGTTCTCTAGGCCGACGTGCGGCCAGTAGAGGTCGCGGAGTTGATACGACCCATCGAAGTTCACGAGAAGCGCGCCGTTGCCGAGGGGGAGATCGCGAGGCATGCGTCACCCCATGGAACAGGCAAAAGTAAAAAGGTAAAAGTATAGGCCGTGCGACAATTGGGATTTTTTACTGTGTGCTGTTCCCATTTTTCTTCTCACTTTTCCCTTTTGCCCTTGGCGCGCTCCTGCAGCGCCACCCATACCCTCAACACTTCCGCCACACTCCAGGCCTGTGCGATACACCCTCGCGGGGTGTGCGGCGGGTTTCCGTCGAACACCTCGGCGATGGAGCCCAGGCCATAATCGCTCAGATGCTGCTCGAACGGCGCCAGAAACGAGAGTACGTGCGCGGCGCTGCGATGCACCCGATAGTGAGCGTCGGCGAACGGCCCGATGAGCCAACTCCACACCGTTCCCTGATGGTAGGCGCTGTCCCGAGCCCGCCCATCCCCTGCGTACGTGCCGATGTAGGCTGGGTGATGCGGTGAAAGGGACCGGAGACCATACGAAGTAAGCAGATGCTCGGCGCACACATCCACGATGGCCTTGGCGCGTGGGCTCTCCGGCGCCAACGGTGCATGTGGCAACGACACGGCAAGGAGCTGATTGGGCCGTATGGCCGGGTCATGGCCCTCAGGGCCGTCAATCACGTCAAACAGACAGCCGGTGTCCGGATTCCAATATCGCTCGAAACTTGTCGTCGCCCGTTCGGCCAGCTTGATATAGTCATGCGCCGGTACGGCGATCTCCTGTGAGACCAGCACGTCCATGACCCTGAGCGCGTTGATCCACAGCGCATTAATCTCCACCGGCTTGCCGATGCGGGGGGTCACCGCCCAGTCGCCGATTTTCGCGTCCATCCACGTCACCGCCATGCCTGGCTCTCCGGCATGTAACAGCCCATCGGTCGGATCGGCATGAATGTGATAGCGCGTGCCGCGAAGATGCCAGCCGATCATGTCCTCAAGCACGGGCCAGAGGTCGCGAACGAGCTTCAGGTCGCCGGTGGCTTCGGCGTACCGATCAATGGCATGGACGTACCAGAGTGCGGCATCGACTGTGTTGTATTCGGGGCGGTTGCCTGTGTCGGGGAAATGATTGGGAAGCATCCCTTGGCTCACAAACTGTGCCCATGTCTTTAAGATCGAGGCGGCCTCGGCGAAACGCTTGGTGGCCAAGCAGAGGCCCGGCAGGGAGATCATCGTGTCACGCCCCCAATCGCCGAACCAGTGGTAGCCGGCGATCACGGTGTTACCCTTCCCGCGCCTGACCAGAAATTGATCGGCGGCGTGCTTGAGTTGTGTGATCCATACCGGTTCCGCCTCCGGTTTCCGAGACGACCGGCGTCGTGAGGCTGGCCACTGAGGAGGCGGTGCGTCGTCCAGTGTCATCGCAAAGATCACGCCTGCGCTGTTCGTCTTGTGATGACCCTGTTCCAGGGTGAGGGTGAACGTCCCCGCCGCGAATTGGTCTTCCAGATCAGGGAGACCTCGCTCGCTCTCCATGCGATGTTTGATGCCCCGATGCCATACCCACGAGGGTTCATACGAACCGCGATTCGTCTTGATCCAGAACTCGCACGCTGGGGTCACCACGTGCGCGCCGTCTGTCGCAACCCGCACTTCAGGCGTCCATGCTGTCGAGCGAGTCTCGCCGTGGGCATCGCGTGCGGCGACCATCGGCGTCACTTCTAGTGTCACGGGGCGAGAGCCGCGGCAGTAGTGATAGGCGACGTAGGCGGCTGGCGTGCCCCGTCCCAGCCAGATGCGCTTTTGAATTTGCACATCGCTGAATGAGTAGGTCCACACGGGAAGGTCATTCTCAAGTCGGAACGATTCGATGTGCCGGAATCCGACCGGATCAATCGTGCCATCGGCGTATTCGTTGCAGGACAGCGGATACCGGTCACGACTCACTGTTAGCCATTCGTTGAATTTGGTGACAAGGACGGTGCGTCCCAATGGTGGCATGAGCGCGGGGATGAACAGGCCGTGATAGCGGCGCGTGTTGGCGCCGCTCACGGTCCCGCT
>CAYJUP010000001.1:10547-55643 GCA_964373365.1 uncultured Nitrospiraceae bacterium
GCGATCCGACAGCGGATACGGCGCGCGCGTTGCGCGGTCTTTGACAAGTTCAATGCCGACCATGTAGCCGCGCTGCCTGATATCTCCCACGTGGGCCAGCCTGGAGAGGGGGCGGAGCAACCGACTGAGGGCGGAGACCCGGGCGCGCATGCGCGCCAGCGTGCGCTCCCTCCGAAAGACCTTCAGGTTCGCAAGCGCCACCGCGCAGCCGATCGGGTTCCCGGTATAGCTGTGGCCGTGGAAGAAGGCTTTCCACTCTTCATACTTTCCCAGGAAGGCTCGATAGATCTCCTCGGTGGCCAACGTGGCGGCCAGAGGAAGATACCCTCCGGTCAGCCCCTTGCTGATGGCCATCAGATCCGGGGTGACCCCTTCGTGGTCACACGCGAACATCCGTCCGGTCCGACCGAACCCGGTCGCGACTTCGTCCGCAATCAGCAGCACGTGGTACCGCGTGCAGAGCTCGCGGATGCGCTTCAGGTAGCCGGGCGGGGCGGTCAGCATACCGGCAGCGGCCTGGACAAGCGGTTCGATGATGAGGCCGGCGATCTCCCTGTGCCGCCGTTTCAGAATGTGTTCGATCGGTTCGAGGCAGGCCAGGGCACAGGACGGATACGACAACCCTATCGGGCACCGGTAACAGTACGGAGGATCCGCGGCGATCGTGGGAAACAGGAGGGAGTGGAATCGCTTCCGGAACAGATCGATGCCCCCCACGCTCACCGCTCCGACGGTGTCGCCGTGATAGCCGAGCCCGAGGTGCACGAAGGTCCGTTTCGGACCGGCGCGCGGGACGCGCTGCTGCCAATACTGAACCGCCATCTTGAGCGCGACTTCCACGGCGGTGGATCCATCGTCTGAGTAGAACACCCTGGTCAACCCCGGCGGGGCCAGGCGGATCAACTCGCGCGCCAACAGGATTGCCGGCGGGTTGGACAGCCCCAGCAAGGTACTGTGGGCGATCTTCGTCAGCTGGCGTCGGATTGCGCGGTCGAGAGAGGGATGTCGGTGTCCGTGCACGTTGACCCACAAGGACGAGACGCCGTCCAGATACGTCCGCCCGTCGGTATCGATCAGGTAAGGACCCTTTCCGCGCTCGATAATCACGGGGCTTTCGCGTTCCCATTCACGCATCTGGGTAAACGGATGCCACAGGTACATGCGGTCCCAGTCTGCAAGCTTATCGGAGCGGGGCCTGCGCTTCATGTGAATCCTCAAAGACGTGAGGTGACTGGCGGATTATAATTGCGGGATTACTCTTTGACAACATGGGGATGAGTTACTATAATAAACCGATTTTGTTAGAAAGAGCAGGGATTTGCAAACTCGCATCCGGAACTTTTCCATTATCGCGCACATCGACCACGGGAAATCTACCCTCGCTGACCGGTTCCTTGAAGCTACAGGCGCCATCACAGCCCGAGAGTTCCGCGAACAGATCCTTGATGCTATGGACCTCGAACGTGAGCGAGGCATCACGATCAAGGCCCACGCGGTCGCGCTCCGGTATCGGGCCAAAGATGGGCAGATGTACTCGCTGCATCTCATCGATACGCCCGGCCATGTGGACTTCACCTACGAGGTATCCCGAAGCCTGGCGGCGTGTGAGGGGGCGCTGCTCTTAGTTGATGCGAGTCAGGGCGTGGAGGCGCAGACGATCGCCAACGCGCATCTGGCCATCGCCAACAACCTGGAAGTCCTGCCGGTCATCAACAAGATTGATCTGCCCAGTGCGGATATCGAGGGCGTGAAGCATCAGATCCAGGAAGTGTTGGGGCTGGATGTCAAAGACGCGTTGCTGGTCAGTGCCAAGGAAGGCCGTGGGATCCAGGAGCTGCTTGAGGCGATCATCGCGCGGATCCCTGCGCCTTCCGGAGATCCTGACAAACCGCTGAAGGCGCTGGTCTTTGACTCGTGGTTTGACAATTACCAGGGCGTCATCGTGCTGACCCGAGTGATCGACGGTTTCATCCGGCCCGGCATGAAGATCCGGGCGATGTCGAATAACAGGGTCTTCGAAGTCACCGAGGTGGGCGTGTTCACGCCGAAGCGGATGAAGACCGACTGCCTTGGAACCGGCGAAGTGGGGTACGTGTGCGCCGGGATGAGGGAAGTCGCGGACACGAAGATCGGGGACACGATCACGGATGCGGCCCGGTCCACCGAGTCTCCGTTCCCGGGCTACAAGGAGGTCAAGCCGCTTGTCTTCTGCGGCTTATACTCGACGGATACCGCTCGGTTTGAAGATCTGCGCGATGCGCTGCAGAAGCTCCGCTTGAACGATTCGTCGTTTGTGTATGAGCCCGAAACATCTCTGGCGCTGGGGTTTGGATTCCGGTGCGGGTTTCTGGGCCTGCTGCATATGGAGATCATCCAGGAGCGCCTCGAACGGGAGTACGGGCTGACCTTGATCACCACGGCACCCACGGTGGTCTATCGGATTGTCACTACCAAAAGCGAGACGGTGTCTATCGACAATCCGTCGAAGCTTCCTCCACTGTCAACGATTGAGCGGTTCGAGGAGCCGTTCATTCAGGCCAGCATCATTACGCCCGAGCGCTTCGTGGGTAATATTCTTCAATTATGCCAGGAGCGACGGGGCGTGCAAAAGGGATTGCAGTACCTCGACCCCAGCCGCGTGATGCTGACCTATGAGTTGCCGCTCAACGAAGTCATCCTGGATTTCTATGACCGTCTGAAGTCCAAGACCCAGGGATACGCCTCGCTGGACTATGAATTGATCGGGTACCGGGAGTCCGACCTGGTCAAGCTGGACATATTACTCAACGGAGAGACGGTGGATGCGCTCTCGTTCATTTCCCATCGGGATAAGGCTCAGATCAGGGGACGACAGGTTGCCGAGAAGATGAAGGAGTTGATCCCCAAGCAGATGTTTGAGGTGGCCATTCAGGCTGCGATCGGGAACAAAGTGATCGCCCGTGAGACCGTCGGCGCGCTCAAGAAGAACGTCACCGCCAAGTGCTATGGCGGCGACATCACCAGAAAGCGGAAACTGTGGGAGAAACAGAAAGAGGGCAAGAAACGCATGAAGCAGGTGGGTCGTGTCGAAGTGCCCCAGGAGGCGTTCCTGGCCCTCCTCAAGGTGACCGGCGAGTGACCATGGAACAGAAGCCACAGAGCGTCCAACCGGGTCTGGAAGACATCCGTGGGCCTTCCGCGGACGCCGTCTCGCCACCGGGCTCGGAACCCCTGTCGGTCCCTGACACGCTGGCGGACGCCCAAGCCGTCCCTCGTCGGAAATCGGTCCTGCGCGAATATGCGGAAGCGATCGTCGTAGCGGTGCTGCTGGCGTTCGCGATCCGAGTCTTCGTGGTCCAGGCTTTCAAGATTCCCTCGGGATCCATGATTCCGACGCTCCTGATCGGGGACCATATCTTGGTCAGCAAATTGTCCTACGGGTGGCAATGGCCGGGAGACTGCAAGTTCCGAATGAGCTTTCCACCCGTGACGTGCTATCTCTCAAAAACGGTGGTGGTATTCGGGCTGCCTCAGCGGGGGGATATCATCGTGTTCCGGTATCCGGAAGACGAGGATAAGGATTTCATCAAGCGCATTGTGGGACTGTCCGGCGATACGATCGAGATCCGGAACAAAGTGGTCTCGGTCAACGGCGTGCCTCTCGATGATCGAGGGTATACGCAACGGGTGGATCCCGGTATCATTGACGGCTCGATCAATCCGCGGGACAACTTCGGTCCGGTCACCGTTCCGGAAGGGACCTATTTTGTGATGGGCGACAACCGCGATCAGAGCCTCGACAGCCGGTTTTGGGGCTACGTCAGCGCCGATAAGATCAGAGGGAAGGCTTTCCGGATTTACTGGTCCTGGAGCGGGCAGGGGGACTGGCAACAGTGGGTGCGATGGGATCGACTCGGCAGGGCGATTCGCTAGTGCGCAAAGGACCCACGAGGGTTCGGGCAGGGGAGGCCACCCTCCTCCCTCGCGTGCAGCTGCATTCGCTGCAACGATATATTGAACGGTTTCCTCAAGCCGGCGTCCTCGTGGTGGGCGATCTGATCCTGGATCATTATATCTGGGGCAAGGTCAGCCGCATCTCCCCCGAGGCGCCGGTCCCGGTGGTCCAGGTGGATTCCGAGTCGCTTCAGCTCGGGGGGGCGGCCAATGTCTATAATAATGTCCTCTCGCTCGGAGGACGGGCGGACATCTGCGGGGTCGTGGGAACGGATGAAGGCGGCCGCCGGTTGTTAAAGGAGTTGGGTGTGCGGCGCCACGGGCGTGGCGGCGTGGTCATCGACCCGGATCGGCCCACCACCCGGAAGACGCGCGTCATCGCGCACAATCAACAGGTGGTCAGATTCGACGTGGAGCGCCGGTCGGAGATTAAGGCGGCGCTCCAGCGTCGCCTGATTCGCTATGTGGAGTCGCGGTTGCGCGAGATCTCTTGTCTGGTCGTCTCAGATTACGCCAAGGGCGTGGTCACGGCATGGCTCATGGCTGAACTTACTCGCCTGGCGGCGCTCCGACGCATTCCGATTATTGTGGATCCCAAAGTGGAGCATTTCTCCTATTACAAGGGAGTCACCGTCGTGACTCCCAATCACCTGGAGGCCGTGCAGGCCGCCGGCCTGCATGCGGACGATGACCAAGCCATCAACGATGCCGGCGAGATCATCCGGCAGCGATTGAGCTGCCAATCCGTTCTGGTCACCCGGGGTGAGAAGGGCATGCACCTGTTCGAATCCGATGGGGCCAGTTGGCACATCCCTACGATGGCTCGCCAGGTGTATGACGTGACCGGGGCCGGCGATACGGTGGTGGGCACCTTGGCGCTTGCGCTGGCCACCGGCGCCTCCGTCCGGGATGGCGCGGTGCTGGCGAATCATGCGGCTGGGATCGTGGTGGGCGTGGTCGGCACCGCCACGGTGACCGCCCGGCAGTTGTCGGAGGCGCTGAAGCATGCCTAGTCGTGGGTCATCCGTGACGGTTGTCATCCCGGCCCGGTTTGGGTCGTCTCGGTTTCCTGGAAAACCATTGGCCCAATTGCTGGGCAAGCCGCTCATCCAACACGTCTATGAACGCGCGCAGGCTTCGCCGGGAGTGAGTCGAGTGCTTGTCGCAACCGATGACACCCGCATTGCCGACGCGGTGAAAGGGTTCGGAGGGACGGTCGTGATGACCACCGAGCCGTTCCGGACGGGGACGGACCGGGTGGCGGGAGTGGCGCGACAGGTCCCAGGCCACATCTTTGTGGATCTCCAGGGCGACGAGATCGCCCTCCACCCCGACCTGATCACCGACCTGGTGGCCCCGTTTCCGGAGAGTGGAGCGGGCATGGGTACGTTGAAGCGACGGCTGACTTCAGCGGAGGACTTGCATAACCCTGCCGTCGTGAAGGTCGTCACGGATCGGAACGGGGACGCGCTCTATTTTTCCCGTGCGCCCATTCCTCATCTGCGGGACGGGTCGGCAGAGGGAATCGAGTCCAGGGTGCATTACGTTCATCTCGGCATCTACATTTATACACGCGAGACCTTACTGCGCTTGGCGGAGTTGCCAACCGGCCGGCTCGAAGAGGCCGAAAAGCTGGAACAGCTGCGGGCGTTGGAGCACGGCATTCGCATCCGGGTGTGGGAAACGGCGCATGCGTCGCTTAGGATCGACGCCCCAGAGGATCTGGAACGGGCCGCGGTCGTCCTGCAGCGGCTGGTTCCGCGGAGAGAAGGTGAGGCCAAAGTTGCGGTTGGCGGGAAGCACTGAGTGATGAGCAAGTACATCTTCGTGACCGGTGGGGTGGTGTCGTCCCTCGGCAAGGGACTGGCCTCGGCCTCGATCGGGAACCTCCTTGAAAATCGAGGGCTGAAGATCACATTCCTCAAGCTGGATCCGTACATTAACGTTGATCCGGGTACGATGAACCCCTATCAACACGGGGAAGTGTTCGTGACCGACGACGGCGCAGAAACGGACCTGGATCTCGGTCATTACGAACGCTTCACCTCGTTGACACTCGCGAAGGAGAACAATTACACGACCGGTCGGATTTATTACTCGGTGATCATGAAGGAACGCCGCGGTGATTACCTGGGCGGGACGGTTCAGGTGGTGCCCCATATCACCGACGAGATCAAGCGGTCCATCCTCAATGTGGCCAAGGAACATGACGTGGCGATCGTCGAGATCGGCGGGACGGTCGGGGACATCGAAAGCCTGCCGTTTTTAGAGGCGATCCGGCAGATCCCGTACGACGTCGGCCGGGAGAACGTCCTGTACGTGCATCTGACGCTGGTGCCGTATATTGGGGCGGCCGGAGAGCTGAAGACGAAGCCCACGCAGCATTCCGTGAATAAATTGCGCGAAATCGGTATTCAGCCGAACATCCTGTTGTGCCGCACCGATCGCTACCTGCCGCCTGATCTGAAGGAGAAGATTGCGCTGTTTTGTAACGTGGAGAAAGGGGCGGTCGTCACGGCCAAGGATGTGGAGACGATCTATGAGGTGCCGATTGTGTTCCGGAAGGTAGGCCTGGACGAGTTGATCGTCCGATCGCTTCGGTTGGATACCGGCCCGCCCAGGGTCCGCGAATGGGATGCGATGGTCCAGAAGATCAAGCATCCCAAGCACGAAGTCTCGGTCGCGTTGGTAGGAAAGTACGTCGGGCTGAAAGAGTCGTACAAAAGCCTTGCCGAAGCGTTAGTACACGGCGGTATCGATCATGAAACCCGCGTGACGGTGCACTGGATCGAGTCCGAAGAGATCGAACGGCTGGGGACAGAACAAGTGCTGAGGGATGCGGATGGCATTCTGATCCCCGGCGGGTTCGGGAGCCGGGGGATTGAAGGAAAGATCGAGACCATCCGCTATGCGCGGGAACGCGGCATTCCGTTTTTCGGCCTGTGTTTAGGCATGCAGTGCGCGGTGATCGAACTGGCCAGGCACGTGGCCGGGTTGGCGGGGGCGAACAGTTCCGAATTCGACCCCCGCACGCCGCATCCGGTGATCGATCTGATGGCGGATCAGCGGGCTGTCCGTGAGATGGGTGGCACCATGCGGCTGGGCGCTTACCCCTGCCGCGTTCTGGAGGGGAGTGTGACGCACAAGGCCTATGGCGTCTTGGAAGTCAGAGAACGCCATCGTCACCGGTATGAGTTCAACAATAGTTACCGGGAGACTCTGACCGCCCACGGGCTTGTGCTGAGCGGACTGTCACCGGATGGACGGCTGGTGGAGATTGTCGAGTTGCGCGGGCACCCGTGGTTTGTGGCAACTCAGTTTCATCCCGAGTTCAACTCACGTCCCCATCATCCCCATCCGCTCTTCAGCGGCTTCATTGGAGCCGCCTTGCGGAGAAAATGCGGGCGATAGGCGATCCTCTGTGTGGGCGTCGTGAAAGGAGTTGCCCATGCCGCATGAAGTTGACCTCGGTCCCTTCAAGGTCGGCGCATCCCAGCCGCATTTCCTGATCGCGGGTCCGTGTGTGATCGAGAGCGAGCAGATCGTGCTGGAAACCGCGCAGCGCATCGCCGAGATCACGCGCACGCTCGGCATGCCCTATGTGTTTAAGTCGTCCTACGATAAGGCCAACCGCAGCTCGATCAGCTCATTCCGCGGACCGGGCATTCGGTCAGGCCTCGCCGTGCTGCGCAAGGTGCGGGAGCAGGTGGGCGTGCCGGTGCTGACCGATATTCACAGCGTGGAAGAGGCTATGCAGGCAGCCGAGGTAGCCGACATATTACAAATCCCCGCGTTTCTCTGCCGCCAGACCGATCTGCTGGTCGCGGCGGCTAAAACCGGTCGTGTCGTGAACGTGAAAAAAGGCCAGTTCCTCTCGCCGTGGGAAATGGGGAACGTGGTGAAGAAGCTGGAAGAGAGCGGCAACTCCCGCATCATCTTGACCGAGCGGGGCTCGTCGTTCGGGTACAATAACCTGGTGGTGGACATGCGCTCGCTGCCGATCATGCGAGGGTTGGGATACCCGGTGGTGTTCGATGCGACCCACAGCGTTCAGTTGCCGGGCGGGGCGGGGACTCGTTCATCAGGGCAGCGCGAGTTCGTGACTCCGCTGGCTTCCGCCGCCGCTGCGGCGGGGTGCGATGGCTTCTTTATGGAGGTGCACCCCGATCCGGATACCGCGCTGTCCGACGGTCCCAACATGGTCCCCCTCCATCAACTGAAGCCGCTGCTGGAACGGCTGGTTCGGATCTGCCGGGTGGCGGGGAAAGGAGCCGAGGCCGGCCTATGAGCATCCAGCACGGCAAGCGTGTTCTGGAAATCGAGGCGCGGGCGATCGCTGGCTTGGTCGATCGTCTCGATTATCGGTTTACCGACGCGGTGGATCTGCTGTACCGATGTGCCGGCAAGGTGGTGGTGTCGGGGATGGGGAAATCCGGCCTCATCGGTCAAAAGATCGCCTCGACCCTCGCGAGCACCGGCACCCCTGCGTTTTTTGTCCATCCGGCCGAAGGGGTCCACGGCGATCTTGGCATGCTGGCTCGCCGTGACGTGTTCATTGCCATCTCCAACAGCGGTGAGACCGAGGAAGTGCTCAAGTTGCTTCCGTTTGTGAAACGGTTGAGCATTCCGGTGATTGCGTTGACCGGAAAGGTTCAGTCTACACTCGCGAAGAACAGCGAAGTGGTCTTGGATGTGTCGGTGCGGGAGGAAGCCTGTCCGATGGGGCTGGCGCCGACCGCCAGCACCACCGCCGCGCTGGCCATGGGCGACGCGCTGGCGATCGCGCTGCTCGAAAAACGGGGGTTCAAGGAAGAAGACTTCGCCCAATTTCATCCTGGCGGGACCCTGGGCCGCCGGCTCTTGCTCAAAGTGCGGGATCTCATGCATCAGGGAGAGGCCATTCCCCGCGTGGACCAGCGGGCATCAGCCCGAGAGGCAATCATGGAAATGACCACGAAAAAGCTCGGGATGACCACGGTGGTGGACCCGCAGGGCCGTCTGCAGGGGGTGATTACGGACGGGGACTTGCGGCGCTTTTTGGAAAAGGGCGTCGATCTGGCCACGGCGCGGGCAGGGGATCTAGCCAGCAAGCAGCCGAAGACGATTGGGCCGGATGATCTGGCCGCCCGGGCGGTGCAGGTCATGGAACAATTTTCCATTACCTCCTTGGTGGTGCTGGATGGGGAGGGGCGGATGGTCGGCGTGATCCACATGCATGATCTGCTCAAAAGCGGCGTGGTCTGACCCGGCATGCGGGGTGTCGGTCCGATCGGAGTGGTTGCGATGCGGGTCACGGAGGTCTTTAAGTCCACGGGATCGATCGCAGCATGGTGGGAGGCTCGGGATACGAATGTGAATCTCCCCAACCTGTTGACGGTCTCTCGCATCCTGTTGATCCCGGTCTTTGTGCTGCTGTTTTCAAGCCCGACTCCCGGCCGGTCGCTGGCGGCGGCGCTGGTGTTTGTGATCGCGGCCGTAACCGACTTGCTGGACGGGTATCTCGCGCGTCGGCGGTCACAGGTGACCAAGCTGGGGCGGTTATTGGATCCCATCGCAGACAAACTGCTGGTCCTGTCCGGACTGATTCTGCTTGTGCAGTTCCAGCGAGTGGCCGCGTTGGTGGCGATTCTCATTGTCGCGCGAGAAGTGGCGGTCACTGGGGTCCGGGCCATCGCGGCCTCCGAAGGCATCGTCCTCTCGGCGGAGACGATCGGGAAATACAAAATGGTCGTCCAAGTGGTCGCCATCGTGCTGCTCATCCTCGAAGACGGGATTTCGCCGGCGACATGGAATCTGCACTTGGTAGGCACCGCGTTGCTGTACGTGGCGTTGACGTTGGCGCTGATTTCTGGCGGCCGGTATCTGCTCAACTTCTGGCGACAGGTGGCGATTAAGGGGCTGTAGCGTCCGCACAGCGCCGGGATGTCCGTGATCCATGGTGCTTAGTGAATGGCTGCCGGCGGCGATGGCGGTCGGGGGCTACGTGCTCGGCTCCATCCCGTTCGGAGTGGTGGTGGCCAAGTGGCTTGGCACGGTTGATCCCCGCACCGCCGGCAGTCGCAACATCGGGTTCACCAATGTCCTGCGGGTGTCAGGAAAGGCGGCCGGGCTGCTGACGCTGGCCGGTGATGCGGGGAAAGGCTGGTTGGTCGGCTGGGCAGCGCTTCATAGTCTTGAGCAGGAAGCCTGGGTGCTGGGAGTGGCGTTTTGTCCGATTCTGGGCCACGTGTATTCCCTGTTTCTTGGCTTTCGAGGGGGCAAGGGCGTCGCGACGGCCCTGGGCGCCGTTGCCGGGGTTGCCCCGGTAATCGGCGGGGTCATGCTGCTTGTCTGGGTCGTGACGGCGGCCGTCTGGCGCTATTCATCCGGCGCGGCGGTGGCGGCATTCGCGGCGCTTCCCGTGGTCGCAGTGTTGATGGATCGCAGTTGGATGTTTCAGATCTTCTCGTTGCTCGTGACCGGAACGATTGTCCTGCGGCATACGGACAATGTCCTGCGGCTGTGGCAGGGGACTGAACCCAAGATTGGCAGGTAAGGTGCGCTCAGAAATCCCGTCCGCTCATTTCGTCCCGCCTGGCGAACATGCCTCCTCAGCGAGTTCGATAAACCAACCGACCAGTCCGACATATCGTCGGGCCTTCCCCTCATAGCAAGTTGAGAAGATTGAGACGACTCCAGAGGACGTTCGAGTGGTGTGAAAGATGAGATCCGCGAGGACGCCTTGCACCGTAGTGTCGTGCGCCTCGCTCACGCGGAGGAGGGCCTGGTGTTTCCACATGGCCAGTCGTTCAGGAAACGCTCGGCCTTCGGTCTCCTTCGTCCTCTCCAGATAGCTCGGAAGATAGGGAATGGTTTTCAGCAGGCTCAAGGCGGTCAGGCTTGGCATCTCGTTGCGGTTGGAGGCATAGTTGGCCGCGGCGCGCGCGGCCTCTTGTTCGATGGTGCGCCGGTCGGTCTCAGCCCAGTTCTCGGCGATCAGAGCCGCTCTGGGCTTTATAATTGCCGTGTGATAGGTGGCGAGCGAGGGGTTGGAGAGCGCCAGTACAGCCAATATGAGCAGGAAGACGCCTGCACCAACGGCAGTTTTCTTTTGCCAGGAATGAAGAAATTTCTCTGTCCAAAATTGATGTTTGGTCATAGCCAATGTGGTTATGGAATTTTTGTTTTTCGAGTATAGCATTTAGCGAAACAGTTAGTTGTTAACTAGTTTACAAGGTTGCTTTTCGGCTACATGAAGGCTATAAAAGGAAGCCCTGCGGGTGCGCGGATAGGATCTGTAACAGTTGACATAATAGATCTTATCCGACGTTTCAAATGAAACAACCGACAACCCGAATCCAACATGGCAACCGAGTTTTTACGAAGAATTCGCAAAGAGATCAAGATTAACCTTGAAGCCCTTCATGAAATCGTGATCGCAATTTCTGAGCGCGTCAACCGCAAGGTCCAAATCCTGAAGCTTCACTGGCAAGCCTCCGCCGTCTTCCAACATCTGGAGTCCATTCACGAAGATCTGGGGGCTTCTCTCTGTACCCTATTCGCTCAGAATGGCGATCTTCGTGGACGTGAGAGTGAACGGCACGCGATAGAGGCCCGACTGGTAGAGGCCGCTTCCCGGGTGCGAGTGCTCAAAAAGGAGTTAGCCCAGATCGATGCGCTCGTGCGGGAATTAGAAGTTGACACTTTGCGGGAGGATCTGCTGAAGATTCAGCAGGATCTGTCCACCCGCTCAGCCACGATCGAGCGGGTTCTGGTGACGGAGGGGTCTGCGGTGATCGGCCGATCGATCAGCCAATGTGAGCTCTCCCCCGCCACCCGGGTGATAGCAGTGTTCCGAGGGCCGACCCTCCTGGCCGCTGAAGAGAATCTGGTCTTTCGAGCTGGCGACATCGTGGTGCTGCTCGGTCCAGGCGCTGAGCTGAAGAAGGTCCTGCCACGGTTCGTCGAGCGGCAACGCGCCACCGCATGAATTGAAACAGCATTGTCTGTTGTGACTTGTTCTGTGTACCGGAGCTTTGGTAGCGTGTGGGGTGAGGAGGATCTATGACCATTGGAGTACGAGCCGCAGTCGTCCTCGTTTGGATCGCCGTCTGGTCCGTCTGCCCGCTCCCCTTCCCTGCTTCATCTGTGGGCGCTGTCGCCTCGGCGTTCGCGGATACGGGGGGGCTTCGCTTACTGGAAGAACTCCAGTCGGTCATTACGGACTTAGCCGAGCGGGTCAAGCCTGCCGTTGTCAGTGTGTTCCCCACTCACGGGTCTGGCCGTTCAAAGGATGCGCCTCGCGAGCGGCCGCCCAACTCACCTGGATCTGGTTCAGGCGTCATCATTGATACGCAGGGACACATTGTCACCAACAACCATGTCGTTGGCGATGCCAGCGAGGTGGAGGTTCGTCTCTCGGACAAGACGAAATTTATCGCGCAAGTGATCGGAAAGGATCCGGATACGGACCTGGCAGTATTGAAAATTTCCACTGATCGGAGTCTCCCCAGCGCGAGCTTCGGGGACTCTGGGGCCGTGAAGGTCGGCCAGTGGGTCCTGGCGGTGGGGAATCCGTTCGGCCTCGATCGGACCGTGACGCTCGGGGTGGTCAGCGGGATCGGCCGGGACAACATGAACCTCTCGCGGTATGAAAATTTCATCCAGACGGACGCGTCCATCAATCCGGGGAACTCCGGGGGACCGCTGTTTAATATGCATGGCGAAGTGGTCGGGATCAACACCGCGATCATCAACTTCGCTCAGGGGATCGGCTTTGCGATTCCGTCGAACATGGCCAAGCAGGTCATCCAGCAATTGCTGGCGCATGGGAAGGTGGTGAGAGGATGGCTGGGCGTGGGCATTCAGCCCGTGACGGCGGATTTGGCCACAAAGTTCGGCGTGAACGAAGGTGAGGGGGTGTTGGTCAATGAAGTCTTCGAAAACGATCCGGCAGCCCGAGCCGGAATCAAGCCCGGCGACATCATCACGAAGGTGGATGGGAAAACGGTTGATACCCCCAACCTGTTATCCCGCCTGATCGCTGGATTGGAGCCCGGCGCGACCACGAATATTGAGGTGGTGAGGGACGGGAAACGCCAGGTGCTGTCGGTGGCGTTGAGCGAGCGGCGTGAGAATGCAATCGTGGCCTCGGTCCCGTCCTCACGTTCGGAGGTCAAGCTGGGGATTGACGTCCAGGATCTGAGCGCCGAACTGGCCGAGAAGTTCAAGCTGAAAGATACCAAGGGAGTCCTCATCACCAAGGTGGATCAGGGCAGCATTGCGCAGGCGGAAGGGCTTCGGGAAGGCGACCTGATCAAAGAGGTGAACCGCGGCGAAGTGTCGTCCGTCAGCGAGTTTACGTCGGCAGTGTCACGGGTGAAACGCGGTGAGACGATTCTCCTCCGCGTATTGCGGGAAAACCGCGCCTTTTACGTGGTGTTGAAGACCGGTGACAAATAAAGGCGATCTTATGGAGCCACCGCCTGCTTGGCTGCTTTGTGCTCCTCGATGGTCCGAGTGGCTTGTTCGCGGGGGACCTCCTCATAGGTGGAGAATTCCATGACGTAGGTGCCCCGCCCGCCCGTGATCGAGTTTAATGAGGGCGTGTATTTCAGCATTTCGGCCAACGGCACCACCGCCTTGATGGACTGGGTGCTGCCCTTCGCGGTCACGCCTAGGATCCGACCTCGCCTCGAGTTCAGATCCCCGATCACGGCACCGACGAAGTCATCCGGCGTGGTCACCTCCACGCTCATGATCGGCTCCAACAGAACTGGGTGAGCCGCCTCCATTGCTTTCTTGAACCCCAGGGAGGCCGCGATCTTGAACGACAGTTCTGAAGAGTCCACCGTGTGGTAGGAGCCGTCATAGACAGTCACCCGCAGGTCGACGACCGGAAATCCAGCCAGGATGCCTTCTTGCATCGCGTCCACGACTCCTTTTTCAACGGCCGGAATGAAGTTCCTCGGAATGGCCCCTCCGGCGATTTTGTTGTCGAACTCAAACCCCTTTCCTCTGGGCAACGGATCAAGCTGTAGCCAGCAGTCACCAAATTGGCCGTGCCCTCCAGTTTGCTTCTTGTATTTGCCCTGAGCCTGCGCCATCTTGCGGATCGTTTCCTTGTACGGCACTTTCGGCGTGTGGATGCTGACCTCGACCCCGTACTTGCGGCGAAGTTTTTCAAACGTCACATCCACGTGCAGCTGTCCCATGCCGCTCAAAATCATTTCCTTCGTTTCTTGGTTGCGGACAAACTCCAGCGTCGGATCCTCTTCGACCAACTTATGCAGTCCCAGACTGACTTTCTCGATGTCGGCTTTGGACTTTGGCTCAAGGGCGAACGACATGACCGGTTTGGCCAGCTGAAGGCCGGGATAGAGGATGGGAACATGGTCATCGCAAATCGTGTCGCCGGTCTGGGTGTCCTTGAGCTTCCCGATCGCGGCCACATCCCCGGCGCTGAGCGTCGGTACCTGGGTGTACTTTTTGCCGAGGATATAAAAGAGATGTCCCCCCCTTTCCTTGACCTTGCGGGTTGAATTGAAGAACGCCGTATCAGCTTCCAACGTGCCTGACAGAATCCTGACATACGTCAGGCGGCCCATGAATGGATCGATGATGGTTTTGAACACGTATCCGGAGAACGGGGCGGAAGGGCTGGGATGGCGCGTCACTGCCTCTCCGGTGTGCGGATGGGTGCCTGTCAGCGTGCGGATCGTCGCTCCCTCCACGGGGGACGGGAGATAGGTGGCGAGGGCCTCCAACAGGGCGGCGGTGCCGATATTGCGCAGGGCTGATCCACACAGAACCGGAACGAATTTCCGCGCGAAGGCGCCCGTTTTCAAACCCTGCATGATTTCTTCCGTCGCGAGGTCGCCTTCGGCCAAGTATTTCTCCACCAGCTGATCATCCGTTTCGGCGACATCCTCTACCAGTTGCTTGCGGGCCTCCGCCGCTGCGCCTGTCAACTCCGGCGGGATGATGGCTTGCAGAACCTTGTTACTGTCCTTCGCGGGCCGGTAGGCGGCGCGCCCGACCAGGTCCACGATGCCTTCGAGTTGCGACGCCGTCCCGATAGGGATCGTCACCGGAAGACCCTTGAGCTCCAACGCCTTCGTACACTCCTCGATGACCGGTTCGAAGGCGGTCCGTTCCTTGTCCAGCTCGTTCACGAACAGGATGCAGGGCAGACCCAGTTCTTTGATGGAGTTCCAGATCTTCTCCAGCTCGGTTCTGACGCCGGAAGACGCACCCAGGACAATCAGTACCCCGTCCACCGCACGAAGCACCGTCTGCGTCTCACCGAGAAAGCTGAGAGCCCCTGGTGTGTCCACCAGATTGAAGGTGGTGTCCTTCCAGTCACAATGCAAGACGGCCGAGCTGACAGAAATCTTCCGGTGAATCTCTTCAGGCTCAAAATCAGACACCGTATTCCCGCTCGCCACAGATCCCATGGCCGGAATTACTCCGGTCGTGTAAAGGAGCGCCTCTGCCAGTGAGGTTTTGCCCGCACCTGTGTATGAAATGACGGCGATATTCCGGATCGTATCCGTTCTGGGCTGTTTCATGGCACCCACCTCATGATGGTTCCTACCCCGCTCTTCTGGGGAAGGATCTGAAACGTCCATGCATCAGGGAGCTGGCTTGAACGGATTACGCGCGGGGCGCTCAGCGTGTTGAGCATGTCGGACCACAGACTGGCAGGGTCTTTGTCAAAGATACTCGAAGAATCGGCCTGCACCGTCGCCCAGGATCCCATCGACATCTCGAATTCGAGTTGGCCTGGAGCCCACCCGGCATATCCCGCGTACGCGCGAAATGTCTCGGTGGGCTTGGGCTGTGTGATGATGCGTTCAAGCGTGTCCATATTCCCTCCCAGGTAGACCCCTTCCACGACTTGCCGTGTGTCGGCCGGCTTCTGACCGACACGAAACAGCATAAGGATACCGTTCGGTTGAACTGGCCCACCCAAAAATAAGACGTACGACGTGCCTTTGAGCAGAGGAAGTTTCGACAGTGCCTCGGAGAGGAGGAATTCGGTGGGCCGGTTCACGATCACGCCGAGTGTCCCCTCGGGACCGTACTCGCAGATCAACACGACCGTCTGCCGGAAGTTGGGGTCGGTCAGATTGGGACTCGCCACTAGGAACACACCTTTCCCGAGCGGCGGCAGTGCGCCTGGGTTACGTTCTTCGGCAGCGAACGTTCCCTCAGTCAATACATAACTCGTGAGGAGGACGGATAGAAGCAACGTCATGTATTGTCTTCCATACTCAGTCATGCGTGACACCACCGGCTCTTGGTCGTCGCTTATACCAAAACGATACAGACGGGCAAATTATTTGCGGCCCAACCCGCTGCTGCCCCCTTGTCTGGAGCAAGCCCTTCTCAGTCAGCCGCGTCGACCGTTCAGCGGGTCCTGCTCGACCGGTGTGGTGATCCCCGCGCGGTCTTCTTGGTCGTCGTTTTCTGGACCATCTCACCGTCCTCCTCACTCGGACGCGTTGCCGCGCCGGGGTCAATCCCCAGCCATCCCCGGTCCGCGAAACTGACGTACTGACCGTCTCCCACGATGAGATGGTCCAGGACCCGGATACCCAGCACCTCCCCTGCCGAAACCAGTCTCGCGGTCAGAGCACGGTCTTCAGCGCTGGGCTGGGGATCTCCGCTCGGATGATTATGCAGAAAGATCACGGCGGCCGCTGACTCGCGAACCGCCAGATTGAAGACTTCGCGTGGATGGACGATGCTGAGCGTAAGACTTCCCTCTGATACGGTGGCATCGCGGATGATAGTGTGCTTCGCGTCCAGCAGGATGATCTTAAACACCTCGTGGCGCAGATCACGCAGCCGCGGGTAGTAAGAGTGGAACAGATCACGGCTGGAACCGATTCGCGTTCCGGTCGAGAGCGGTGTGGCGAGGACGCGCTTCCCCAGCTCGATGGCAGCTTTCAGTTGCGCCGCCTTGGCGAGTCCGATGCCCGGTATCTGACATAATTCGTCCAGTCCCCGGTTGGCGAGTCCCTGCAGACCATCCAGATGATGGAGGAGATCCATAGCAACCTGCACGGCGGAGGAATTCGGACGACCCACTCGCAGCAGGATGGCCAACAACTGTGCATCCGACAGGGTTTCCGGCCCTTCACGAAAGAGCCGTTCCCGAGGGCGTTCGCTCTCAGGCCATCGGTTAATTCCGCCTCCCCTTCCTTGCTTCGGCATGTGGCCCTCTGTGTCCAGAAGTACTCAGAAAAGTGACGATTTTTGGAAGCAACAGCGCTACGTCGTCGCTTACTTCATGGTCGTGCAAATATGTAACATATTGAAATTACTTAAATGACATTTATGGTCCGGTATTTGCTTATTCCATAGGCGAAGTCTGAATGGCTGACACCCAGGAGGAAGCCATGGAATGTCCGAAATGCAAGGGCTTGATGATGTTGGAGAGGTTCTCCGACTTCTTCCTCATCTTCTATGCCTGGAAGTGCATTAACTGCGGCTCGATCATCGACCGAACGATTTCGATGAACAGGCGGAAGAGTCTCACCACCCCTGACGCCCAGCCGGTAACCGCTCGCTAGCCCATTCAACCGCTCGGATCCAGGGCACGCCGCTCTTTCCCTCGACAGACACTCTCGATCTCACTGTATGGCCGGTGAAGGGGATGCATTATACCCACCAATTCCGTACACGTCAAAGCGCGACCACCGTTACCTTGACCGTCCAAAAAACGGTATGGTACAGTCCAGCCCACTGATGCAGTGAAGAGGTGTGCCATGCGCGTCATTGCTGGGCTTCAGAAGGGGCGTCGGCTTTTGGGGCCCAAAGGTTCCGGTTTGCGTCCCACTGCAGATCGCGTGAAGGAGGCGTTGTTTTCCATCCTAGGAGCTCGAATCATAGGAGCGCGTTTTTTGGATCTGTATGCCGGGACCGGGGCAATCGGCATCGAAGCGCTCAGCCGCGGCGCTCAGCGGGTAACCTTCGTTGAGTCGAATCCGGCGTCCCTCCGTGTCCTACGAGCCAATCTCGAGCGGTGCGGTCTGACACCAGCCGCCGACATTCATGCTTGTAGTGCAGCCGTCTTCCTCCGACGGGCTAATGCGCGGAGAGGTCCCTATGACATCGTGTTCGCAGACCCGCCGTATCACTCCAACAGTGGGGAGAAGCTGTTGCCATCACTCGAGCACGGTGCTATCATAACCACCGAATCGACTGTGATCCTTGAACATTTCACCAAACGGACAGTCCCGCCACAGGTTGGCCGCCTGACCCGGTTGCGGCAGTATTGCTACGGCGACACCGCACTGTCGGTATTCGGGGTGAATGCAAAGGGGACCCCCTCCCCATGAAAATAGGGGTGTACCCCGGTACATTCGATCCTATCACCCACGGCCACACCGACATCATCACCCGGAGTCTTCGGGTGTTCGACAAGGTCATCGTCGCAGTTGCCCCTAATCCTGGCAAGCGTCCTCTGTTTGATGTGGCGGAGCGAGTAGAAATGGTGAGGATTGTCACCAAGGAGTTGGTGCAGGTGGAAGTGGAGGCGTTCGATGGGCTCTTGGTGCAATACGTCAGGCAACGCAGTGCGCGGGCCGTGATCCGGGGGCTACGGGCCATCTCCGACTTCGAGCATGAGTTCCAAATGGTCCTGATTAATCGCAAATTGGACAGCGCCGTCGAAACGGTGTTTTTTATGCCGAGAGAAGAATATTCATACCTCACCTCCAGCATTATCAAGGAGGTGGCGAGCCTGGGAGGCGCGCTGAAAGACTTTGTCCACCCCGAAGTGGCGAAACGCTTGCGCCA
The DNA here is from genome assembly GCA_964373365.1 of uncultured Nitrospiraceae bacterium. Taxonomy (GTDB): domain Bacteria; phylum Nitrospirota; class Nitrospiria; order Nitrospirales; family Nitrospiraceae; genus CAYJUP01. Next base: position 29,268 of record CAYJUP010000001.1, read on the forward strand.
ACGTCTCCGGAGGCATCCTTCATGAAACTAGCAGCCCGCGCCGGACGCGTTGTGGCCTCCCCCACCCTGAGCATCACGGCCACCGCCAAAGCAATGATCGCCCAGGGGATCGACATCGTTGATTTCGCCTCGGGGGAACCTGATTTTGATACGCCGGACTACGTCAAGGCGGCAGCGGAAGCCGCGATGCGGGCCGGATTTACCAAATACACCGCTGCCTCCGGCATCGATGAGCTGAAAAGCGCGATTGCCGAGAAGCTCAGAGCCGACCAGGGCCTGCGGTACGACAAATCGCAGATCCTCGTTTCCTGCGGGGCCAAGCACGCCTTATACAACTTGGCTGAGGCCTTGGTGGAAGCCGGGGATGAGGTGATCATTCCGGCCCCTTTCTGGGTTTCTTACCAAGACCAGGTGCGGCTCAACGACGCGACGCCGGTGCTCCTCCAGACACGGGAGGCGGACGGCTATGCGGTCGACCGGGCGACGCTGGAGGCGATTGTTACGCCTCGGACCAAGGCCATCATCGTGAATAGTCCGTGCAATCCCACCGGTGCGACCTACGATCGCGCCGTCCTGGAAAGGATTGCCGACGTGGCGCTGCAGCGCGATCTCATCATCATCTCGGACGAGATCTACGAGAAGATCCTCTACGATGGCGCCCGTCATATCAGTATTGCGACGCTGGGACCGGAGGTGGCCGCACGCACGGTGATCGTGAACGGGGTGTCCAAAGCCTATGCGATGACCGGCTGGCGGATTGGGTATGCCGCAGGGCCGAAGCAGCTCATCACGGCCATGGCCAACATTCAAAGCCAGAGTACGTCGAACCCCTCCTCTATCTCGCAGAAAGCGGCCGTCGCCGCGCTCCGGGGCGGTGATACCTTCACCCGACAGATGGTGGTGGAATTCGATCGTCGACGTGGTCTGATGATCGAGCGACTGAACAAAATGCCGGGGGTCAGTTGCCGCATGCCGGCCGGAGCGTTCTACGCCTTTCCGAACGTGGCCGGTGTGTTCGGTCGACAGAGCGACCACGGTCCCATCTCCACCGCTGCGGACCTAGCCAACTATTTTCTGAAAGAGGCGCAGGTCGTGGTCGTACCGGGTGAACCATTCGGGAGCCCCTCTCACATCCGCCTGTCCTATGCAACCGGTATGGAGGCGGTCACGCGCGGTTTGGATCGGATGACGGCGGCGCTTGAAAAGTTGAAATGATCGCCGCTGCAAAGTAGGCATGGCAATTCACAGAACGGCGGACACCTTCTTGCAGTCGGTGCCGGAGAGGGAGGGTGGCGTTCCAGGAGCGCTTGACTTTCTTTCGGCCTGTGAGATGAACAACGCCTCATGAGTGGCGGCGGCCGTTAGACGAGGTGAGGGAGCTCGTGCCGATTTACGAATACGTCTGCCAAAGTTGCCAGCACCGGTTTGAGGTGAGGCAAAAGGTCAGCGATCCGCCGGTCTCGAGTTGCGTCCGGTGTGGGAAGGCTGTGACCAAAGTGATCTCCCCCTCGGCCATCCTGTTCAAGGGGAGCGGCTGGTACGTGACCGATTATTCAGACAAGCTCAAGCCACCGGCTCAATCTGAATCGGCGGAGAAGCCTGCAGATGGCCAGAAAGCCCAAAAGGAAGCCGCGACGGCCCCTTCGGGCCAAGCAGCCGTTCCCACAGCAACAGGGTCATCAGGATCGACTGCCGGCGCCGGTTCCGGCTCTGAGTCCGCGCCGGTGACGCCAGCTACTCCCTCTTCATCGTCCTCGTCATCAAAAGAGTCTTGAGCAGCCGCTCAGGTTACTTTTTGGCGGTCCTCTTTTTGCCTCCTTTGGCTGATTTCTTTACACCGGCTTTCGCGTGCGCTGCTTTTTTGCCAGATTTGGCAATTTTGGCCACCTTCTCCCGCTCCGCTGCCACGCTCTGCTCAAGGCCGGTGACCTTTGCGGTCAGATCACGATTTTGGTTTGCGAGTTCATTGACGCGGGCCTGCAGCTCATCCCGCATTTTGGTGGCTTGAGTGAGCTGACTTTCAGTCCTGTCGCGCTCGGTCGCGGCGGCTTGCACTTCCGCCCGCAACTGCTCGATCTGTGCTTGCAGGGCTGGCGGCCAGTAATCACAGCCGCTCAGCCCGATTGCTATGGCTCCCGCCAACATCACCGAACCCAGCCCTCTACCTAGCCGCTTACGTCTCATGCCCTTCCCTCCCTGTTAGACGACCGCTGCCGGAACGATCCACCCTTCTGACGAACTACGCTTGTTCCGCGCCTTCCCTGATGCAGAAGTCATTGTGACACCAACCCAATGCCCGACCTCGCAAGGGCCGCCTCAAGCTGATGACGAGAAATTGGTCCTTCCCGCACGAGACGGATAGGGCCCACGGTGTCAACGATGGTGGACGGCAATCCGCCCGGTGTCTGTCCTCCATCCACAATCAGGTCCAGCTCAGAACCCAGGCGCACCCGGACTTCTTCAGCCGTCCGAGCTGGCGGCTGACCTGAACGGTTCGCGCTGGTGCCGGTCAACGGTCCCACCTGACGGAGCAGCCGGACCAGGGCCGGGTAAGCCGTCTGCCGGACCCCCACCGTGCCGGTTCCCGCGGTCAGCACGTCGGGCAGGAGTCGCGACGCGGGGAAAATGATGGTTAACGGGCCCGGCCAGAACTGCTCGATCACGAGTGACGCGGCCGGCGTGATCTCAGCCGCCAGCGTGTCCAGTTGAGCCCGATCAGAGATCAGAACGAGGATCGGCTTCTCATCGGGCCGTCCCTTGATCGCGCACACGCGACGAACCGCAGCGTCGTCCAGCGCTGACGCTCCTAACGCGTAGAAACTTTCGGTGGGCATGGCAATGACCCCGCCACGTCGAATGATCTTCGCGACTTGCTCCCCCACCCCGCTGGAAGCATTACTCCGGAACGTCAGCACGGTTACCATGCCTGTTCCCAATCTATTTTCCCACACGATGTGTCCAATACCTGCTCAGATGACTGATTGCAGCGCGCGGGTTGCGATGTCTGACCGAAGGTAGCACCCTTCGTATGAAATCGCACGAGCAGCCTGGTAGGCCCGCGCTCTTGCCGCTGCCAGTCCAGGACCGATCCCGGTGACACCCAGCACCCGGCCGCCCGCCGTCACGATGTCGTTCCCCTCACGTTTCGTGCCGGCATGAAAGACGATGACGTCATCGGACGAGGGCCCTTCGCCTAAGCCTCGGATCGGCATGCCCGTTGTGTACGACCCTGGATAACCGGCCGAGGTCAGCACGACGCACACGGCCGCGTGTTCGTGCCATTCCAGTTTCAGTTGGTCCAGACGGTGTTCGATCACGGCTTCCATCACGTCGACCAAGTCGGTTTTCAGCAGGGGCAGGACCGCCTGTGCCTCCGGGTCTCCGAATCGGGCATTGAACTCTAAGACGTACGGTATGCCGCGCACGACCATGAGGCCGGCGTACAAGACGCCGAGGAAGGGACTGCCCATGCGGGACATCGCATGCACGATGGGCTGGAGGATGTCTCGCATGACCGTCATTTGCAGCGCGGGCGTGGCGACCGGCGCGGGCGCATACGCCCCCATTCCGCCTGTATTGGGACCGGTGTCCCCCTCGCCAGCTCGTTTGTAGTCCTGAGCCGCAACCATCGGCATCACCGTCTTCCCGTCCGTGAACGCCATGATCGTGAACTCCTCCCCGTCCAGGAACTGCTCAACGACCACACAGCGACCGGCCTCGCCGAAGGCGTGCTTCTCCAGCATGTCGGTGGCTGCGCGGTAGGCTTCGTCCCGCGTCGTGGCGACCACCACGCCTTTGCCTTGCGCCAATCCGTCGGCTTTCACCACAACCGGGAGCGGTTGACGCTCGAGATACTCGAGGGCGGGCTTCAGCCTATCAAAACTTCGAGCCGCGGCGGTAGGAATCTGATGGCGCACCATGAGATCCTTCGCGAACGTTTTGCTGGACTCGATTAGTGCCGCGCCGCGTGTCGGTCCGAAAGTCCTCAGGTTCGCTTTTCGGAACTCGTCCACGATGCCCAGCGCAAGTGGCGCCTCAGGTCCCACCACGGTCAGATCGATCCGTTCCGACGTCACAAAGGCCTTCAGCCTGTCAATGTCCTCCACGACGATGGGGACGCAGCGCGCCAGACGCTCGATCCCGGCGTTCCCCGGCGCGCAGAATAGCCTCGAGACCCGCGGGCTCTGCGCGATCTTCCAAACGAGGGCATGTTCACGCCCTCCGCTGCCGATCACCAGAACGTTCACCGCTGAACCATCCAAAGAGTTGGGTAGGAACTGAGAAGCCTTCCGCGCGTATCCGGCGCTCGGTCAGAAACACCTGACGTCCGGAGACGTGCGAAGCCAAAGCGACCACGTTGGCCGTGGTCAGCGTTCAATCAGTGGCGGAAATGCCGCATGCCGGTCAGAATCATCGCCATCTGATGCTCGTCCGCAGCCGTAATGACTTCCTGATCGCGGATCGAGCCACCGGGCTGGATGACCGTGGTAATCCCCGCCTGCGCCGCCGCGTCAAGGCCGTCACGGAACGGAAAGAAAGCGTCCGATGCCATCACGCAGCCTTTGATCGGCAGTACCGCTTTCAGTCCGGCGAGCCTGACCGAATCAACCCGGCTCATTTGTCCAGCGCCGATCCCGACCGTCTGACCTTCCCGCGCATAGACGATCGCGTTAGACTTCACATGCTTACACACCTTCCAGGCAAACGCGCAGGCGGCATACTCCTCGTCGCTCGGCCGGCGTTTGGTCGGCACCGGAAGGGCACGAAGATCCCCGAGTGCCCCCAGATCCCGATCTTGCACGATGAGTCCACCGACCAATTTTTTCAAATCCAGCTCGTCTCGCACACCTGACGTGAGAGGTTCCACCTCCAGCAGCCGAAGATCCTTCTTCCGCTTCAACTCCGTCAACGCATCTGCGGTATAGCCGGGCGCCACCACCACCTCCACAAAGGTGGACGTGATTTCCTTGGCCGCCTCAAAGTCGACCGGTCGATTGAACGCGATCACGCCGCCGAAGGCGGACACCGGGTCGGTCTCGCGCGCCCGCACATAGGCATGGACTGCGCTTGCACCAAGAGCGACCCCGCAGGGGTTGGTGTGCTTGACGATGACCACCGCCGGCTCCTCGAACTCTTTGACCAGCTCCAGTGCCGAATTGGCGTCGAGGTAGTTGTTATACGACATGGCTTTTCCGTGCAGGGTGGTCGCACGAGACACGGAGGGTTCGCGCGAGCCCGGCTCTCGATAAAACGCGCCCTGCTGATGCGGGTTCTCGCCATAGCGAAGCCTGTCGACCCGTTCGTACAGCAGCGACAGTACCGCCGGAAACTTGACGGCGTCTGGTGTTTGGTGTCCCAAGTAGCCAGCAATCAAACTGTCATAGCGGGCCGTGTGCTGAAAGACTTTCGCCGCCAGCTCGCGTCGGAGCTCGGTCGTCACCGTGCCGGCTTTGAGCGCGTCCAGCACCCGAGTGTAATCCGACGGGTCCACCAGGACCAGCACATCTTCATGATTTTTGGCGGCGGAACGGAGCATGGAAGGACCACCGATGTCGATATTCTCAATCGCGTGCTCAACCGTACAATCCGGTTTGGCAATCGCCTCCTCGAACGGATAGAGATTGACCACGACCACATCGATGGGGCCGATCCCGTATTGTTGCATCTCGGCCACGTGCTTCGGGACACCACGGCGGGCGAGCAGCCCTCCGTGGATTTTGGGATGCAGCGTCTTGACCCGACCGTCCAGGATTTCCGGTGATCCGGTGTACGCGGCCACGTCGGTGACGGGGATGCCGGCGTCCCGCAAGGTTTTTGCGGTGCCGCCCGTGGACAGGATTTCTGCGCCCAGCGCAACCAGGCTTCGTGCCATGTCCACGACCCCTGTCTTATTCGATACGCTGACCAATGCCCGTTTCAGACCGGCCATTTCGTCCTCTTCCCCCTCCGCGAAATACCTGAGGCTCAAAAGGCGGGGCAAGGATAACAGATGCCTCCTTGAAGTTCAAGGCGGCGCACATTGACATCGTACCGGGGTCCGACTACAATTTGCGTCGAGGTTCCCCACATTGCCTGCCCAATTCGTTCACCTCCATCTGCATACGCAGTACAGTCTCCTAGACGGGGCGAATCAGATTGATCCGCTTATCCAGCAGGTCAAGACGTTCGGCATGCCGGCGGTCGCCATCACCGACCACGGCAACATGTTCGGCGCCGTGGAGTTCTACCAGAAGGCGAAGGCCGGTGGGGTCAAGCCCATTATTGGTTGCGAGGCGTACCTCGCTCCGGGGAGTCGCCTCAACAGGGAGGGGCACCTCGCGCATAATGATTACTATCATCTCATCTTGTTGGCGTCCAACCGGACTGGGTATCAGAACTTGATCAAGCTTGTGAGCAAGGCCTACCTCGAAGGGTTCTATTACAAGCCGAGGATGGACAAAGAGTTGCTGCAGCAGCACCATGAAGGATTGATCGCGCTCTCGGGTTGCCTGAGCGGAGAAGTTCCCTACCTCATTGGCCAGAGGGACATGGAGGGCGCGATCCGGGCGGCTGGTGAGTATCGGGAAATCTTCGGCAAGGATCGGTACTACCTTGAGGTGCAGACGAACGGCCTGGAGTACCAGCGCATCGCCAACCGCGGGCTGGTTGAGATCCACCAGAAGCTCGGCATCCCGCTGGCCGGCACCAACGACTGCCACTATCTGAAGAAGGAGGATGCGCGCCCGCACGATGTCATGCTGTGCCTGCAGACTGGCAAAACTTTGAACGACCCCAACCGACTCAGGTTTGACACGGATCAGCTCTATGTCAAGTCCACGGATGAAATGGTGGCGGAGCTCGCGGAATTACCGGAGGCGGTGCGCAATACCTGTCGGATCGCCGACCAATGTGATCTCAAGTTGATGTTTAACACCTCGTACCTTCCCCAATACCGGGTGCCTCAAGGGTACACCCGGGAAAGTTACCTCGAAGAGCTGGCGACACAGGGGCTGGCTGACCGCTTGCGGGAACGGCCGAGCGGCCTTGCCGCCGAGGCCTATGAGTTACGCCTGCGAGAAGAGCTCACGGTCATTATTACGATGGGCTATGCGGGGTACTTCCTCATTGTCTGGGACATTATCAACTTCGCGCGCTCACGCGGCATCCCCGTCGGACCCGGCCGTGGGTCAGCCGCTGGGAGCCTGGTCGCGTACGCGCTGCGGATCACCGACATTGACCCGCTGGTGTACCACCTCTTGTTTGAACGATTCCTGAACCCGGAGCGGGTCACCATGCCGGACATTGACATGGATTTCTGTATGGACCGACGTGGCGAGGTGATCAACTATGTCATCGACAAGTACGGCGACGATCATGTCTGTCAGATTATTACCTTTGGGACTCTCGGCGCGAAGGCCGCCATCCGCGACGTCGGACGCGTGATGGAGATTCCCTATGCCGAGGTAGACCGGGTCGCGAAGTTGGTCCCCCCCCAGCTCAACATCACGTTGGACGAGGCGTTGGCTCAGGAACCCCGCCTCCGGGAGCAGACCGAGACCGATCCCAGGATCGGCGAATTGATGACCGTCGCTCGGGCGCTGGAAGGGCTGGCGCGGCATGCCTCCACCCACGCCGCCGGCGTGGTCATTTCCCAGGAACCTCTCACGGACCACGTGCCGCTCTACAAGGGCGCCAACGGCGAAGTGGTCACGCAATATCCGATGGGCGACGTCGCGAAGATCGGGCTCGTCAAGTTCGACTTTCTTGGCCTCAAGACGTTGACGATGATCGACCATGCCGTCCGGCTGATCAATGCCGGCAGCTCGGCCGATATCGCAGGCGGTGTGCGAAATAACCCTCTGGACATAGCCCGTCTCCAGGTGGATGACCCGGCGACCTACGCCCTGCTCGCGTCCGGACGCACCATGGGTATTTTCCAGCTTGAAAGTCCGGGCATGCGCAATCTTCTGCTAAAGATCAAACCGGAGCGCTTCGAAGACCTGATCGCGATTCTGGCGCTCTACCGACCAGGCCCCCTGGAAAGCGGCATGGTGGATGATTTCATCAAGCGCAAGCGTGATCCATCCCATATAGCCTATGATCCCCCTGCGCTGGAGCCGATTCTGAAGGAGACCTACGGCGTGATCGTGTACCAAGAGCAGGTGATGGCCATTGCCAACCGCCTCGCCGGCTTTTCGTTTGGCCAAGCCGACCTGCTGCGTCGCGCGATGGGGAAAAAGAAACCCGACGAAATGGACAAGCAGAAAGCGCTCTTTATTCAGGGTGCGAAGAAGAACCATTTATCGGAGAAGAAGGCCGAGAAGCTGTTTGACTTGATGGCCTACTTCGCAGGCTATGGGTTCAACAAGTCTCACTCGGCGGCCTACGCGCTGGTGACGTACCAGACCGCGTACCTCAAGGCGCATCATCCCACCGAGTTTCTCGCCGCGCTGCTGAGCAGCGAAATGGGGAACGCCGACAAGATGGTCGGCTACTTTGCGGAATGCCGCGACCTCGGCATTCGCGTGCTTCCACCGGATGTAAACGAAAGCCAAACAGACTTTACGGTGGTGGCAAGCGGCATCCGCTTCGGCCTTGCCGCCATCAAGAATGTCGGGGAGGGGGCGGTCGAATCCATCATCGCGACCCGGAATGAGACCGGCCGTTTTCGGTCGTTCTCGGATTTCTGCCGGCGCATTGATTTGCGCAAGGTCAACAAACGCGTGCTGGAAGGCCTGATCAGGGTCGGCGCGTTTGACTCCACCGGTGCGCGCAGAGCGCAGTTGGCCGCGATGCTGGAGCAGGCGCTGGAGGAGGCGGCTGCGACCCAGCGTGAGCGCGAGCGAGGGCAGACCAACATCTTCGGCGACGTGGCCAGTGAGGACGCCGTGGCGGCTGACCTGACCGGTCCGCCGCTGCCGGCTCTGGCCGAATGGGATCAGGATCAGATGCTGAAATACGAGCGGGAGCTGACCGGCTTCTATATCAGCGCTCACCCGCTCGCGCGCTACGCCACCGCCATCCAAAAATTTGCCACCTCCGCCTCGGTGAACCTCTCGGAGGTCGGGGATGGCAAAGAGGTGAAACTCTGCGGCATCATCACCACGATCAAACCCATGATGACCAAAAAGGGCGACCGGATGGCCTACTTCCAACTCGAGGATCTGCACGGGCTCGTGGAGGTCATCGCCTTTCCGGACCTCTATAAGGCCTCCAGTGCGCTCATTCTTCCAGAGAGCGTGATTCGTGTCACGGGGACGGTGGACCGCGCGGAAAAGGGGACACGGCTCAAAAGCACCCGGATCGAGTCACTCACGGATCTACAGGCCCGAGCGGTTGCGCGGGTGAACATTCGATTGGGAGACAGTCCGGAGGCGTCGACCCGCCTCGTTGAGCTTCAGCAAGTGCTGCGTCGTTACCCCGGCCCGACCTCGATTTACTTCACCTTCTGCCTCCCCTCCAATATTGAAGCCGATACAGCTCCTCTCCCCGACCTCACGGTGTTGCCGAGTGAGACGTTCGTGGCCGAGGTGGAAGAAGTGCTTGGCAAAGGCGCCGTCGCCTTGTTATAGGTCGCTCGGCGAGCGCCTGATGGCCGAGGTGCTATGAGAGACTATTTGGAGTTTGAACAGCCGATACGGGAAATCGAGGAGCGGATCGAAAAGCTCGCCGGTGCCGGGGCTGCACGCGCCTCGGTCCAGGACGAGATCCACAAACTCAAAGCCCGTCTGGCTCAGGCCGAAATCGAGTTGTATAGCCGCCTGACACCATGGCAACGGGCCCAACTCGCCCGGCACGCGCAGCGGCCGTCGGTGCTGGATTATGTGGGGGCCTTTTGCCGTGACTTTGTCGAACTGCACGGCGACCGTGCCTTTGGGGACGACCGAGCGATCGTAGGCGGATTGGCCCGATTCAGCGGGCGGTCGGTGATGGTGATCGGGCATCAGAAGGGCAAGACGCTCAAGGAGCGAATGCAGCGCAACTTTGGGATGCCAAACCCTGAAGGCTACCGAAAGGCGCTCCGTCTGATGAAGCTGGCCGAAAAGTTCAAGCGCCCTATCCTGACCTTTATTGACACGCCGGGCGCCTACCCCGGGATCGGAGCCGAGGAACGCGGGCAAGCGGAGGCCATTGCGCAGAATCTCATGGCGATGTCACGGCTGGCGGTCCCGATCGTCTCGGTGGTCATCGGCGAGGGAGGGAGTGGCGGCGCACTCGCGCTCGCGGTGGCCGATCGCGTGCTGATGTTGGAGCATGCGATCTACTCGGTGATTTCTCCGGAGGGCTGTGCGGCCATTCTGTGGGATGATCCCACCAAAGCTCCCGAGGCCGCCGCGGCGCTGAAGATGACCGCGCATGATCTGCTGAAGCTGGGCGTCATCGATGAAGTGATTCCGGAACCGGTCGGAGGCGCGCACCGGGATCCCCAGGCCATAGCCGAACGCACAGCCAAGGCTCTCTCCACCCATCTTGGCCAGCTCGAGGAACTCCCTCTCGAAGAATTGCTCGCCAGGCGTGAACAGAAATACCGTAAGATGGGCGCGGTCGCCAACCCACGGTTGCCAGCCTCCTGATGATTGACCCTCCTCCACGGTGCGAGACGCAGGACGCTCCCGCTCCGTGTTTCCCAGACCTCCTTGTCGTTCCCGTCACGCTGGCGCGAGTCTGTGTGAAGCCCCACGGCTTTAGCCCACTCCGCCGAAGTAGCTTCGGCTACGAAGGCCGGGCAGCCGTGGCACCTCTGTAGACTTCGGCGAAACCCGCCGAAGCATGTCCTCCTTCGCCAATGCTTCGGAGGACACCCGCTTCGCATTCCTCCACGACTTCACAGCCGTGGCTTCCTGCGAAGGCGGGTGAATGCATCACCTGCCAGACGGCGGTCTGAGAGGAATGTTCAACGTCAGTTGACCGCGACAGGGACAGCTTTGCCGAGCCAACGCTCGATCGCCCGGAGTTGGCTGCCCTCGTCCGGTGTGACGAAGCTGGAAGCCAGGCCGGCGGCCTGCACTCTCGCGGTCCGACCGATCCGATGGACGTAATCCTCCGGGGAGTTCGGCAGGTCGTAGTTGATGACGTGCGCGATGCCGTTCACGTGGATGCCGCGCGCCATGATATCGGTCGCCACCAGAACTTGATACCGGCCTCGCTTGAAGCCTTCAAGTGCTTCCCGCCGTTGACCCATCGTGCGGTTCCCATGCAGCACCGCGGCTTTCACGCCGTCTTCCAGCAGCGACTTCCCGAGCCGATCGGCACGCGACTTCGTGCGCGTGAACACCAGAGTGGAGCCTTGTTGTTTTCTGAGCAACGAGCGCAACAGCGACGGTTTCTGTTCGCGGCTGGCGAGGAACACTTGCTGTGTGGAGCGGGCCGCCACGGTGCCGCTCGGTGCGATGTCGATCCGCGCGGGGTGGTTGAGGCTTGCCTTGGCGAGTGACGCGACATCGGCCGGCATCGTGGCCGAGAAGAGCAAGGTCTGCCGCTCTTCCGGCAAGGCGTCGAGGATCTGATTGATCTGGGGGGCAAACCCCATGTCCAAGAGCCTGTCGGCTTCGTCCATGACGAAGATTGTGATGCGCAGCAGGTTGATCGTGCCGCGCCACATATGGTCGAGGAGCCGGCCCGGCGTGGCCACCAGGATGTCCGGCTGTTGCCGCAGCGCCCGCTCCTGCTGGGCTATGTTGGCGCCTCCGACGATCAGGGCCGCTCCGATCCCCCGGGAGCGCCCGAGCAGTTCGATGGCCTGTTGAGTCTGCATGGCCAGTTCACGGGTAGGCGCCAGAATCAGGGCGCGCGTTCCCCGCCCGCCGGCCAGTCGCTCGATCAGCGGAATGACGAAGGCGGCGGTCTTGCCGGTGCCGGTTTGTGCACAGCCGGTCACGTCCTGTCCGGCGAGTGCCGGAGGGAGCGCCAGGCGCTGAATGGGGGTGGGCGTGGTGTATCCGGCCTTCTCGAGATCACGCAGCATGGCTGCAGACAGACCAAGGCCTTCAAATGAGTGTGCGGATCTTGTGGTCACAATCCTATCCTTTTGATTGGGCAGCTGAGCGGAAGCAAAGATGGGAGTCAACGCGCGGAATGTTCCCGAATGGAGGGAAACTTCAGGCAGGCAACTCCGGCCAGGTCCAAACTCAGTCTGATCCAGCGAACGGTCCGTTTCCTCTTTGTGCGGTATGCGCGATCATCGCCACGGACCGCATGGAGCGATGACCGGCCTGATAGTAACGGAGAAACAATGAGAAGTCAAGCCCGCTCCGGTCACTGTCCGATTCCGCCGAGAGTCGTTAGGGATTATGCCAGGTCGCGCCGTCGTACGTCGGATTGAACTGATGGGTGAGCTTGATCGTGTCGCCATCTTGCACCGGCGAGTCCAGGGTCCCCACTTTGCGGTTGACGGTGACCAACAGTTCGCCTTTGCTCATAAACGGGATCACTCCGCTCAGTCTGTGCCGATTCGCTTCCAGCAAGTTTTTAACGGTCGTTGGACCGGTCACGTCGAGCTGGAACTCGGACTCCTCCGCGCTCTGACGCAAGGTCTGTCCAAACAATAACACCGTGACCATTCTCTGTTCCTCCTACGCCCGCCCGTGACCCTGATGCAATGACGTCTCCCCTGCCCGCCCCTCACTCTTTGGCGGCCTTCTGGCAGTGAGCGCAATCCTGCCGCTTAGGATGGCGGTCGGATAAAGGCCGGGTTCCTCCAATGGAATGACACCGTAGGCAGTCTTTTTCCGATGCCAGGCTACGATGATCCGGGGTGTCGGGGATCATCGGATTCCTGTCCCGTGGTGACGGCAGCAACGAGACGAGCAGCACGACGAGGACGACCGTAAGCACAAAGAGCCAATCCGACCTTCAAAGCGTCATGATTTCGAAGACGGACGGTCGCCTGTTGATTCGTTCGCCGTCTCGTAAGACTCGCGCACGAGCTCCGCGATGTGTTTGACCCGAACTTTTCCTCTCAGGCCGTTATTGAGTTGGATCATGCAGGCCGGGCAACTGGTGGCCACCACCTCGGCTCCGCTTGCTTCGATGGCGCGCTGCTTCCTCTCGAAAATCTTCAAGGCGGTATCGTAGTCTTTCAGGATATACGTGCCAGCGCCGCCCGCGCAACGATCGGCGTCCTGCATCTCAACGTACTCCACATCCGGCAGCCCGGCCAGCACTTGGCGTGGGGCTTCCGTCACGCCGGCGGCCCGGAGATGGCAGGAGGAATGGTACGTGACCTTGTACGTGGCACGAGGCGCCACCCCTTCATGCGTCGTCGCGCGCTTCGACTCGGCCGCCACTTCGGAAATGTGTTTGACGCGGCGGGCCAACCGTTCGGCTGCCTCACGCTCAGGCCCGGCTTCAAAGAGCCGGGGGTAGTCTTTCAGCATCAGCGTGCAGGACGCGCATCCGGTCACCACGGTGTCATACGGCTCGAGAGACGACAGGTTATACCGTGCTCCTTCCATGACCAGCTTGAGATGCCCGTATGTCTGGATGGGTGTCCCGGAGCAGCGCTGAGGCGGGAGCGCCGGCTCGATGCCCTGTCGACGGAGCACGGCGATGACCGCGTCCCCCACCCCATCGTCGAAATAGTTGGCCGCACAACCATGGAAGTAAGCGGTTCCCGGTTTCTTTTCCATGCGACCATTCGTAGTCAATTCCGGATACCGGTCTCGCAGGTGTCTCGTCGCCAGGCGTGGCAGGATCATCTCGCGCGGCAGACGCGCGGTGTCGGCAATGCGCTGCATGAGGGGGTGGGTGAGCCATTCCAACCAGGCGCGAGGGCGGGGCCGATCCCAGAGCGGTTGCGTGCGCGCCGCTATCTTCAGGAGCGGTTCGAACACCCATGGCCGCGCATGCAGTGCGAAAATGATCCCTGCCATCCGATTCGGGTGCTCGGCACGCCGCTTGAGGATCAGGTCCGACACGTCCACGTCAGCCGGGCAGATGGTTCGGCAGGATTTGCAGTTCAGGCACGCTTCGACCACCCGCTTGGAATTCAGGTAGCTGTAATCCTTCGAGGTGACGATCTCGAACCAGCCCCGCGAGCTCATGTCCTCGGACTGGAATACGTCGTAGACTGGGCAGACCGAATTGCACTTGCCGCAGGTGGCGCAGGCTTTCGACAGGCGGGTGTAGTCGATATGCTGCGTGAACGGCGTATCGCTGATCTTCACCCCGGGGTTCAGGACTCCCCGCGGATCCAAGCTCTGTTTGACCTGGACAAAGAGCCCGTACAGCTCCTCCCCGAACATGCGCCGCACAAACTCGGCGCGCACCCGTCCGTCACCATGCTCTCCGCAAATCGAGCCGCCAAAGCGCGTGAGGACCGTCTGATGAATTTCCTGGTACCCCTCGACCATCCGCGCAAAGTCGTGTGGGTCATTCACATCCAACAGCGGCACGATATGCGCGTTCCCGTTCCCGATGTGGCCGAAAATCGCGACCGGAACCCGCTGCCCTTTGAAAAATTCCTCCAGGTATCGGATGAGCTCGCTGAGCTGTTCGGCTCGGACGACCACATCATCCACGTAATTGATCGGCTTCTTGCGCAGGTCGTAGCGATACAACGTGGGGTACAGCGCTTTGCGCGCTTGCCACAAGTGATCCCGCTGTTCCTGCTCGAACGCCACTACAGGGTCGGCGGAGAGTCGGTACTTGCGGCACAGGGCGGTCGCCCGCGCCGCTTGTGCCTTCGCGCTGTCGTCACCCTCCTGGTGAGAGTCAAACTCAGCGAGCAGCGTCGCGGCGGCATCGGCGGGGATACCGTGCTGGTTTCTTCCGATCAGGTCTAAGGTATTGCTGTCCATCATCTCCAAGGCGCTGGGCGCCAACGTCAACAGATGGACCACCGCCTCCCCCACATCTTCCAGATAACGAAAGTGGATGAGGACCGTCGCGCTCCCTGTGGGTCGGTCTACCAGACGGAGCGTCGCTTCACTGATGATCCCGAGCGTGCCCTCACTGCCCACGAAGAGTTTGGGAAGATCAAATACGGCCCGCTCTAAACCGTCTGTCAGGTCGAACAGGTTATACCCGCAACTGTTTTTGCTGACGGTAGGACGTTTGGCGCGTATGAGTTCCGCGTGCTCGCGCACGAGGCCCATGATCTCCCGGAGGGCAGGATGTGTAGCCAGGACGCCTTCCAGTCGTGGGTCGGCGAGGCTGTAGGAGCGGGCCTCCAACCAGCCATGGGATTCCACGAGCACCTTGAGCGCCAGGACATTATCCTTGACCGACCCGTACCGGAGCGTGTGGGGGCCGGCGGAATTGTTCGCCAGCATGCCGCCCAGCTTGCATATGTCGCCGCTGGACGGGTCGGGACCGAACAGCAGACCGGCCGGGGCCAATCGCTTGTTCAGTTCCGCATAGACGATCCCCGGCTGGACGCGCGCCCACTTCTCTTCTCGGTTCAGCTCCAGGATACGATTCAAGCGCGAGATGTCGAGGATGATGCCGGAGCCGATCGCGGAGCCGGTCAAGTTGGTGCCGGCCGCCCGCGGCGACAACGGAATTCCGTTCCGGACCGCATACTCCACGGTGGTCTGGATATCAGCTTCCGACTCCGCCAATACAATCGCCTGGGGCACGATCTTGTAAATGCTGGCGTCCACCGCGTACGCCGTCCGCGTGGGAAAGTCGTCTTTCACCTTCTGCCCGAGCGCGCGCCGCAAGTCCTCCGCGACCGAGCGCTTCTTGTCAGGCAGGATAAGTTCCATGACACCTAGGCCGTTTCTCTCAAGGTTGATGTCATTCTAGACGCGGATCGCACAGGAGAACAAGAGCCGGAAGCCGGTCTATGGGAGTGGCACCGGAGGACCGGCCGGCGGGAGGCAGGTTCGGCAGGTCAAGAGATCGAGGAGTCCGGGCTGTCGTCGACCGGTAGGAAGGCCTGCTCCGACTCGCCCAGTTCCTTGAATTCGCGCAAGGGGGGCAGTTCCGAGAGGTCACGCAGGCCGAAGTGCTGCAAGAAATATTTGGTCGTGCCGTACATGATCGGCCGGCCGGGGGCTTCCTTCCGGCCCACCATCCGCACGAGCTTACGTTCGAGCAGCGTCCGCAGCACGCTGGAAGTCTCCACCCCGCGGATTTGCTCGATGTCGGCCCGGACGACCGGCTGTTTGTACGCAATGATCGCGAGCGACTCCAGCGCGGAGCGAGACAGTTTCGGGACCCACTTGGGCTTGTCCAACCGCTTGATCCACGGCGCATAGTCGGGCCGGGTGGCGAGTTGAAACCCGCCGGCCACTTCGACGAGCTGCAGCCCGCGTCCCTGCCTGTCGAAGTCTTCCCCCAAGTGCTGCAATGCCTGCCTCACCTCGGATTTGGGCGTTCCGCCCAGCACGGCCACCAACCGATCGACGGCGACCGGCTCATGAGAGACGAAGAGCAACGCTTCGAGGAGCGCTTTCAGCTCACGCTCTTCCAGAACTTCCGTGTGATCAGACCCGTTTCCGTTCGAATCGGCAGTGCGGCTCTCGCTGTCCTCCCCTGCTCTCCGTGTCATCACCAGTGCGGCCGGATCGTCCTCGTGCACGGCAGAGCCGCCTGGCGTGTTGGTTGTCGTGCTCATTCCACCCTCCCTGCCCGGTTTCTAGATGTCATCCGGTATCTCCCCGATAATGGGGGAGAATGCCCGTGTGACCAGGATAGGCCCGAAGGCCTCACCCTGAAACACACGCACCAACTTAATCCGGATCAACTCCAGCAGCGCCAAAAATGTCACGATGACGAGCAACCGATGGGCCTGCGCCTCGAACAATGAGAGGAACGTGATGGACTCCTTGTCGTCCAACACCTCGAGAATCAGGTTCATCCTGTCCTTGACCGTCAGGTTTTCGGGGATAATCTCGAGCAGTCGCGCATTCGGAATCCGTGCCAGGATACCCTGCAGCGCGTCGACCAGGTCAAATAGGGTCACGTCTTCCAGCAAAGCCTCGCTTGACCGAACCGGCTCCGACGGCGTGTGATCCCTGCCGAAGATCTCTCTCCACAACCGTTCCCTGTTGTCGAGTTGGCTCGCTGCCTCCTTGTACTGCTTGTATTCCAGCAGCCGACGAACTAGTTCATCACGCGGGTCCGGACCATCTTCTTCGTCGGCCTCTGTCTCATCGGCCGGGAGCAACATCCGCGATTTGATCTGCACCAGTGTCGCCGCCATCACGAGAAACTCACCGGCCACCGAGAGGTTCAGCGACTTCATCACGCTCAGATAGTCGAGATACTGCTGCGCGATGAGTGTAATCGGGATGTCGTAGATGTTGATCTCATTCTTTTTAATGAGGTACAGCAGCAGGTCCAGCGGCCCCTCAAACTTGTCGAGCCGGACCTGATATGGGATTTCAATCTGTTCCACCGCCCTCTCCAGGAACCGTCCGCCTGTCGGGAAAGACGGACCGCTTATACCATGTTATGTGGTCCCAGGCAAGTCAAATTCAACATATAGGGGGTCCCCTCTTCAGAGAGCTTAGCGTTGACGAAGGAAAAGGACGAACACCACGGTAAAGATTAACAACGCCGCGGCGATCCCGTACAAGAATCGGGGGTCCTGGAGTCCGCCTGGGAAGGGCCGGGCTCTGCTGACCTTGGTACGGGTGAAGCGCGGCTCGAGGGTAAAGAACGTCTTCGAAAAATCGTCCACGCCTTTGAACTGGGCGTCGGTAAAGTTTGCTTCGGCTCGAAACGTGGTCCGGCGAAAATAGGCATCGCCTTCAAAGACCGTGAACATAAAGAACGCAGCTCGGTCAAACACCGCTTCGGAAAAATCCAGATTTCCGCGGAAGACGCTGCCGGAAAAGCCGGTACCCATCTTGAAGTACGCCTGAGAGAAACGGGCGTCTTTTTCGAACAATACCTGAATGAACTCAGCCAGGCCGTTGAAGCCGGCCCGATGAAACGTGACGGTATCTCCGAACACCGCTTTGTGGAAACGCGAATGCACGCCGAACGCGGTCCTCTCGAAGCGCGCCGCTTGATCGAACAGCCCTTCGATGAAGAATCCCTCCTGCAGTAGAATTGCTTCCGTGAAGTCCACCGGCCCGAGAAATGCCGTGCGTGAGAAATCGACGGCACGTTCGAACGTGGTCCCGCTCATGGTGACCGGGCCCTTCGCCAGCAGGAGTCCGTCCTTCAACTTCGTGGCCAGCCCGCCGCGCATGACGGAGTTCCGAATCGAGATCGGACCTGCAATCACGCGCACCTTCTTCACATTCGACTTGAGTATCGCGTCCCGTATGCGAGGTGACGGGATGTCGAGGGTGCTCGCTGCCACGAGCGGCAACCCATCCAGCATCAGATCCCCCGTGACCACCACCCCGGCGACATCAATCCCTTTGCCGTCTTTGAGGGCCGTCAGCAGTTCACTGGCCGTCACCGCCTGCGCTGCCCGTTCCTGCTCGCTGCAGTCCTTCCCCAGGTGTCGGACGAAGGGAGCGGCAGAGTCCGAAGATGTGCGCTCCATCAAGCATTCGCCCAGAACCACTGACTCGAAGAGGACTGTGGCGACGACTGGGGAAAGGAGAGTGGCCAGTCCGAGCAGGCGAAACGTAGCTGGCCTCGATCGGTCGATGGACGGCATAGCCGGACTTTATACGAAACGCCCAACCAGAAAAGCAAGGCGCCGCTCCTTCGTGCTTTACATTACGCGAGGATCTTTTTACAATTCCTCCTATTGTCTTTCCGCACTTCAGAGGAGCACAACTTCTGTGGCAGCGACATCATCAGTTCCCATTTTTCTGAGAGCCTTGGCGCTCGCAACTGTTGTGGCCCTCGCGACCGGTCCGGCGGCAGCCGAGAACTTTGTGGAGGTGCCGGTGTTGGCCGCGTTCAAGGCCAATGACCGCGGGGTGTTTGAGGTCATGCTGGTGATGTGGGATGGGAAACCGGAGCCCGATCCCGTCGCGCTTCGGTGGCAGTACGCCGGCGTCAATCTCAAAGACACCCTCTTGGATGCCATGACGACGGCCTTCCGATACGCGGTTGAGCGGACACCGACGGTCCGACATACCGGGACGGTCTCGGTTCAGGGCCTCGCCTACGCCCCCACCAGCACCGACGGTCCCAGCGCCGGGGCGGCGATGGCCGTGGGATTTATCGCGGTGCTGAAAGGCGAGCCAATCGTCCGCGGCGTGGCTCTGACCGGCACGATCCAACCCGATGGCCGCATCGGACCGGTTGGTGCGATTCCGGACAAGGTTCGGGCAGCGGTTCGAGAAGGCTATCACACCGTGCTGATCCCCTCGGGACAGGCGCACGACCCGCGTTGGAATCTCAATGGTCTCGCGCTTGAGCTGAACGTCACGATCAAAGAAGTGGGGACGATTGACGAGGCCTACGAGCTGATGACCGGCCGGAGGCTGTAAGGGTTGAGCGGGACATGGTGGTCACCCTAAGACCTTGACGATGGCCTCATATTGATCGTGGGTCACTCGGTGCATCCCCAGATTGAGGCGGCGTGTGAGTTCCGCCTGGTCGGGGACTTCCAACACCTTGTGCAGAAGCGCAAGGCTCTCCTCGGGGGAAGAATTCCAGGTCTGCAAGGGTTTGACCCGCACGAATCCGTATCTCGTTTCGGTTCGCAGTTCGTCCCGCACCAAGTCGTCCAGACTATCAGGCGGCAGAACCCCCGACACGATCTTCACCCCGGCGCAGATGCCCATCTTGAGGACGTACACCAGTCCACAGGATTGGTCGGTGAGATATTCCTGCAGATTATCTCGGATCAGGGCGGTCCGAAGGCCCCAGAGTTCATGTGCGAGTTGCAGCTCGGCGCTGGCCAGCGAGCTTCGTTCCCTGAGTGCGCCGCTAACGAACAGGAAATGGCTCATTGCTGCGGAAGGGGACGGCCGTGAAGGCGTGGCCCGATCAAGGGCCCTGCCTGTGAAACTACTTGGGGAGGTCCTTGAGACTCAGATAGAAGTCTTTAATGTCCCGTTCGGTGTGACTCAGTCGCTCCTCGACGTCGGCAACGGTCTTGGGCGGGAGCACGACCACCTTCTCCCCTTCCCGCCAATTCACCGGCGTCGCACAGGCGTGTTTGTCGGCCGTCTGCAAGGCGGTGACCAGCCGCAGTACCTCATCCACATTGCGCCCGGCGTTCATCGGATAGTAAATCAGGGCCCGAACGCTTCGTTTGGGGTCAATCACAAACACGGCGCGGACGGTGGCGGTGGCGCTGGCCCCGGGGTGGATCATGCCGTAGAGGTGGGACACCTTCATATCGATGTCGGCGATCATCGGATACGGGATCGTGACCCCCATTTTCTCCTTCATATTCTGAAGCCATGCCAGGTGCGAATGGATGCTATCCACGCTGATCCCGATGAGCTTGACGCCTTTCGCCTTGAACTTGTCATGCTGGCGGGCAAACTCCATCAATTCGGTGGTACAGACCGGCGTAAAGTCAGCCGGGTGGGAAAAGAGGACCACCCAGTCCTGTCCCTGCCACTCACTGAAATTGAGTTCGCCCGATTGGGTGGTGATCGCCTTGAAATCGGGAGCAGGATCCCCGATGCGCGGCAAACTGACGGTGTCAGCCATGAGACCTTTCTTCAATTACGTAAGCGACAGCCGGTCGCTCGCGCGTCCGCGAGAGATTGACCTTTTCCAACCTGACTCCAAAATCGTGAATGGACCACCGTCTCCTGGCTCACCACGCACGCAGGCGTCAGGATCTGGGGAAGTCGTCGTTATCCTCAGGAACGTCTTCAGACTTCTCAAAAGAGTCCGCTTCGGCCTCCTCATCTTCCAAGGAAACATCCTCCGGCATCTCTTCCGTCACATCTTCGGGCAGGATGTCCTCCGGCAGTTCTTTCCGGGTGCGCTGAGGTGCGCCGGCTGGGACGGGTCGCCCCGATCCTTCGTGCGCAGCCTTGGCCGCCGGCATGGCGGGTTTCCGCTGCATGGCTGCTGCTGCGGTCTTTTTCCGTCTCCCCGCCCGTTTGATGTTTCTTGCAGCCGGTTTCCTGCGGGCTGACCGCTTTGCCGTCGCGGTTTTCTTACGCGTGGCCTTGCGTTTGACTTTCCTTGCGGCCGAGGCCCGTGCCGCCCGTTTCGTTGCTTTCTTCCGTTTTTTCTTCTTTGCCATCGTTCTCCCTCCTCTGGCGCTATCTGGACGCGGTCAAAGTCCGAGAGGCATCCATCTAGCACGAACAGGCTCCTCCTTGCAACCCGCCTCCACAAGGTTCCCTAAGCCATTGGAAAGATGACACGATTAGCCAGGATTATTCATGTTGAATATCGGCCTTGGAACGCAGTATCGTAGTGGTGACCTCTCAAATGCCACGCGCATCTTATCAACAGAATCATTGAAAAGGAGGCACCATATGGCAGTACGACTCGGAGATGAAGCCCCGAATTTCACGGCGGTCACCACTGAAGGCACCGTCAACTTCCATGAATGGCTGGGCGGTGGCTGGGGCATTCTCTTCTCACACCCCAAAGACTTCACGCCGGTCTGCACCACCGAGCTAGGCGCAATGGCCAAGATTACAAACGAGTTCAAAAAGCGCAATGTCAAGGTGCTCGCGATCAGCGTAGATCCTTTGGATGCTCACAAGGGGTGGATCAAGGATATCAACGAAACCCAGAACTCCAATGTGAATTTTCCTATGATTGCGGACCCTGAGCGAAAGGTGGCCACGCTCTACGACATGATCCATCCCAACGCCTTGGACAACATGACAGTGCGGTCGGTCTTCGTGATTGGGCCGGACAAAAAGATCAAGCTCACGCTGACCTACCCCGCCTCCTGCGGCCGGAACTTCGATGAGCTGCTGCGGGTGGTTGACTCCCTGCAACTCACGGCCAAATACAAGGTGGCGACCCCGGTGAACTGGAGGGACGGCGAGGATTGCATTATTGTCCCGGCTGTGACCGACGCCGAGGCCAAGTCTCTATTCCCCAAGGGATACCGAGCGGTCAAGCCGTACCTGCGCTACACGCCTCAGCCGAACAAGTAATTTCTTATCACGACTTAAACAAGATTAGAAGGGGGAAAAAAGGAGCCGCTTCGAGGCGGCTCCTTCTTTCAGGGCTCGACCCACACGTTCACGAAAGATGGAAAACTATCGGCGCCTTTCACCGTGTCGGGTCCTCTCATGTCCGTGACCCGGAGCTTAAACCGCAGGAGCCGTTTGGCCGAGACCTTGGGCGCCACGAATGTGGCCCTGGGGGTGTCGAGGTCTAACAGTGAGACTTTATTGCCTCGGATCTGTGCCCATTCATACTTCAGAAGGTCTCCATCAGGATCGGTGCTCCGGAGCCCGTTCAACAAGACGGTGGTCCCCTCTTTGACGGTCAGGTCAGGTCCCGCATGGGCGATCGGTGACCGGTTGGGCTCCACGTCCGATTTGACCACGATCTCGAGGACCCCCTGCTTCTCCCGGTTGGTGACGGTGAGGGCGGCCTTTCCGTTCCCGACCACCTGGAGGAGCCCGTCCGGATAGACCTTGATCACCTGCTCGTTTGAAGACCGATAGGTGCTCCCCGTCAAAGCCCCGCCGATACGGCGAGTCGCGCCGTCGGCGAACTGCCCGACAACCGGCACCTCAAGAATCTTCCCAAGGGTGCCCAGCCTCCACGGCTTTTCCGCCTCAAATTCGATGCCCGTCAATTGCGCGGGCGGCTCCACCTGGACGATGATCTCATCGAATTCCTCACGCCCTGCCAAGCGGCCCCTGGCCACCTCCCCGACCGCAAGCAGCCGCATCATACCGATGGCCTCAACCGGTACCGTGAGGGTGCCTCCATAGGGTGGGGTCGAAGCGGAGGTGGCCACGAGGTCGGGTCGCGCCTGCTGAAGCGCGAGCGGTTCCTCGCCTTGACGGTACCAATAATAGTGAACGTGCAACATTCCAATCTCGGTCCCAAGATCCACTGTGGCGGCGACCTGCTGTCCCGACTTCAGGATGGACTCCCCGGCCGGCGCCGTGATCATGAAAGCATGGGTTGGAGAATGGCTTGCGCACAGGCACAGGACGAGTAACGTGAGAACCCAGAAGTATTGGCGATTCGGCATCATGACCCTCAGCCAGATGACTCCGGCAGCCAGGGGTGCGGTTCAGAGCGTCTGACCATGAATCCTTTTCGATTGTCTCGTGTCAAATGGGATGTCACCAACGAGATGCATTCAAGTAGCACGCTGCACAGGAGACGTCAATGAGTCGGAGAAGAATTGCTCTGTTGGCCGGACTGCTCGCCTTGGGTGCAGTGCCCGGGACCGCCACGCCGCCCTTGTTTCAGATCACGATTGAAAGTGGGTCGCCCTATTTTCTGCCGACCGCGGCAACCGTCACAACCGGCGTGCCGATCAAGTGGGATAACCCCACCGCCTCGTATCATACCGTCACGTCCGACGGCTGCGTCACGGAGGAACCCTGCCCGTTCGACTCCGGGTCAGTGGCCCCGAACGGGAGTGACACACTCCCCGGTCTTCCTCCAGGACGGTATCCCTATCATTGCCAATTGCACCCGATCATGCGCGGTGTGCTGACCGTCGTCGATCCGGCGGCGACGCCTGCGTTACGGACCTAGCTCCCCTCTCTCGACGCTCGGTCCTCTTGTTGCCCAACCTTGAAATCACGGGTTTCCTTCCTGTGGCCTAGCGGCTTGCCTGGACCCTTCCCTTCATGTACCCTTATGTACCCTTGCTGCGTCGGTCTTATTGCCTTGAACGTGAGAGGTTGGCGGGGAGGAGGAACGCCCCATGGACGCCGCCTGTGCCCCCTTCCTGGCATCGCTGGTTTCGGAATTGGAACAACATCCGGTCAATTGCAACGTCTTTTTTCAGGCGTTCAAAGACCAGTATGTGCGGCGCGAACAATTGGAATTGTTTCTGAAACAATATCGGTACTTCTGCAAGCACTTCGTCAAGCTCTTAGAAGGGCTCCTGTACAAGACGCCGGTGGATCAAGTCGAGATGCGCATTGAACTGGTCAAAACGTTGCATTCCGAACTGGGCAGCGGACAGATCGAGCGCGCGCATATCCGCTTGCTGGACCGCTTCGCCAGGGCGCTGGGTGTGACCGAGACGGAGTTGGATCGGACGAGACCGATCCCGGAGGTGGAGACGTACATGCAGGTCCTGCATCGCCTGTTTATCGAGTCGGATTATCTCGTGGCGCTGGGCGCCGAACTGGCGGTCGAAAAGACGGCTGCGGCAGAGTTCAAATACCTGTATCCTGGGCTCAAGAAATATAAGCTGTTTCACGAAGAAGATTTAGAATTCTTCATGCTTCACTTGAAGGAAGAGGAGTGTCACGGCAATTGGCTGATGGATGCGGTCCAGAGCACAGCCAGAAGGCCGGGGGACCAGGCAAAAGTGGCGGCCGGCGCGCGGGAAACAGCCGATGCCTGGCATGCATTCTGGCTGGGATTCCACCGAGAAGTCTTCGGACCACACGGTACCAGGACGATTGATGGGAGCGAGATCGGGTCGGAGGCCTCATGAAGCTGACCGCGACCCCCCAGGCGCCGCTGGAGCTGACCGACGACGTGCTCAAACTGCGGGCCTGGCGGATGCCGGATCTGGTGGTCTATCAGCATGCGGCCGATGAATGGTGGCTGACCCCACTTGATGACGAGCTGCCCTTAATCCGTCTGAACCGTGTGGGAGCTGAACTGCTGGCCGCGATCGATGGTCAGACGACCGTGGGCACGCTGCTCCAGAAGTTTGGCAAGTGGGTCTGCGGGCCTGATGGAGAGACTGCCCGATGGCACCTCGAGCGATGGCCCCAGCCGAGATATTCCCTCTGTTATTTCGGTTCCGAGCCCCCGACCGCCGATCGGCATGGGGCCAAATGGGATCTGCTGCTGCAGCAGATCCGTGAGGGGTGGTCTGGAACGCAAGGGTTCGAGGGGGAGCACGATCTGTCGGAATTCCACCTCCGAGAAATCACCAAACGGGAGGGCCACTTCGACACGATCGAAACCACGGTGTCGCATCTGTTTCGCGAACCGAGCGAAGCCCTGCAGGGCTTGACCTATGGGCGTCTGCTGGCCAAGCACCTCCGCAGACTCGGGTGGTGGATCCCAAAGCCGCGGTACATCGTCGAAGTGGGGGGCGGCTTGGGGTACGTGGCGCGCGAAATGGCCAAGGAGCTGTTGCCCTTCGAACGGCACGGCATCCGGTACCTCTTTCTCGATATTACGGGACCATTTCTGGAATCCCAGCTTACGCTGGCGCAGAAAGCCGGTTGGAGCAGTGGCGGGATGCAGGCCAACGCGGAATGGCTCCCCCTGCGGGACTCCAGCATTGACCTGGTCATCGACAACGAAAATCTGGCCGATATGACGCCGGTACTACTGAGCCACGCAGAGGTGGAGTCCCACCATGGCAACACGTCCTTGCACCAAGAGGCGGTGGAGTGGATCCGTCGCCTGAGACTGCCCTTGGGGAGTGACCTCCCCTCGGAGTTCATGTTCAACCTGGGCCCCATTCGCTTTCTGGCGGAGTTGTGGCGAGTCCTCAAACCGGGCGGCCGCGCCATTCTGATTGAGTTCGGCATTGAGGACGGGTGGCCGTCTCCCGTCAAGCTGCCCGGCCACACCGAATACGAAGTCCAATACACCCACCTCCGGCATACTGCGCGCTGGCTGGGTTTTCAGGAACAATATTTCGCCTTACCGCAGTTTCTGGTGCTTCGGCCCGACACACGGCTGCTCTGCACGGGCGCGGCCTATGCCATTCAGCGGTTTTGCGCGGCGGTCGGCAAACCGTTCGCCATTCGGGCTTACACGGAGGGGGAATTGAAGACGACCCTCGGCGATATGCTCCCGAAGCTCATGGGTTGTCATTATCACGCAATCAGCGATCCGGCGTGGTTCGGGCTGTGGGACTTCAAGGTCTTGCTGCTGGAAAAGCCGGGCGGCGCTCCCCGTCCTTCATTTCAGGAAACCAAGGGCTTTCGCTGGTATTCGCAAAGGTAAAGGAAGCAGAGGGCGGCCTGGATGATCCCTGTGCTCGCAGACCCCTCACCTCAGAAGGTGCTCGGTCGATGCGCGCAGTTGGGATCACCCAGGTCGCCCTCCGAAGAGGGAAACACGAAGAAGCAGAGTGCGACCGGCAGGCGGCTGTATGATTGCAAGACTTGCCCCTGATTCCTATGACACTGATTCCCAAATACCAATGAGCTACTCCGAGGAATTCTTGACGGTCGACCTCATCCTGGACTCGGAAGCGGAGACTCGCGGTGTCGACGCCTTTGCCCTATCGCTGATCAAGGCGGAGCGCCAGGTCAGAAAGCTCTTCACGTATCTCGTTTACCAGTTCCCCGTCTTCGGCGCGCCGAACATCCAGAGTCTCAAGGAGACCTTGGCGGCTAACAACCGCGTGTACTTCGAGGGTCTCGTTGCTGGCTTCGAGATCGGAAGAGCGTCGTGAGGGAAAGAGTGTGTTATATGGCGTGTAGA
>CAYJUP010000002.1:0-620 GCA_964373365.1 uncultured Nitrospiraceae bacterium
TCTTCCGACAGTTCGTCCATCCCCAGAATCGCGATGATGTCCTGCAGATCCTTGTACCGCTGCAACACCGACTGGACCGAGCGCGCCACGCGGTAATGCTCTTCGCCGATGATCTGAGGGTCCAGGATTCGGGAGGTGGAGTCCAGCGGGTCCACCGCCGGATAGATGCCCAACTCGGCCAGTTGCCGCGACAGCACTGTGGTGGCATCCAGGTGCGCGAACACCGTGGCCGGAGCCGGGTCGGTCAGGTCGTCGGCCGGCACGTAGATGGCTTGCACCGACGTGATGGAGCCTTTCTTCGTGGAGGTGATCCGTTCCTGCAGGGCGCCCATCTCGGTCCCCAGCGTGGGCTGGTAACCCACGGCCGACGGCATGCGGCCCAGCAACGCGGACACCTCCGAGCCGGCCTGCGTAAACCGGAAAATATTGTCGATGAACAGGAGCACGTCCTGGTTTTCTTCATCGCGGAAGTACTCGGCGATGGTGAGGCCGGTGAGGCCGACGCGGAGACGGGCGCCCGGCGGCTCATTCATCTGGCCGTAGACGAGCGCCGCTTTGGACTTGGTGAAATCGTTCGGGTCGATCACCTTCGACTCCTGCATCTCGTTCCAGAGATCGTT
>CAYJUP010000002.1:630-46188 GCA_964373365.1 uncultured Nitrospiraceae bacterium
TCGCCGACACCTGCAAAGACCGAAAATCCCCCGTGGTGGAGCGCGATATTGTTGATCAGCTCCATGATGATGACGGTCTTCCCGACGCCGGCGCCTCCGAACAGGCCGACTTTTCCTCCTTTGGAGTACGGTTCCAGCAGGTCCACCACCTTGATGCCGGTCTCCAGCACCTCGGTCTTGGTCTCCTGCTCGTCGAGCGGCGGGGCCGGACGGTGAATGGGGTACATCTTCTTGGTCTTGATCGGCCCGTGCTCGTCCACCGGCTCTCCCAAGACATTGATCAGCCGACCCAGCGTCTCTCGGCCGACCGGGACCGAAATCGGGGCTTCCGTGTCGCGGACCGGCATGCCTCGCACCAACCCGTCGGTGGAGGACATGGCCACACCGCGCACGCGGTTCTCGCCCAGGTGCTGCGCCACCTCCAGGGTGAGGCGGACCTGGGGTGTGCCGGCTTTCTTGTCTTCGTCCTGTTCGATCCGGAGCGCGTTATAGATGTTCGGGAGCTGGCCCTGCGGGAACTCCACATCCACCACCGGACCGATGACCTGAATCACTTTCCCTATGCTCACATCTCACTCCTTCGTTAATAAGTTAGAGGCACGAGGCGAGAGGCTATGGGGTTCGGTCATGGTCCATCGCCCCTTGCCGTTAATCCCATTCTTACCTATTGCCTATCGCCCATTGCCTCTTGCCTATTTTAATGCCTCGGCTCCACCTACGATGTCCATCAGTTCCTTGGTGATCGCGGCCTGCCGTGTCTTGTTGTAGTAGAGCGTCAGCTTCTTGATCAATTCGCCGGCGTTGCGGGTCGCGCCGTCCATGGCGGCCATCCGCGCGCCCTGCTCCGCGGCGGAGGACTCCAGCAGGATTCGGAACGCCTGGATCTGGAAATGTTTGGGCAGCAAGGCGGCCAGCAACTCGTCTTCGTCCGGCTCATACTCATAGCTGCCGCCCATGAGTTCGCCGCCCCCCTCGGGCTGGCCCATCTCATGGATCGCCTCGATCGGAAACAGCTTCTCGACGATCACGCGCTGCTGGATCGCCGACTTGAACTCGTTATAGATGACGTAGAGTTCGTCGAAGGTGCCCTTGGTGAACTGCTCGATGAGATCCTGCCCGACGTCCAGGCCGTGCTCGTAGGTCAGCCGGTCGAACACTCCCAGCCACTGCTGCCGGATCGGCCAGTGACGGCGACGAAAATACTCGCGACCTTTCCGGCCGATCAGGCTCACAGTCACCTTGGCCCCGCCCGCTTCGATCTCCCGGATGAAGTCCATCGCCTTGCGCACGATGTTGGCGTTGAACGCGCCGCACAAGCCGCGGTCGGTGGTCACGACCACGACTTCGATCAGCCGCCCGGCTCGCTTCTGCAGCAGCGGATGGGCCGCTCGGTTCACCCGGCGGCTGAGGTTGGCCAAGATTCCGCGCATCTTGTGCGCGTACGGCCTCGCCGAGAGGATGCGGTCCTGCGCGCGCTTGAGCTTGGCCGCAGCCACCATCTTCATGGCCTTGGTGATCTTTTGGGTGTTCTTGACGGCGCCGATTTTCCGCCGCAAGTGTTGGAGGCTGGGCATGGCTTTCGGTAGGGGAGCAGATTACGGCTTCGCTCCGTATCCCATCTTCTGTTTGAACGTGGTGATGATCTGTTTGAGCTGGGCCCCGAACGCCTCGTCGATCTTGTTCTTCGTCGCGAGGTCCTTCTTGATCTGCGGATGATACTCGGTCACGTGCCGATGCAGATCCTCTTCGAACTGCCGGATCCTGTCGGGCGGGACGTCATCCACGAACCCGTTCACGCCGGCATAGATGGACAGCACCTGATCGGCGACCGCCATCGGCTTGTATTGGCCCTGCTTGAGCAGCTCCACCATGCGGACGCCGCGCGCCAGTTGAGCCTGCGTCGCCTTGTCGAGCTCGCTGCCGAACTGCGCGAACACGGCCATCTCGCGGTATTGCGCCAGGTCCAGCCTGAGCGTGCCGGCCACCTGCTTCATGGTCTTGATCTGCGCCGCTCCTCCGACCCGTGACACTGAGAGCCCGACGTTGATGGCCGGGCGGATGCCGGAGTAGAACAAATCGCTGGCGAGGTAGATCTGCCCGTCCGTGATCGAGATCACGTTGGTCGGAATATAGGCCGAGACGTCGCCGGCCTGCGTCTCGATGATCGGGAGCGCGGTGAGGCTACCGCCGCCCCGTTGCTCGCTGAGCTTCGCGGCCCGCTCCAACAGGCGGGAGTGCAGGTAGAACACGTCGCCTGGATACGCTTCTCGGCCCGGCGGCCGGCGCAGCAGCAGCGAGAGCTGACGGTACGCGGTGGCGTGCTTGGAGAGGTCATCGTAGATGATGAGCGCGTGCTTCCCGTTGTCTCGAAAGAACTCGCCCATGGTCGCGCCGGCGTACGGAGCGAGGTACTGCAAGGACGCGGCGACACTGGCTGTGGCCGACACCACGGTGCTGTAAGCCATCGCACCGTGGTCTTCCAGCGTCTTGACCACCCGCGCCACCGTGGAACGTTTCTGGCCGATCGCGACGTAAATGCAGAAGACGTTCTGCCCCTTCTGGTTGATGATCGTATCCACCGCAATCGCAGTCTTGCCGGTCTGTCGATCGCCGATGATCAATTCCCGCTGGCCTCGGCCGATCGGGATCATCGCGTCAATGGCTTTGATGCCGGTCTGCAGCGGTTCGCGCACGGACTGGCGGTCGACCACGCCGGGCGCGCGGACCTCAATGCGGCGGTTCTCGGACGTCTTGATGGGGCCTTTCCCGTCCAGGGGAAGCCCGATCGCGTTGACGACGCGCCCGATGATCGCGTCCCCGACCGGAACCTCGGCGATCCGTCCGGTGCGCTTGACCGGATCGCCTTCCTTGATGCCGGTGTCGTCGCCCATCAGCACCGCTCCGACGTTGTCCTCTTCCAGATTGAGGGTGATGCCGTACAGGTTGCCGGGAAACTCCAGCATTTCCCCCGCCATTGCCCCGTCCAGTCCGTAAATCTTGGCGATGCCGTCACCGACCTGGATTACAGAGCCCAACTCGTTGACGTCGACCTGTTTGTCGAACCCTTTGATCTTTTCTTTAATGATGGCGCTGATCTCTTCGGCCTTGAGCTGCATTCGCTACTCCTTGGTCAGAACTCCCTGCATCGCGGTAAGCCGGCCCCGGACCGTGCTGTCGAAGACCGTGCTGCCGATCCGAATCTGCAGGCCGGAGAGAAGCTCCGGCTTCGTGTGGAAGGTCAGATCCACATCGTGCCGGAGGAGGTCACGCAAGCGGCTGCGGAGTCTGGTTTGTTCGGCGGAGCTGAGCGCCGTGGCCGAAGTGACCGCCACTTGGCGTGTGCCTTTTGCTTCATCCACGAGCGCGGCAAATGCGTCCGTGATCTCGGGGAGGAACGCCACCCGGTTCTTCTTCACGAGCTGTGCAAGAAAGCGGTTGATGATCGGCGGGCACTTGAGCCGCTGGCTGAGGGCCGAGAGGACCGCCAGCTTTTCTT
Source organism: uncultured Nitrospiraceae bacterium (assembly GCA_964373365.1). GTDB lineage: Bacteria > Nitrospirota > Nitrospiria > Nitrospirales > Nitrospiraceae > CAYJUP01. The sequence continues at coordinate 4,127 of CAYJUP010000002.1, forward strand.
CCAGGCCGAAGGCCGGTGAGGCCAAAACGTGTTTAAGTGACCCCGAAGCCGAGAGCGCATGCGCCAAGCCGGCCAACCCGGCACGGGTCGGCTCGATGCTCGGAGCATCCAGGAGTTCAAACAGGGCCTTGGCGTAACGGCGCGCGACAGAAGCCTTGATCACAATTGATACCGACGAAGCCGGCGAAACCGGTGATAAACAGGGAAAATTCTCGTGCAGGCGGGCACGACAAAGCGGGCCAGACTAGCACTCGGTGGCGGGGCGTGTCAAGTAAGGAAGGCGGGGCAAATCCTATTGAATGATCCCGCCCCCTAGCACCCGATCGCCGTCGTAAAAGACGGCGGACTGACCCGGAGACAGAGCTCGCTGAGGGATGTGGAACTGGACGGTGAGGGTCCCGTCCCGGGTGGGTTCGAGCGTCGCGGGTGCGGCCGGCGTGGCGTAGCGGACCTTGACGTCGGCCTGACTCGGCCCCGCGACGATGGACTCGTCAAACAGGTTCAGATCTGCGACCCTGCACTCCGACCCGAACAGACGGTCTTCAGGCCCAAGCACGACGGTCTGCGTCTCCGGGACGACGCGCTGGACATACAGGCGCTGCCCGGTGGCGATGCCCAGCCCTCGGCGCTGCCCGGGCGTGTAGTAGGCGATCCCTTCGTGCTGCCCCAGGACGTTGCCGTTCGTGTCGGTGAACAAACCGGGCCGTCTGGACTCGGGCGCCTCGGATTCGATGAACGTTCGGTAGTTTCCCTGACTCACGAAGCAAATTTCTTGGCTCTCTTTCAACTCGTCAGCCGGCAACCCCAGCGACTCAGCGCGCGCCCACACCTCCGGCTTCTGCATGGTCCCGACCGGGAAAAGAATCCGGGAAAGCCAGAACGGATCGATCCGGTACAGAAAATAGCTTTGATCCTTGCGGAGGTCGTGGGCGCGCCGGAGACTGTGTTCGTTGCCACTTTGAACGATCCTGGCATAGTGCCCCGTCGCCACGACATCGGCGCCTCTCTCTTCGGCGATTCGGTACAACGAGCGGATCTTCACACGCTCGTTGCACCGCACGCAAGGGTTCGGCGTCGTGCCGGCCAGGTACCCGGACAGGAAATCGTCGATGACCCCCGTCCGGAAGATCTCCCGCGTGTCGATCACCTCGTGCGCGATCCCGAGCCGCTTGGCCACGTACTTCGCAATGCCGACCTTGCAACAGCCCCGTTCCTGCCAGCGCTTTGAGGCGGCGACCGATTCGTCCTCGTGCTCCCAGACTTGGAGCGTGATGCCCTGGACGTCGAAGCCCTGTTCAACAAGGAGGGCGGCGGCCACAGAACTGTCCACTCCGCCGCTCATTCCGAGGATGACTCGGGGCCGTGTCATGGCTGGAGTCTTCTCATCATGGCTGAACATCCCGGGCTTGAACCTTGTCCCTGTGGGCGGCTAGGTCATGCACGTTCTCAAGGTTTGCTGAGCTCAGTTCTTCTTCTACTCCCTTGGGTCCACCCATGTCGCACATCCCCTGAAAGTGAGCGCCTTCTTCCATCGAAAACGAGGGCGCATGGACTTCGCCGGTCAGGACGCCGGATTTCAGGAGTTGCACCTTTTCCATCGCGGTGATGGTGCCGGTGATCTTTCCACCGCTGATCAGGGTCCCCGCTGTGATGATGCCCTTGAGGACCGCGTGTTCTCCAATAACGAGGGTGCCCTTGGCGTGAATCTCACCTTCGAGGCGACCATCGATCCGGACGGTGCCATCGAAGCTGACCACGCCCTTGAAATCCACGCCTCTCCCGAGGAACGTGAAGTTCTCCTCGTCGCCCGTGCCATTTTTCTTATTACCGTTGCCCCACATGTGTTCCTCCTCCGGCTCGGGTCCCCTGAGGCACTCTAGCCCGAGACGCGCTTGATGTTGCTGATCGGCGAACTGACATTGTGTCTGACCGTATCGCGGGGGAGTTCGCGAACGTCAGCGCGAGCCATCTCACAACTGCCGTTGAAGAGGACTCCCTCTTCCATGGACAGCGTGGGCGTTTTCACCGATCCGTTGAATACCGCCGAGAACAACAGCCTGACCTTTTCTCTGGCGATGATGTCCCCGGTGATTTTCCCCTTGCTGATGATGGTTCCAGCACTGACCTTGGCGGTGATGACGGCATCCTCGCCGACCACTAAGATTCCCTCTGTATGGATTTCGCCATCCAGCTGGCCATCAATGCGGACTGTCCCGCTATAGGTAATGTTGCCTTTGAACTCGACACCTTTCCCCAGAAAAGCGATAACATCAGCTCCGTTCTCGGCGTCCTGGGTGTTTTCTTCGGTCCCATCCTGGTCCTTGGCGCCAGCACTCCTATTATTATCTAGCTTGTCTTTTTTCCACATGATTGAGCCTCCTCCTGCTAGGCAGTGCGTATTGTAGGAATCTTCAAAACCATAGAGAATTCTAATTTAAGCCAGGACTTACGAAGGATAAAGGGTTTATGGATGTAATGCAAGAAAATCAGCCTATTGCGGGGATGGATCTCTCGCGGGAACTTTACCCCAACAACGCCTCCAGCAAGCGATCGAGTTCAGCGGACGTGAAGTAGTGTATCACAATCTTGCCGCCTCTCCGGCTCTTTGCAATGGTGACCCGTGTTCCCAGGCGCTTTTGAAGCCGATCTTCGAGGTCCGGGTAGGGTTTTTGCTGACGTGCCCCTCGCTTGGCTTTGATAAACCTTGATTCGCCGGCCGCCACTTTCTCGGCCTGGCGAACCGAAAGCTGACCCTCGATAATTCTGCGAGCCAGATTGATCTGTGCCTCCGGCCGAGTAAGCCCCAGAATCACCTTCGCATGACCTGTCGTGATCGCGCCAGATTCTACTAACACATGGATTTCATTAGGTAAATTGACAAGTCTTGCTATGTTCGCAATGGATGAGCGGTCCTTCCCAAGTCGTTGGGCCACGGCGTCCTGGGTGAAGCCGAATTCGTTAATCAGTCGGTGGTACGCTCGCGCCGCTTCCATAGGGTTGAGGTCCTTGCGTTGAAGGTTTTCCACCAAGGCCAGCTCCATGGTCTGTTCATCACTGGAGTTCCGTATAATGGCGGGTATGCTGTGCAGCCCGGCCAGTTTTACTGCTCGCAGGCGTCGCTCTCCCGCGATGACTTCAAAGAAGCCGTCTCCCTTTCGGCGAACCAGAATTGGTTGGAGCAGGCCGTTCTGTTTGACCGATTCGGCCAATTGCGCCAGCTCTGATTCCGCGAACTCGCGCCGAGGTTGGTAGCGGTTTGGAATAATCTGCTCGAGGGGAAGTTCGTGCATCTCTCCGGCGGCGGAGATGTTCTGCGGCTTCCTCTCCGGCAGCAAAGCTTCCAGCCCTTTACCGAGCGCTTTTTTCTCCATGGTTGAGAATCTCCTTTGACAATTCAAGGTAGGCCTGCGATCCGGCCGAGGCGGCATTGTAGAGCATCACGGGGCGTCCGTAGCTTGGCGCTTCAGCGAGCGTGACGTTTCGAGGAATGATGCTCCGATACACTTTGGCTTTAAAATGGCCTCTGATTTCCTCCGCGACCTGGCGGGATAAACTATTCCGTGAGTCATACATGGTGAGCAGGATGCCTTCAAGATCCAGAGCCGGATTGAACGCTTCCTGAACTCGTCGTACGTTGGTCATCAGGCGACCCAGACCCTCCATCGCATAGTATTCACATTGCACAGGCACCAGGACAGAGGAGGCTGCGACCAGCGCGTTGATTGTCAGAAGGCCGAGTGCGGGGGGGCAATCCAAGATGAGATAGTTATAGTGATGTTGGATTTCCTCCAAGATAGTCTTCAGTACCATTTCACGCCCTGGAACGGTGACGAGTTCGACCTCGGCTCCGGCAAGGTCGAAATTGGATGGCATGATGGAAAGCCGTGGGACTGCACTGGCTTGAACTACATCCTTGGCTTTTGCACCTCTCGTCAGGCAGTCGTATACGGTCTGAGTCAAGCGCCGTGGATCAATACCCAGCCCGCTTGTCGCATTGGCCTGGGGGTCTACATCTACCAACAGCACAGAGCGGTCAGCCATTGCGAGCGAAGCCGATAAATTCACCGAAGTGGTTGTTTTTCCTACACCACCTTTCTGGTTAGCTACGGCAATAATTCTGGCCACCATCAACCTTTCTACTAGAACGTCAATGCAGGAAAGTCGCACTGTTCCACGTGGAACAGTCAGTCTTCTCAGAGCGAGGTGGCCTGTTCTAGGACCGTCAGCACTCTTTTCCCGTACCCATACGGCAAATCATACGTGAGCTCTTTCGTTTTTCTCAAACCGCACAGATCCATTCGATCATCGAGCGGTTTTGCCCGACAGAGAATCAGCCTGCCCCGTTTTCCTAGGATGGGCTGTATAAACGGGAGGACCTGGACGATGCCGAGCGCCCGAGTCACCACATACGCAAAGCGGCCTTGGTGTTGAGGCTCTCTGCAGACGTCCTGGATTCTCTTTGAGATGACAACCGTCTGCCTCACATGAAGGGTGCCAATCAGATGGCGAAGAAAGGCGGTCTTTTTGAGACTGGGTTCGAGGAGAGTCAGATCCAATTCGGGGTGCAATATCTTCAATGGAAGACCGGGAAATCCGGCGCCGGTCCCGATGTCAAGTAATGAGTGGTCGTATATCGGGACCAGGGCTTTGCTGCAGGCGAGGGAATCAAGAAAATGTTTGACGGCAACCTCCTTGTCCTGTCTGATCGCGGTCAAATTGATTTTTTCATTCCATCTATTCAATTCTCTACCGTAAACAAATAGTTCTGTTACCTGACGATCAGTGAGCGTGACCCCGAGCTCTGACGCGCCTGCAGTTAATAATTCGGTCCACCGTCTGGCCCGTTCCACGTGGAACATTTACGACAAACGGCTAGCGGCGTCAAGCGTTATTTGAGTGATGAATGGTACTGGGGATAGCTATGCGTACGAGCAATGAGTCCGGTCCCGCCTCACTGCTCTCATGTCACGTATGCGGCGAGCGGTCGCGAATGTCAGGCAGGTATTGGCGAGTGCCCTTGCCGGCGAGCTCGTTCCAGGGCCACGAGTAACAGGGAAACGGCCGCTGGGGTGATTCCTGAAATACGAGAGGCTTGCCCAATGGAAGCTGGCCGGACTCGTTTGAGCTTCTCGAGCACTTCTCGCGAAAAACCGATCACTGCGTCGTATTCAAATGTCGGGGAGATGCGGCGTTCCTCCAGCTTTTTAAAGCTGGCCACTTGCTGAAGTTGTCGACGGATGTATCCATCATATTTAACTGTAATTTCAATTGCTTCTATAATTTCTTCATCAATAATTCCGGGTCTGCCGGTCAGGTCAACCAACATCTTATAGCTCAGTTCCGGTCGTTTCAAAAGATGAGCGAGGGTCAGATCCGGCGTGATCCCTTCCAACTTCATGGCAGCAAACTTGTTTCGAAGCTCGTCGGTCCAGGTCGGTCGCGTGTCCTTCAGACGTGCGACTTCTCGATTGATGGATTCGCGCTTTGCGAGAAATCGGGCATAGACCGTGTCCGGAACCAGACCGAGTTGATGGCCAGTGTCCATCAATCTAAGGTCAGCGTTGTCCCGTCGAAGGAGCAGTCGGTATTCGGCCCGGGACGTGAACATGCGGTACGGTTCACGCGCATCCTTTGTGATCAGGTCGTCGATCAACACTCCGATATACGCCTGCGATCGATCCAAGACCAGAGGAGGCTCGCCCCTCAGCTTCAGCACCGCATTGATGCCCGCCATGAGCCCCTGCGCGGCCGCCTCTTCATAGCCGGAGGTTCCGTTGATCTGGCCCGCATGATACAGTCCGGAGACCAATTTCGTTTCCAGCGTGGGATGGAGTTGGCGGGGCGGGAAGTAGTCATACTCCACCGCATAGCCGGGCTTCAGCATCTTGGCGTGTTCTAAACCGGGAATCGTGCGGAGGATCGCAGCCTGGACATCAACCGGGAGGCTCGTGGAAATCCCGTTCGGATAATATTCATTGGTGTCCAAGCCCTCGGGCTCGATGAAGATCTGGTGTCGCGGCTTGTCCGCAAAGCGGACCACCTTGTCCTCGATCGAGGGACAGTAGCGAGGCCCCACCGACTCGATGACGCCGCTGTACATGGGCGATCGGTCCAGGTTATCCCGGATGATCGCATGGGTCTCCTGATTGGTGTATGTCAGATGGCAGGGAACCTGGGGCGTGGTGATCCGCTCGGTCCGATAAGAAAACGGACGGGGCGGATCATCGCCGAGCTGAGGGATCATGACATCGAAGTTGATAGTGTCTCGATCCAATCGAGGCGGGGTTCCGGTCTTCAGGCGACCCAGTTCGAACCCGAGGTCTCGCATGCAGTCAGAGAGGTGCTCAGCCGAGGCCTCGCCGGCCCGTCCGGCCGGGAAGTGGCTCAAGCCGATATGTATAAGACCCTTAAGGAATGTACCTGATGTCAGAATCACCGCGCGCGCGGCGATCTCCTGGCCTGCTTCGGTGACAATGCCGGTCACGGCTCCTCCACGCGTCACCACGCGATCGACCGTCCCACGGCCGATCTCCAGGCCGGGTTGGGCGCGGAGCGTCCCCTGCATCACGCCGCGGTAGAGCTTCTTATCGCATTGAGCTCGCAGCGCCCGTACCGCCGGCCCTTTGCTGGTATTCATCATGCGGAACTGGATGCCGGCGCAGTCGGTGTTGCGACCCATCTCTCCGCCGAGCGCGTCGATCTCATTCACCAAATGCCCTTTGGCAATGCCGCCGACCGCCGGATTGCAGGACATCTGGGCGATCCTGTCCTCGTCCATCGTGAGCAGCAGGGTGCGTGTGCCCATCCGGGCGGCCGCGAGCGCCGCTTCGCACCCCGCGTGTCCTCCGCCCACGACTATCACGTCATACTGGATGGCCATACGCAAACTCACATGGCAGGGGGTGAGAGGCTAGTGGCTATAGGGAAGACCATCCGGCTCATAGCCCCGCCTAATCATTTGCCTATGCAGAATTCGCTGAAAATGCGATCGAGAATGTCATCCGTGCTGACCGCGCCGGTGATTTCGCCGAGGGCATCGATGGCAGCTCGGAGATCCATAGCCACGAACTCTCCGGAGAGACGTGCCTCTACGGATCCCACGGTGCTGGCCAAGGCCTCACCGGCTCTCACTAAGGCGGCCTGATGGCGCAAGCGCGTGACCACGGCGGCCTCGCCCGGTTCGAAGTCAGCCCGCAGGGTCATCGTCCGAATGCGGTCACGCAGGTCGTCCAGGCCGGCACCCGTTTTGGCGGAGATCCAGACGACGGCGCAGGTGGATGTGGCATGCTCAAGCGCGACCAGTTCGGTTGGATCAATGTGGCGCGGCAGGTCTGCCTTGTTCACCACCACCAGCCGTTTCTTGCCCTCGCAAAGTGCAAGAAGGTCACGGTCCTCCTCACTGAGCGGGACCGAACTGTCCAGGAGGACCAGCAGCAATTCCGCGTCTTCCATGGCGGCCCTGCTGCGCCGAACGCCCTCTTGCTCAACCGGGTCATCTGTGTGACGAACTCCCGCGGTGTCCCACAGGCGGACCGGGACGCCTCTGATGTTCAGAACCTCCTCCAGAACGTCGCGGGTGGTCCCCGGAGCCGGTGTCACGATCGCTCGATCGGTTTTCAGGAGCGCATTCAACAGACTGGACTTACCAACGTTCGGCCGCCCGATAATCGCCGCGGTCACGCCCTCACGCAGAATCCGTCCCTCCTGACAGCTTTCCGCGAGGCGGGCGATCTCGCCCATCGTCTGTTTGAGACCTACGGCGAGTTCCTGCGGCTGGATAAACGTGATGTCTTCCTCCGTGAAGTCGATGGCGGCCTCGACGTGCGCGAGCATGCGGATGAGCGCCTCCCGCATCCGGTTGATCTCTTTTGACAGGGTTCCCCGCAGTTGTTCCTGCGCGATCCTGAGGCTGCCGGCGGTTTTGGCGCGGATGGTGTCGAGGACCGCCTCGGCCTGGGCCAGATCCAGCCGCCCGTTGAGGAACGCGCGCTTTGTGAACTCGCCCGGCTCGGCCAGTCTGGCCCCCAGGCGGGTCACCGTCTCGCACACGATTTGGAGGACGAAGGGGCCGCCATGACAGTGAATCTCCACGACGTCCTCGCCCGTGTAGGAATGGGGGGCGCGCATCACGACAATCAGCGCTTCGTCCAGCGCACGGGAAGAGGCAGAGTGTTGACCGGTGTCCCGCGGAGTTGCCGTTTCAAGAATGTCGGCATGATGAAGCGTGTGGCTTTTTACCGAGGCGAGCGGTTGGCCGGACCGGAGACGTGCGAGGCCGGACGCGACTTCGATGGCCTTCTCACCGCTGATCCGCAGAATGCCGATCCCGCCTTCTCCAACCGGCGTGGCGATGGCACAGATCGTATCTTCGCCCGTTGCGCTCATGCTGCAGCCTGCTTACGTCTCGACCTGGCTATCCGCTTCGGGCTTCGACGCGACCTTGTCCTTTTTCCGTTTGCCGGCCAGCTTCTGCCCGTCGGCCGGGACGGTCTCTATGGCCGGCTCTCCCGGGGAAGAGAACGTGGGTTTCTTGAAGATATACCGGTCCGTAATAAACTGTTGGGCGATGGTGAGGACATTGTTGGTGAGCCAATAGAGCACCAGACCGGACGGAAAGGTCAAGAACAGAAGAGTCAGGAAGGCCGGCAACAGCAGCATGATCTTCGCCTGGGTGGGATCCATGGTCGTGGGCATGATCTTCTGCTGCAGCACCATCGAGGCGCCCATGATCACCGGAAGGACGTAGTACGGGTCCTGGACCGACAGATCGGTGATCCAGAGGACAAAGGGCGCCTGGCGAAGATCAATGGTCATGTAGAGGATGTTGAAGAGCGCCACGAACACCGGCATCTGCAACAGCATCGGGAGGCATCCCCCCACGGGATTTACCTTGTGGTCGCGGTAGAGTTTGATCAATTCCCGGTTGAGCCGCTCGCGATCATCCTTGCACTTGGCCTGGAGGGCGACCACCTTCGGTTGGACGACCTGCATGTCCTTCATGGACTTATAGCTCTTGTATTGCAAGGGGACGAAAAGCAGCTTGATGCCGACCGTCAGCAGGATGATGGCCAGACCGTAGTTATGGGTGTAGTCGTAGAGAAAACGAAGGACGTAAAAGAGCGGTTTAGCGACCGCCCTAACGATGTCCCAGCTCCCGTAAATGAACCAACCGAAATCGATCGTGTCTTCCAGGCCAACGTTCAAGGATTTCAGCGTATTGAATTCCTTAGGGCCGGCGTACACCTGCAACGAGACGTCCCCCCTTGCGGCGGATGGGGCAAACCGGACGCCGGCTGACACGAGTTTCTCTCCTTCTTTCTTCACCACTGCGGCGGATGCGCCGGTAGGGATCAAGACGCTCAGGAAATATTTGTCCTGCAGGGCGACCCAGCGTACCGACCCCTTCCGTTCCAGTTGTGTGTCGGGGGTGTCTTTCTCGATTTTATCGTCCACCAGCAAGGCAGGCCCGATCAGCCCGATAAACCCTTCCCCCCATTCCACGATCCCGAAGTTTGTGCCCAATCCGATATCGATGGCGCCGGTCAGCCCTTCGGTCTTCACGGAGACATCCACCAGATAGCTGTGGTGGTGGAAGGTCAGCTGTTTCTCTACCCGCATGTCGGTTCCGGGGACGCGATAGGTGAACGTGAGACGGCCAACGGGGTGGGAGGCATCAAGCGTCGAGAAATCCCGCTCGACGCGGTACAGCCCGTCCGTTAATTGCTTGCTGAGAACCGGGTCTGCCGATTGGATCGACAACGGCCTCTTAAACTTTCCCTCCGCGTACATGAGCTGAATGGGCTGAGGGCCATCCGAGCTTGTGGTCGTATAGCGGTTTAGCTGCCAGCTCTTGATCGCGGCCCCACGGTTCGTGAAGACAGCCCGAAACAGATCCGTCGCCACCTCCTCGGTCTGCTCTTCAGACGAAGACAGCGCCACCCTCTCATCCGGCCGCCCGGATGAGCCGGATGGAATGGGAGACCGAGATGACTCGCCAGAAGGCGCGGCGAGCGATCCTGGGCCTGCCGCGGGGGCCTGGGCAGGGGCCGTAGCCGGTCCGCCGGGAGCGGTGGCGGGACGCGACTGGTCCGGCTGAGGGGGGGAGGGAACGATCCCCATCAGCTTCAACAGATAATCGTACCCGAGAATGATCGCGAGCGAGAGAATTAAGAAGAGAACGACTCTCTTTTCCATCAGCGCAGTGACTCCAGGATCAGGCGTTCTGAGAACTCGAGCAGCGTTCGTTCATATCTCGGCCTTCGGCGTTCGCATTCACGGATGAATCGCCTGTCACGGGTGAGCGGCGCGCGGCCGCGTCGCCGTGGCAGCAGGCTATTGAACGGGATCGATCCCGCCGGCGTGGAAAGGATGACACTTCAGAAGCCGGCGCGCGGCCCAACCCAGCCCCACAAGCACACCGTGCCGCCGGATCGCCTCGCATGCATACCGGGAACAGGTGGGCTCAAATCGGCAGGCAGGTGGAAACAGAGGCGAGACCCATCGCTGATACAGCGCGATCACACCGAGACAGAGTTGTCGCATCGCAGGTCCGATTCGGATATCAGCAAGCCTTCATGCCGCAGGGCCGACTTCCACGCATCCCGAAGCACCGGAGGGCGGGCGAGGAGTGATTCGCGTCTCGGGAAAACCAGAAGGTCTCGTCCCTCCACCAACTGCTGTCGCACCTGTCTTGCCAGTTCCCTAAAAATGCGCTTGGCTCTATTTCGGGTCACGGCCCCGCCGAGGCGCTTACTCACCACGATTCCGACGCGGGTGTGTGGTGACCCCGACGCGAAGGAGACCATATTGAAGAGAGGGGTCTGAAACCGGCGGCCAGCCTTTTTCACACGTTCGATGTCGGCGCTTCTCCGCAGGAAGAGGTGACGATCTCCCGGCGGTCGCGACATGCGCAGTGCATCCCTCAAACAGAGAGCCGCGCCCGCCCTTTGGCCCGCCGTCGGGCCAAGACCTTCCGACCGTTCTTCGTGCTCATCCGCTTCCGGAAGCCGTGATCCCTTTTTCTTTTTAAGTTCGATGGTTGTTGAAACGTGAAGGACATCGTTGCTCTCCTTGAACCGATCAAATCACGAAAGGCCGTCATTATAGGTTCCGCATCCCGGCGTGTCAATCGCACGTTCCACCCTGAACATTCCGGCTGGCCGAGCGCGGGTGATTCGGACACCGCTCCGTTTCGAGACACGGATCGGGATCGGGTCACAGCCCTGCACTTGCTGCACCTTGCACTCTCTCAATCGACCGGACGATGAGGCGGTTTTGTCTGCTCCGAGCCATTCCGCCACATCGGAGTGAGGCTGCCGCGCCTTGACCGAAGTGTGAAGGGCACACAACTATGCGGAGACAAACCGGTTTATGTTGAACGGTCCTTTCTGGCATCGAGCTTGCTCAGTATGCGACTGGTTGACCCTTTCTCAGGTTTCACCGACCGCCTCGTCTGAGGCGAGATTAGATGGGAAGGAGGTGAGAACAAGATGAACAAGATGTTTGTGGCGATGCTGGCATTGGTCATCGGACTGACCTTCAGCGCGGTGACGTTTGTCCAGGCCGATGAGAAGGCGGCCCCGGCGCCTGCTGCTCCTGCCGCTGCTCCGGCCCCGGCCGAGAAGAAGGAGGAAGGCAAAAAGGACGAGGGCAAGAAGGCCGAGAAAAAGGAGTCCAAGAAGAAGGAGTCCAAGAAGAAGGCCGACAAGAAGTGATCCAGGTTTACAGGAGAGGCTGGCCCCCTTCGGGCGAACCCGCACTCGATCGAAGGGGTTGCCGGTCATCCTTCCCCGCATTCGCAGTCGTTGCTCCCAAGCGTTGCGTGAACCAATTTGTCTGTCATGAAACATGTACAGGCCTGGATTGTACTGAAGGCTGAAGAGGAGGACATAGTCAATGAGGCACATGCTCACATTCGCACTCGCGCCGGTTCTCTTATTGGCCGTGGGGTGCTCGAAGGCTCCGACCGACAAGCTCGCCGCTGCAGAAAAAGCGATCAACGAGGCTCGAACGGCCGAAGCGCCAGACTATATGGCCGAAGATTTTGCTAAGATTGAAGGTATGCTGACCACTGCCAAGAACGAGATTGCTGAACAGGATGCCAAAATGGCCTTGCTCCGCGATTACGACAAGGCCGAGCAGTTGCTCACGACTGCACAAACCGAGGCGGTGCGCGTGATCGGCGAAGTCGGTAAAAAGAAGGAAGAAGTCAAGGCGGTGGCCATTCGAGCCCATCATGACGCACGGGAGGCGGTCAAGACCGCGCAGGATCTGGTCGCCAAGGCTCCGGTCGGGAAAGACCGAGCGGCGCTGGAGTCCATTAAGGCTGACGTGAAGGGGTTGGGCACCTCCCTGACCGAGGTGCAAGCCGCGCTTGACGCCGGTGACTATAAGACGGCCCAGGCCAAAGCCAAAGCGATCCAGGACAAGAGTCAAGCGGTCTCGGCAGAGATCCGGTTCGCGCTCGCGAAAGCCGGAGTTCCCAAGGCCCAGAAGGGCGCCCCGGCGAAGAAGGCGAAGAAGTAGGATGTTAATCACGATGCCAGCGGTCCTGCGTTCCACCACCATTGCACTCTGCCTGATCCTCAGCCTTTCGGCCTGCGTCCAGAAGGCTCCGCCGGACCTTCTCCAGGCGGTGGAAGCCTTGGATCGTCAGCTCGTGGAGCTCCAAGGGGCGGAGTTTGCTCCAGAGGAGTATGCGCGATTTGTTGAGCGCTGGGTGGCCGTCAAGGGGCGACTGCTTGCCGAAGAGGATGTGATTCGCTGGCCTTGGGAATCCAATCCGCTTGTGGAGGATCTGCGCCAGTTACAGGAAGAGGGCGCGCGGGCTGCGTCGGCCGCTGTCCAGAGAAAGGAAGCCGAGCGCCTCGATGCCGTTGCGCGCCTGGCGTTGATGGAACAGCGGCTGCGTGTGTTCGTCCGTCGGATCGACGAGATGGGAAGCCGGGTGGTGCTTGGCCAGAAACCCATTGAGACCGAGTTGGTTATCAGGCAGGCGCGCTCCTTTTTAGACCAGGGACTCTATGCTCGTTCCGTGCAAGCGATCCAGGAGGCATCCCGGCTGCTGGATGCCCAGTCGGCGCTGCTCAACGCGGAACTGGGACGCTACGCAGACGAACGCATGATAGGAGTGTGGCGTCGCATGGTGCACCGCACCGTGGGGTGGTCGCGGATTCATCGTGCCGCCGCCATCGTGGTCAGCAAGGCCGATCGACTCCTGACGTTGTACCGGAATGGACGCCGGGTTGTCTCGTTTCCGGTCAAACTCGGCTATAATGGCATCCTGGAAAAGCGGTATCAAGGCGATGGGGCGACTCCGGAAGGTCAATACCGGGTGATTATGAAACGCGATCGAGGTCAGACCCGGTTTTATCGCGCCTTGTTGCTCGATTATCCAAATTCTGAAGACCGCCGTCGCTTCCACGTGGCCCGCACCGCCGGGGCTATCCCGGCGGAAGCGTTCATTGGCGGGCAGATTGAAATTCACGGAGAGGACAACGTTTTTCTGAGCCAGACGCTCGGGTGTATCATGCTCGACAACCACCAGATCGATGCGTTGTTTGATGAGACTGAGGTGAGCACTCCGGTGACTATCGTGGGGGCCGTCGAGGTGACCAATTCCGTGGCTCTCGCGTTGGCCGGAATCGGGCGGAACGGAGAGGACCAGGAGGCAGACGGTGCCGATGCGCAGGATGTCACGAAAGAGCTGGATGTCGAACGAGGCTAGTGGTCTGTGAAATTCGTACTGAGACCGTGGCTGAAGAAGAACGCGTGGGCTGCGGTTCTGGTTTTTGCCGGGGCCATGCCGCTTGCCCCGTTCGACAGTGGGGCGTCGCGTGAAGAAACGGTCAGGGCAACAGGCGTAGAACGGAGGGAAGTCCTTCCTCCGGAGAGCTTGCGCGCGCGGCATGCGGCTCTCAAACGGCAACTGGCCGACCTGGCCCCGGTCGGGAGCTATATCGTCGTCGACACCGCCCGCAATCGGCTGTACGTCAAGCGCCGCGAGGAGGTCTTATTGACGGCCCTTTCCTCGACCGGGAGCGGCACGATCCTGGATGATCCAGACCGTCCCGGCGCGCGATGGGTCTTCGACACGCCGCGGGGCGAATTCATGATTCAATCAAGATTGCTTGATCCCGTGTGGGTGAAGCCCGACTGGGCGTTTCTGGAAGAAGGGCTGGCGGTGCCGGCTGATCCGGCTCAGCGTGTGGAGCGCGGCATTCTTGGAGAGTATGCGTTGGGCTTTGGCAAAGGCTACTTCATTCACGGGACTCTTTACACCAGGCTTCTGGGGAAAAGTGTGACGCACGGCTGCATACGCCTCAACGATGAAGACCTCCGAAGCGTGTACAGGCTCTCGGAAATCGGGACCCCCATCATGATTTTCTAATGGGATCGTGTCGGAGCACCACTTCCTTCCTGCGGCGACACGCTCGCCTTTCTCCTACCAATACGGACCTTAGGAGAATCTTTTGCACAGCATGCCTGGTGGTCCTGTCGCTTTCCACGCCCTCTCTCGCGGCGGGTCCCTCCTCACAAGGCGGCACGAAGGCGAACGAACTTGAGTCGTTGCGAGAGGCAACCCGGGTTCTTGAAGAAGAGATCAAGCTGGCCGCCCGCCCGCAGCTCTACTTGCTGCTGGACTTATCAGAGCGAGTGATCTCCATCAAAGGGCGTGGCGTCGAGCTGCACCGACTCCCCATCATGACGTGGCGCATTTCCGGAGGAGGCATGGCGGCGGGAGCCTTTCGCCTGCGTGCCCGTCCGTCGGTGGACCGTCCGACGGCCACCCCTGGAGACGAGGCTTCGCAGGACCTCATCGAGCTGCAGAATATGCCGGCAGAATATGCGCTGGCCTTCGATCCAAGCCTGACCCTTTTTGTGGCTCCGCCGGTTCGAGAGCAGCCGTGGCTCTGGGCGAAGAGCCATCTGCGAGAATGGGGGACGCGCCTCGCGTCCTGGACCCGTTCCGCGGTCACGCCTGAACAGAAGGCCGCCGGTCCTCGACTTCGCCTCACACTTTCCCAGGAGGCCGCGCAGTCGCTTGCGTGGTCCGTCACTGAGGGCATGCCACTTCTCATTCGAAGCACTGTTTCCCCATGAGCGAGGGGCAAACCGTCTCGGAGGCCGGGTTGCGTTTTACCCCGCGCCAGCCTAAGATAGTTTCTCAAGGCAAATAGACCTGCGCAATAATCCCGTGCAGCGCTTGGGGGAGCACGATGCTTGTGACCAAGATTAGCGCGAGCTTGGGAGTCTTCCAGACCGGTGTCGAGGCTGCTCTTGACGAGATGGCGCGCACACGGATTGTGGCTCGTCTCTGGGCAAAGGACCATACGCTGTGGAAGCCGGAGCCGACGGAGATTGAGAATCGGCTCGGCTGGCTAACGGTGGCCGAGCAGATGCAGGAGCGGGCGGGTTCGCTCCGCGCGTTCGCCAAATCCGTGCGTGATGCCGGCTTCAGTCACGTCGTGCTGCTGGGCATGGGCGGCAGCAGTCTCGGCCCGGAGGTCCTGCGGTGCACCTTTGGATCGGCACGCGGGTTCCCTTGTCTGTGGGTGCTGGACTCCACCGTTCCCGGTGCCGTGCGTGAGGTCACCAAGTCCGTCCGACCTGCCCGGACGCTGTTCATTCTGGCCAGTAAGTCGGGCGGAACGGTGGAAGTGATGTCCCTGTTTTCATACTTCTGGGATCTGGTGGCCCGCGCTCGCGGAAACACCGGTGGAGCCCAGTTCATCGCGATTACCGATCCCGGCACGAGCCTGGCCTCCTTGGCGCACGCGCGCGGCTTCCGGACCACCTTTGTCAATCCGTCCGATATCGGAGGGCGGTATTCCGTGCTGTCGTATTTTGGACTGGTGCCGGCCGCCTTGCTGGGCCTGGACCTGGAGACGCTCGTGGGCCGCGGGGTCGAGATGGCGCGCGCTTGCGGCCCGAGCGTGGCTCCGCCTGACAATCCTGGGGCGTACCTCGGGGCGGTGATGGGGATGCTGGGCCGATCCGGCCGGGACAAGGTCTCGCTGATCGCCTCCCCGAAGGTGAAGGCGTTCGGGTTGTGGGTGGAGCAATTGCTGGCCGAGAGCACCGGCAAAGAAGGCAAGGGGTTGATCCCGATCGCCGAGGAACCGATGGCCTCGCCGGCCAGCTACGGCAATGACCGTCTGTTCGTGTATCTGCGGCTCGACGGTGACGCGAATGCGAATGGGGATCGCCATGTGGGAGCGTTGGAACGAGCCGGGCAGCCGGTCCTCCGGCTGACGCTCCGTGATCGATACGACCTGGCGGCCCAGTTCTTCTGCTGGGAATTCGCCACGGCGGTCGCGAGCCATTTCCTGGGCATCCATCCCTTTGACCAGCCCAACGTGCAGGAGAGCAAAGAGAACACGAGCCGGATTCTCAAGGAAGTGCAGGCGCGCGGCCGGTTGGCACGCGTGCAAACGGACGGCGATCTGGCCGACCTCCTGGCTCAGGCGGCTCCGGGCAAATATCTCGCGGTCTTGGCCTATATGCGTCCCTCGGCACAAGCTGATGCGGCCCTCAACGCGCTCCGCAAGGCGGTGTTGGTCAGGCACCGCCTGGCCACGACGACAGGGTATGGGCCCCGCTATCTGCATTCAACCGGCCAGCTTCACAAGGGCGGGCCCAACACCGGGCTGTTTCTACAACTCCTCGAAGAGATGACCCCGGATCTCGAAATTCCGGGCGCGCCCTATACGTTTGGCACATTGGCCGCGTCGCAGGCGGTGGGAGACCATCAATCGCTTCAAGCTCATCAGCGACCGGTCGTCCACGTGCGGCTCGGCCGATCGGGGCTTTCGACAATTAGAGCGCTGGCGCGCCTATCCAGCAGACCTGGAGGCGCGCGTCGCCGGACCAACCGCGACATCAAGAGGGGCGGTCGCCGGTTGAGAAGGTTGAGATGAGCGCAGCGCCTGAAGTCCGGATTGTGGATGATGCCGAGGAACTGGCGTGCGAGGCGGCCGATCTGCTTGTGTGGCTTGGCCAGCAGGCGATCACGGCCGGAGGTCGGTTTCGGGTTGCATTGTCAGGCGGGTCCACGCCCAAGGTGCTGTACGCTATGTTAGCGTCTCCGGCCTTCTCCGGGCAGCTCGAGTGGCCGCGCGTGGACCTCTTCTTTGGTGACGAGCGCTGCGTCCCTCCCGATCATCCCGACAGCAATTTCGGCATCGCGAACGAGTCCCTGCTTCGACCGTTGAAGATTGCGCCGGGGCGAGTCTTCCGAATGCGCGGTGAGGACAGTAACCCCGATCAGGCGGCTCGCCAGTATGAGGACGTGATCCGAAAGGAGTTCGGCGCTTCCGCTCCTGCATCGCCCAGCTTTGACCTCATCCTGCTCGGACTGGGCGATGATGGCCATACCGCCTCGTTGTTTGCGGGGACGCCGGCGTTGGAAGAACGCACGCGGCTGGTGGTGGCCAACCTCGCGCCGCGCGGAGTGAGGAACCGGCTCACGCTGACGACGCCGGCCATTAACCACGCCAGCACGGTATTGTTTCTTGTGAGTGGGATTTCCAAGGCCGACGCGGTCCACGCGGTGCTCGACGATCGAGACCGGGACGGCGGTCGAGTCCCGGCCAAGCTGATCAGGCCGGTCAGTGGGCGGTTGATCTGGCTCTTGGATCGCGCGGCGGCGTCCGCGCTCACCGTCGCCAAGCAAGGCGTTGTCTCTCACGAGGAGTGAATGATTCTCGCAGGAGACATCGGCGGCACGAAAACGAACTTAGCGCTGTTTGACTGGAAGGGCTACCGTGTCGAGCCGGCGCGGGAACGGACCTTCGCCAGCGCCGAGTTCAGCTCGTTTGAAGATGTGCTGGCCGAATTTCTGAAGTCGCCCGCGAAAGATTCCGTCAAGTCTAAGGATGAAGAGACATCATCCGAGCCATCCGATGCTCCCGCGTCTGAGGAAACGCCCTCGATCGACGCGGCCTGTTTCGGCGTAGCCGGGCCGGTCATCGAGAATCGGTGTCGGACCACGAATTTGCCGTGGGTCGTGGACGGCGTCGAGTTGGCCAAACGTTTCCAGATCGCGAAAGTGCGTTTACTGAACGATTTGGAGGCCACGGCGCACGGCGCCCTGGTCCTGAGATCTGATGAAACCGAAGTGCTGAACCCTGGCGCCCCTTCCTCCGCCAAAAGTGCGATGGCGCTCGTCGCAGCCGGCACAGGGTTGGGCGAATCGATCCTGTTCTGGGACGGCGTTCGATATCGCCCGATGCCGTCCGAAGGCGGACACGCGGACTTCGCGCCGACCAGCGATCTCGAAATCGAACTACTCCGGTACCTTCGGGCGAGCCATCTCCACGTGAGCTATGAACGGGTGCTGTCCGGCGCGGGATTGCACGCCGTGTACGAATTCATTCGGGACACCAAGAAAAACGAACCCACCTGGGTGGCGGAACGTCTGAAGGTGGGCGATCCCGCCGCCGTCATCGCTGAACTGGGGTTGAGCGGGCAGGCGGAGACCTGCGTGCAGGCGTTGGACCTCTTTGCCTCCATTTACGGGGCGGAAGCAGGGAATCTGGCGCTGAAAGCGTTGGCATTGGACGGTGTCTATGTCGGCGGCGGGATCGCCCCCAAGCTGCTCACGAAGCTGAAGGACGGCACCTTCATGCGCGCGTTCTCAAGCAAGGGACGCTATAAACGTCTCCTGGGTACGATCCCGGTGCGCGTCATCATGAACCAGAAGACCGCGTTGTTGGGCGCCGCGGCGGTCGCAGCGCAGATGGTCGAGGGCACGCGGTGAAGCAGCAGGTGGATAACCTCGAGGCGCTGAAGCGCTCGGCCGCGGAAGCGGCGGTGGCGTACGTCCATGACGGGAATGTGGTGGGGCTGGGGACCGGTTCCACCGCTCGGTATGTGGTGCTGGCGCTTGCGGAGCGTGTGCGAGAGGGGTTGGCCATCCGGGGCGTGCCGACCTCGCTGGAGACGGCCGCACTGGCCGCGAACGCCGGCATCACGCTGATCCCGAGTGAGGATACCTGGGCGATCGACGTGGCGATCGACGGGGCGGATCAGGTTGATTCGCAGCTCAATCTTATTAAAGGCGGTGGCGGGGCCCTCCTGCGGGAAAAAATTGTGGCGGCCGCTGCTCGGCAGCTCGTTATCGTCGTGGATCACACCAAACGAGCATCGGTCCTTGGTCATCCGGTGCCGCTGCCTGTCGAGGTGGTGCCGTTCGGCTGGCGGAGCACCGCACGCCGGATCGAGGCGCTGGGTGGAAAGGCCGTGATTCGGGAACGCGGCGGGCAAATCTTCAAGACCGAGTTCGGTCACTATATCCTGGACCTTCATATTGACCGGATCGAGGATCCGGCCGGGCTGGAGGCCCGGCTCAACCGGATTCCCGGCGTCGTCGAGAACGGCCTTTTTGTGGGCCGGACGACGGTTCTGATCGTAGGGACCCCCCGGGGGGTCGAGGTTCAGACAGCAGCGAGACGATAGACCCCGCATCTTCCAGAGGAGAGCAGTGGATCCGTACAGGCTGCCTCGACACGTTGTGCCGACCCGCTATGATCTCCGCCTTGAACCTGACTTCACGACATGCACGTTTGCCGGTGTTGAAACCGTCACGGTGACGGTGTGCGAGCCGACGTCGGAGCTCGTGCTGAACGTGGCCGAACTGCAGGTCTCGGAGGCAGCGATCACTAACGACGAGGGCCTCACGCTTTGCGGAATCGTGGAGATTGAGGAGTCCACCGAACGCTGTCGGCTGAGATTCCCCGACACGCTCAAGCCCGGCGCGTGGCGACTGCGGCTCTCCTTCAAGGGCGTCCTGAACGATAAGCTGCGAGGCTTTTACCGAAGCACCTACAAGGACCAGACAGGCGCGTCCCGCATCATGGCGGCCACCCAGTTCGAGGCGACGGACGCTCGTCGCGCCTTCCCGTGTTGGGACGAGCCGGCATTCAAAGCCGTGTTTTCGTCCACTCTCGTGATCGACCCCGCTCTGACGGCGGTGTCGAATACCGCCGTAGCCACGGAACGTCTCGAAGGCGGAAAGAAGATGGTGCAGTTCGGCGACACGATCCGCATGTCCACCTATCTGGTCGCGTTCATCGTGGGGGACATGGAAGCAACCGAGGCGGTGTCGGTTGGCCGAGCGCCCATTCGCGTCTGGTGCGTGCAGGGAAAGCGCCGTCTCGCTGCGTTCGGACAGGTGATTGCGGCGTTTTCACTGCGGTTTTTTGAGGACTATTACAGCCTGCCGTACCCGGGTGACAAGCTTGACCTGCTGGCCATTCCGGACTTTGCGTCCGGCGCCATGGAGAACCTCGGCGCCATCACGTTTCGGGAAAACGCCCTCTTGGTTGACGAACAGGCTGCCACTCACGCGGAACTCGAGCGCATTGCCGACGTGGTCGCGCATGAGAACGCGCACATGTGGTTCGGCGATCTGGTGACCATGACCTGGTGGAACGGGCTCTGGCTCAATGAGGCCTTTGCCACGTTCATGGGGATGCTCGCGGTCGATGCGTGGAAGCCAGACTGGCAGCGGTGGAGTACGTTCAGTCTCTCAAGGGCCGCCGCGCTGGCTGTCGACGGCCTTCACAGCACGCGGCCGATCGAATATCCCGTGTGTGCGCCGCACGATGCTGACGCGATGTTCGATGTACTCACCTACGAAAAGGGCGCCTCTGTGCTGCGGATGCTCGAGCAATATCTCGGCCCCGACGTGTTTCGCGCCGGCGTCCGCGACTATCTGCGCACGCACGCCTACGGGAACGCCGACACCGGCGATCTGTGGGCCGCGCTGGGACGTGCAGCGAAGCAACCGGTGCCGGCCGTGATGAACGGCTGGATCTTCCGGCCGGGGTACCCCCTCATCAGTGTCAATCTTGACCGAAGTTCCCGCCGAAGCGTTCAGTTAATCATCGCGCAACAGCGCTTCACCTATCTGCCGTCATCCTTCAGCCCGGCAGGCCCGGAGAACGAACGAGAGCAGCGATGGCACGTGCCCATCCAGATACGGATCACGGCGCGCGGCAAGACCCGCACACACCGGATGCTCCTGAAGGAGGCTGAGACGAGGCTCGAGCTGCCGGAGGGCTTCGAATCCGCGCTGGTGAACGAGGGCGGCCACGGTTTCTATCGCGTGCGCTACGCGCCCGCGCTCCTACAGCGCGTGTTGTGCTTGATGCCGGACGGGCTGGCGGCGATCGAGCGGTTCAACGTGGTGAACGACGCCTGGGCGGCGGCGGTGGCCGGGCTGATGCCGCTCCCCGACTACCTCGAGCTGACCGCCCGGTTCCGTACCGATCTGGACAGGAACGTGTGGGCCCTCCTGATCGAGTCATTCCACATGCTGAACCGGATCATCGAACCCGCCGATCGGCCGGCGCTTGAGGCGCTCGTGCGTGATCGGATCGGACCCGCGGTGGCCGAGTTGGGCTGGGTCGCTCACCCCGCTGAGAGCGAGCTCACCCGGCAGCTCCGAGGCGATCTGCTCCGCGCCCTCGGCACGATCGGGAATGACCGCATCGTCCAGACGCGCGCGGCCGAGCTCTATGCCGAACACACACGCGACGGAGCCGCCCGCCGCTCGAACGCCATTGATCCGAACGTGCTTCCGGCGCTCATCGCGGTGCTGGCGCATGTGGGGGACGACGCGCGGTACGTCGAGTTTCTCCAATGCTTTCGCTCGGCGGCCACGCCGCAGGAGGAGCGGCGCTATCTTTACGCCCTGGCCGCTTTCCAGCCGACGGTCCTGCTGGATCAGACACTGGCCCGCACGGTCAACGGTGAAATCCGGACGCAAGATGGGCCGTTCGTGGTCAGGTCGCTGCTGATGGGCGTCTACGGGCGTCAGCACGCCTGGGACTTCGTCAAGACGAACTGGGAGACGATGGACCGTCTGTACCCGAAGAACGGGCTGCGCCGGATGTGCGAGGGCGTGATCGGTCTGGCCACGCCCGAGCTCGAGCGCGATGTGCGGGAGTTCTTTGCGGAGCGCAAAATCGATTTTGGCGGGAAAACGCTGGACCAGTATCTCGAGCAACTGCGCATCATCGTGGCATTCCGCGAGCGCGATGGCGAGACGCTCCGCAGCTATCTCAAGCGCTTCGCCTCGCGGTAGAATCGTCAGAACCGGGATCTCAACCCGCCGTTCACCATGCGGAGAACGGCACAGAGGAGCCACAGGTCTATGATGGAGAGCAACCTCGTTCCCTCAGCCACCGCTCCTGCCACACTGGAGGAGAATCAGCTCAAGAAACTGGTTGCCGAGGTGGAGCAGCGCGCCCCCGATGATGCGATCAAACTTCTCGACCAGCTATCCGACGCGGTGATCGCGAAGGTGTTGGTGATGCTCAACCCCTCCAGCGCGCTGAACATCCTGTTGCGATTTGAGGAGGACCGCCGGAAGACAATCCTGTTGGCGGGCTCTGCGGAACGTCGCGAGCAATTGATACGCAACCAGGCGTATCCCGAAGGGAGCGTGGGCCGGCTGATGGAGCCACCTATCGCCGTCTTTAGCCCGGACCTCACAGTCACGCAGGCGGTGGAGCAACTGCGCGAGCTGGTCAAGAGGGCGTTTATCACCTATGGCTACGTGGCCGATCAGGAGGGCAAGCTCCTGGGCGTCCTCGTCATGCGCGACCTGTTGTTGGCGGCCCCGACGCAGCGCTTAGGCGAGATTATGCTCCGGCAACCGTTCCATCTGACCCCCCAGATGGACGTGGCCGATGCCATGCCGCTCGTGGTCACCCGCCATTATCCGGTCTATCCGGTCTGCGATGAAGCGGGACGTCTGGTCGGCCTGGTGCGCGGGTATGTCCTCTTCCAGGAGCAGACGATCCAAATCAGCGCCCAGCCGGGGCGCATGGTCGGTGTGGAAAACGAAGACCGGCTGGCCACTCCGTGGCGGCGGAGCCTGAGGCTTCGTCACGCGTGGCTGCAGCTCAATCTGCTCACGGCCTTCCTGGCCGCCGCGGTGGTGGGAATGTTCGAAGAGACGATTG
This sequence comes from uncultured Nitrospiraceae bacterium, assembly GCA_964373365.1. GTDB lineage: Bacteria > Nitrospirota > Nitrospiria > Nitrospirales > Nitrospiraceae > CAYJUP01. The sequence continues at coordinate 27,100 of CAYJUP010000002.1, forward strand.
AACAGGTGGTGGCCCTGGCGGTGTTCCTGCCGGTCTTGGCCGGCCAATCGGGCAACACAGGCTGTCAGGCCCTGGCGGTCACCTTGCGCGGGATGACCCTCGGTGAACTCCAAGAGGGAAACCGAAGGCGGCTCGTGACAAAGGAAACCTTCCTGGGCTTGCTGAACGGAACCTTGGTGGGCGTCACCGCAGCCCTGGGCATGTATCTCTATACCACCATCCAACACCACGAGAGGGGCCTGATGCTGGCATTTGTAGTTTTTCTGGCCATGGTTGCCAGTTGTGTGACCAGCGGGCTGTCCGGGGCGCTGATCCCGCTGGGGCTGAAGAAGCTCGGCGCCGATCCCGCCACGGCCTCCAGCATCTTTCTGACAACCGCCACCGATATTGTCAGCATGGGAGTGTTTCTCTGGCTGGCGACCCTATTGGTTCTTTAGGCCGCTAGTAAATTGTCACCGTCCTTGCTAAGTCTCTGGGCTACTCGTGCCGGAGCACTGTCAATGGGCGCTGTCCCAGAAGGCGGAAGGTGCTGAGGAAGCCCACGAGGAGAGACAGGATCACTGTCAGTACGAGGCCGGTCGCCAAGATACGTGGTTGGAGTGTCCAGGGAAGATCCAGGATGAAGTGCAGCACGGCCCAGGAGAGCGCGCTGGCGAGCACGATCCCGATGAGGCCGGCCACCGCGCCCAGCAGGGCATATTCGACCGCAAACGACCGTGCGACCAAGCCGCGGGTTGCCCCTAAAGCCTTCAGCACGACCGACTCGTAGAGACGCCTGTAACGCGTGGCGGCGAGGGCTGCGGCCATGACGATCGCGCCGGCCAGCATGCAGAAGACCGCAATCGCCCGGATGGCCAGCGCGAGGCGGTCCAGGATACGGGCGAAGCTGTCCAGCACATCGCCGATGTTAATGGCGGTGACGTTCGGAAACGAAGCCACCACTGCTTGCTGCAGCGGGACCTCTTGCTCCAATGGCATACGCACGGTTGCCACGTAAGTAAACGGCGCACCCTCCAGCGCCCCCGGTGAGAGAATCATGTAAAAGTTCGTCGAGAAGTTTCCCCACTCCACCTTCCGGATGCTGCTCACCTCCGCCGTGACCGTCGCGCCCTGAATCTCAAACTCGATTGAGGAGCCTACATCCACACCCAGGTTGTGAGCTGCGTCCTCCTCGATTGAGACGAGCGGCTGATTGAACTCCTGGCCCGGCTCCCACCAGTCGCCCTTGATCACGGTGTTGTCTTTCGGCAGATGTTGGAGGAAGGTCAGGACATATTCGCGGGAGAGATACCAGTTCTTGCGCTTGTCCTGGTGCTTGCCCGACGCCAGCGCTCGTGCCTCATCAGTCTGAATCGGCTGTCCGTTGATTGCGCGTAGGCGCGAGCGGACCAGCGGGGTTGCCTGCGGCATGGGATCTGCCGTCCGGTCATGGATCAGGCGCAGGAAGGCGTCCTTCTGGTCCGGCTGGATATCAATAAAGAAGAATGATGGCGAGTCAAGGGGACGGCTCTCCCCGACCTGGTTCACCAACGAACGCTCCAGGATCGAGACTGCCACGATGACCATGACGCCGATCCCCACTGATACCATCACGCCGACGGCTTGACTCCCGGGCCGATGCAGGTTGCCGATCGCATGACGGATGGCGAGCGAACGGGGGCCGGGAAGCGCCTTGAGAACACGGACCAGGAGCAACGCCGCGAGCGTGAGCGAAGCCACTGCGGCGGCCAGCGCGCCGATAAACAGCAACCCAATCCGCCACGAGCCGGCTTGCCAGATGGCCAGGCCCGCTAACCCCACCGCAATGCCCAGGGCCGTCAGCACGCGCAGGGGGTCGGCGGTCCATAAACCCTGTCGTCCGCTCAATGTCCAAACTGGAGAGCCTGCTCTCGTCGCTGTGTCAGATGGCTGCACCTCTCGCCGAAAAATGCGCGAGGGGCTGATCTCGCGGATGCCCAGCAAGGGCCAGAGCGTAAAGAGCAGCGTGGTCAGGACGCCCAGCGCGATCCCTTTCAGCATGGGGAGCACAGACGACAGGCTCAGGGCGCTCGTAAACTCAAGCTGCGCCATCAGGTCGGCACCGAACAAGCCGGTCACAAGCGGCGGCATGGCGTGCTGGAGGCTTGCTCCCATCGCAGCGCCGGCCAGGCTCCCAATCAGGCCAAGCAGCAGGGCTTGCAGCAGATACGTCCGGACGACTGTGCCCGAATCCGCGCCCACTGTTTTCAGGATTGCGATCGTGTGTAGCTTCTCGCGCAGGAAGGCCTGAATGGTGGTGGCGACGCCGATGCCGCCGACGAACAGCGCGGTCAGCCCGATCAGGCCGAGGTAGCGCGTGAGCTGATCCAGGAATTGCTTGAGCTGCGGCTGCGCCTCGCGATAGATGGTGACGCGGGCGGACTCGCCGGCCAGGCGGCCGCGCAGCTCGTACAGCAACGGCTGCGCTGCCATGGACGGCGGCAGCTTCAGCAGATACCGTTCGCGGACGCGGCTGCCTGGTTTTATCAACTCCGCTGCGGCCAGCCCTTCGCGCGAGACCATCACGCGCGGCCCCAGGTTGAAGGGGCCCGCCACGCGGTCCGGTTCCTTGCGCAGGATGCCGGTGATCGTGAAGACGGCCTCGCCGACCTTGACGCGATGGCCGACCGACAAGCCCAGCCGGATCAGCAGCGATTCCTGAACAACCGCACCGAAACAGGTGCCGTGAGGCGTGAGGCGTAAGGCGTGAGGCGTTGGGATAGGTATGCGGGGAGTGCCGTGAGGCTCAGCACAAGCCGAAGCGGGAGGCGTGAGCAACTCGGGCAGCGGCCGGTCGGGTTCAAGTCGCAAGACACCATAGAACGGATAGCCAGCCTCGACCGCCTTGAGCTCAACAATCTGCGTCTGTTGCGTCCGTCCGCCATCCGCGATCACCGCCATGCCCGCCAATTCGCTCACATGTATCGTCGCGATCCCACGGCTTGTGAGCGACTGGAGCACTGTCTCCCCTTTCTCGCTCATGGGGCGCGACAGGCGGACCTCCAGATCGCCAGCCATCAGGCCGCGTGCTTCGCGCGTGACGGCCCGCTCAACATTGGCCGAGAACAGGGCGACGCCCACCAGCGCGCCGACACCCAAGGCGATGCAGACGAAGAAATAGAGGAAGTGGCGCCACGCCGCGCGCGTTTCCCGCCAGGCCATCCTCAGTGAAAATAGCATCGCGCTAGCGTCCTGTTTGTTTGTCCGATTCGATCCGGCCGTCGCGGAGGGAGATGATCCGTTCCGCGTAGGCGGCCAGCTCTGGATCGTGCGTGACGAGCACCAGCGTGCTGCCGTGATCGCGGTTCAGCGACAGGAGCAGGTCAATGACCTGGCGGCCGGTGGCGGAGTCGAGATTGCCGGTGGGTTCGTCCGCCAGCAGGATCGGCGGACGGCAGGCGAAGGCGCGGGCCACCGCCACGCGCTGTTGCTCGCCCCCGGAGAGTTGCACCGGATAATGGTCCTGTCGGTCCTGAAGCCCTACCTCAGCAAGCAGCTCGGCTGCGCGCGCGTTGGGTTGATCATCGCCGGTCAATTCCAGTGGGACCGCCACATTCTCGAGGGCGGTCAGCGTGGGGATCAGGTGGAAAGACTGAAAGATGTATCCGATCTTCTGTCTCCGATAGCGGGCCATCTGGTTCTCTGACAGAGTCGTGATCTCCACGCCATCCAGCATGATCGAACCGGCTGTCGGTTTGTCGAGCCCGGCAATCAATCCCAATAGCGTGGATTTGCCGCTGCCTGATGGTCCCGTGATCGCGACCACCTGTTTCTCGGGCACCTCGAACGTCACGCCTTCCAGGATCGTCACGGCGTGTCCACCCGCGGTGAGGCGCATCGTGAGATTTCTTACAGTGATCATGCTCTCTCGCGATTTGGAAAGTGCACCGGTCGAACGGTATTATACTGTATGGTCTTTCCCATCCCTCATACTATTTCACTCTACGGACGACGAGCGCTCCTAGTTCTAGCGATGATCTCGCTGGGGTTGTTCGGGTGCGAGCCGGCGTCGGAGCCGGTCTCGTCCCAATCCCCCCCGCCACCGGCGTCCAGCGAACCTCGTGAGGGGTTTGGTCAGCGTTTGGGGACCGATGTCACCGGTCAACCTGGACGCAGCAGTGACCTGTCGCGTGATGAGCGGCTGCGCATTGTGGCGTTCGGGAATAGTCTGACATCGGGGTTAGGTGTGTCACCGGAAGAAGCCTACCCATCACAGCTCCAGCGGAAACTGGATGCAGCCGGCTATCGCTATCGGGTGATCAACGCGGGCGTCAGCGGCGATACGACCGCGGGCGGCGTTCGCCGGGTGGATTGGGTGCTGCACAACAAGCCGGCAATTGTGATCCTGGAACTGGGCGCCAACGATGGGCTTCGCGGGATTGATCTGCGCGAGACGCGCGCGAACCTCGAACGAATCATCCAACGGTTGCAGGCCGCCGGCGTGATGGTGGTGCTGGCCGGCATGAAACTCCCTCCGAACTACGGTGCCGACTACACCACACGCTTTGCTGCGCTCTTCCCGGAATTAGCACGGACGTATCGTTTGAAGCTGATGCCGTTTTTTCTGGAAGGCGTGGCGGCCCGCGAGGCGCTCAATCAGGCCGACGGCATCCATCCTACGGAAGCGGGATACCGTGTAATCGTGGATCATCTGCTGAAGACACTGGAGCCCCTGCTGGTCAAGCCAGAGACCTGAGAGGGGGTGTCAGGGAACACACCGCCCCGCCGCGCGTTGCCGGACCTGATCCGGCAAGCGCGGGAGCAGAGTTGATCGGATGGTTGGAGAAACTCTGAAGAAGGGTCAGGACTTTTTGAAGAAGGTGTCGTAGACGCCGTAACCGAGGACAAGCGCGATCACCGCGTAGTACACGTAGGTGATGCCGCTATAGTCTGGCGGCTTAGCTGCGCCCTCACTGGCCAGCGCAAGCGACGCGCTCAAGACGACCAATCCGCAGACGCCCGAGACCTCCGTAAATACTCTTCTCATGGGAAGGCCCTCCTTGTAAATTGAGGCCTTGGTGCGAAAACCCAGCCGGCGAACGGCGCGGATTGTACAGAACTTCATGTGCGTCATGCAAGGAGGCAATGCATCGGCCCTGATCGGTCGCACATCTTCAGCCTTTTCTGGCGCTGCGACCCGCTTCCGGGTACAATCGCTACCCTATCTGATCGGAGAACCGTACACATGTCGAACTGGGTGGGGATTTGGTTTCAGTGGGTCCATGACTGGGGATACCCCGGCATTGTTCTTTTGATGGCTCTCGAGAGTTCCGTGGTGCCGATCCCGAGCGAGATTGTCATCCCGCCCGCTGCCTACTGGGCGGTGCAGGGCCGATACAGCTTCGGTGGGGTGGTGCTGGCCGGCACGCTGGGCAGCTACCTCGGTGCGGCAGCGAGCTACTGGGTGGCACGGTGGCTGGGCCGACCGTTGCTGGTGCGCTATGGCAACTACGTCTTCTGTCCGGAGGACAAACTCCTGCGTGCGGAGCGCTGGCTCGCGCGCTATGAAGCCGGGGGGGTCTTTTTCGCCCGACTGGTCCCAGTGGTTCGCCACTTGATCGGCATTCCGGCCGGCATCGTCCGCATGCCATTCGGGCTCTATAGCCTGATGACCGTGGTAGGAGCCGCTCTCTGGTGCTGGGTCCTGGCGTGGTTCGGTGGGAATCTGCTGGGCGATCAGCCGGACCTGATCAATGATCCCACCTTGCTCGTCCAAGTGTTGCGGGAGCGTTCCTGGTTGGTCGGCGGCTTCGCCCTCGTGCTCTGCGCACTGTACGTCCTTGTGATGCGGCTCACGGCCAAGCCCGCTCCTCCCGCCTCGTGAGGTTGCCCTCAACCTTTGGCGAGGCTTCTCCACAAATACCAGCAGGCGATCGTTTCATAGGGACGCCAGGGTGCGCCGATCTTTCTGATCGTGGCCGAGCCGGGAAGTACGCGCAACCTGTATGCCCGCTGGATTGCCTTCTTGATGCCCAAGTCGTCCACCGGCAACACGTCGGGGCGGTTCAGCGAGAAAATCAAAAACATTTCCGCCGTCCATCGTCCGATGCCCCGAAGCGAGACCAGCGCCGCGATGATTTCCTCGTTGGAGAGCCGCGCGAATCGGCTCGGTTGAATCCTACCTTCCAGAAATCCCGCCGCCAGGTCTTTCAAGTACGTGGCCTTCTGGCCCGAGAGGCCGACGGCGCGTAACTGGTGCGCCGGCGTCCTTGCCACCGCGCGGGGCGCGGGACGACGCTGTGCGTACAACGCGACAAAGCGGTTGAAAATGACCTCGGCGACTTTGGTGGAGAGTTGCTGGGAGATGATCGAGTCGCAGAGGGTTGCGAAGTACTGGCGACGTGGCCTCAGGGTGCACGGTCCCACGCGCGCGATGATTCGGCGCAAGACCGGGTCAACCTTCGTGAGATGACTACAGGCAGTGGTATGTGCGTTTCGGTTGATCTTGGCCAGATGCTCGCCGCTGCTGAGCAGGGTCATGGGGTCTTAGAGAGAGCGCCAGCCTACTGCTTCCGTTGTCATCTCAGAGATGTGTCAGGACGGGGGAAGGTCCATTCAGCATTCAGTGCTCAGCATTCTTCGTGGCTTCAGATGCACGAATGGGTCCCGTCACAGAACGGCGGCTTTTTCGTGTGTTTGCACCCGCAGAAGGCCACCCGCTTTTTTTCCTTGAACTCGACTTCTTCCGGGGCGAAGGACGTGCCCGTGTGCGAGCCATCACAGAATGGTTGGGTCTTGGACCGTCCGCACCGACACCAATACACCGTGCCCGGTCCGACTTCCATCACGTAGGGACTGCGTTGAGCGATGACAACCTGATCGGCCATATCTTCCTCCTGGATGTATCAGGCTATGGGCTATAGGCGATAGGCTATGGGCGAAGAGTGTACCCGACCAGTTGAGCAAAACACCCTTCTGAGACGGTCCCAGAGCCATCTCACTTTCTCTCTGTGTTAGCCTCCCTTAGCCCATCGCCCATCGCCTATTGCCCACTTTATCGGCAACGTCGTGGAGAGCCGTGGGCGCCGAGGGGCGTCAGCCAGACGTAGTCCGCGATCGCGTCTCGGATGAGTTCGCGGACCTCGTCCACGCGACCGGGCTCGTACGCGGTCATGTAGACGGTGGTTTGTCTGACCGGGACGGTCCGTCGTCGCAGGACGCGGTTGGGCACCGGCAACTGGTATTGGACATGGCCTCCGCCCGTATAGCTGACGATGGGACCTGCCTGCGGATCCACTCCGTCCTGCGTGCGACCGAGGTGATCGGTGATGGTCTTGGCCATGCCTTCGTCACGAAAGACGGAGGCCTCGTACATGCGTTGGTACGCCTCGTCCGAGAGACCTGCGTGGCAGAGGCGGATCTGTTTGAGGATGATCTCGCGATAGGCCGGTTCGTCGGGGAGCGGTTCGTTCCGCATTCCCCATCGGCTCATGTCAGGATCAGCGAGGGCCCGATCCAGCCCCTGCGAGGCGACCCGTCGCACCAGCGCCCTCGGCGGGTTTAAGGCGAACACCGGGACGTGTCGGTCTCGGGCAAAGCTGATGAGCGGCTCGTAGTCGTCGTAGGCGCCTCCCCAGTTCTCCTCCCAGCGAGCCTCTTGCAGGAAGTGATCCCGGCCTGTCTCTCGATCCGAGAGATAGCGATCCAGGCCTGCCTGTCCGTCCCATCCGAACATCTCAAGGCCCAACGCCGGCCGCCGACCCTTTGCCAGGAGCCCCTGGAGAATCCTGAGCGCGGCCTCGACATGGGACCGGTTCCGGTGTTCTTCTCCAAGGTAGATGACGTCTCGAGAGGCAAGGTCGGTGATCCAATCCTCGACGGCGATTGGGCGACCGGTCCTGGCTTCAAGCACCTGGCCTTCTTGGAACGTCTGGGAAACTGGGCTGTCAACCGACGCAGATTGACGGTCGGCCGACAGGGGCTCTGTCACACTGACCAGCGTCAGGCTGGCCAGCGGGATCACGACAATCACGAGAAAAGAACGCCCAAACCCTTGACGGGGCCTGGTGCACAGACTGTGGGAGACCATTCGCTTTACCTAGCACACCCCTCGCTTCACAGCAAGTCCGCGATCTTGACGGGGTGAAGAGGCAGGGGCTATCCTCGCTCTTATCACTCAGATTTAGGAATCCAACGCAGCGACGGTTATCGAATGCCAGAAAGCTCGACCAGACTCTCCGGCAACCAGTTTCTCGACGGATTGGAGCGCGAGCTGCGGGCGCTCCCCGTCCACACGAACCCTTTTGTTGAGGCCTTTCAACGAGGTGTGACCAAGGAACAATTGAGGCGCTTCATCAGGCAGTGGTACACCTTCGGCATCCGCTTTCGGAAGATCCTGATCGGCCTCCTGTACAACCTCTCGGACAAGGATGAGGCTATCGGTCTGGAACTGATGCGGGTGCTCTATTCGGAATACGGCCAAGGGGTTCCGGAGAACGTGCATTCCGCGCAGATGTTGCGGCTGGTGGATCGGTTGGGAATCGATCGCCGCCTGCTCGCTCAGGAACGGCTCTGCCCGGAAGCGCAGGACTATGTCGACACCGTCGGAGAAATTTTCCTGCGCGGTGACCTGCCGTCGGCGCTCGGAGCCTCCTTCGGCATCGAAACGACGGCCGGCCTGACGTACCGCTATCTGTACAGCGGTCTCCTGACCTTTCCGGACCTCTCCCTCGAAGACATCCGGTTTTTTGAAACCCATCTGTTCGAGGAGCTGCACCATGGCGACTGGTTGCGGACCGCCGTGGCCGGGTATGCGGATCTGGATGAGCAACGGGACAAGGTTCGTGCCGCCGCGCTGCTGGCCATGGAGAAGTGGCATGGCCTCTGGCAAGGGATGTATCGGGCGGTCTTGAGCACAGCCCACCCCCGTTGAGTCCTGATGGCTCTTGAGCCGCAGCTGCTCGCCGAGTTCAGAGCACGACTGAAGCGTTCCCGGGAGACGAATCAGGAGGGGTGGGACTCTTCACGTCGTTTGGTGGGGCCGTCGCAGGTTCAGTTCACGCTGAAGCGGTTGGTTGCCGCCATTCACGCATCCTCCCTCCCGCACGAATTGCGCGACGCGCTGATCAGCGGGCTTCGCGGTGGGACAGCCGATCGCATCCAGGTTCTTCCCGGAGAGGCGCTCAAGCAGCTCACCGGTCTTTCCCGCACCAAAGCCGTCCGCACGCTGTGTGTCCTGTTCGGGCTGGCGAATGAGGACGCCCCGGCGGCGGTTTCGACCTTCACCCCCGCTCAGATCGAGCAGTTTGTCCGCGGCTGTGGCAACCCGTTCGACCTGCTGCTTGAGGCGGAGGCGGCGTCCCTGCTTGAGTTGGGCGCCGGCGACCTTTCATTTGCTGCCGAGCTAGTGGAACAGTACCTGCTCCGCCTCAGCTCGCAACACAAAGGTCTGACGCTGCACTGCATTGACCGGCTTCGGCCCGGGTCCAAACTGGGCGGTCGCTTGCACGTCGATCAGGACCGCTTGGAGAACCTCCGGCACCATCCATCCCCGGGCCTTCACTTTCGGTTCTGGGGGAATCAGGACATGTTCGAGTTGGAGAAGGTCACGAGCCTGTGGCCCTGCTACACGATCGTCACCTGCCACGCCCCTGCCACCCCCACGTTCGCGTATGAACCCGCACGGGTGTCGCGACCGATCATCGACGCGCACCTCAGGAAGACAAAAGGAGAATTTCGAACCGTCCGAGTGGAGGGTGAAGAGGCCTTGGAAGTGCTGCATGCCGGACGGGCGCTCCTGTTTCCTTCTTGGAAATTCGAGATCCGGGGGCCTCTCGCGCTGCTGGATCTGATCTCCAGGCGAGGCAAGCTATGCGTCCTATCGTCGGTGGATATCGAGGTCTTCTGGGAGATTCTGTCCCAACTCCTGGCCGATGCGCGCCTACGGCCGCCGGATGTGATCTTCACTCCCTCGATCATCGCAGATTTGTTCGGCGCGGTGCATGCCAGGCTGTCCTCGCTGCCGGTCGGTGAGTCCCTGATTCTTTCGGATCTCACCCATCTGAGGCAGGACATCCCCCGTATACTGGGTGAACCTGCTGCGCAGAACCGCCACTATCGCTTTCGGTATGTGGAGGTCCGTCGCGGGGCCGTCTTCGAAGGGTTGCCGGCCAGCCAGACCGCCCGTCTCTTCAAAGACATGACCGCCGAAGAACCGCCCTGGTTTCTGATCTTGGTGCCAGACGCAAGCGATCTCGACGCGGAGCGCGGCTCCGGGGCACGCAGCTAGGGGCACTCTTTCTGACGCTTTTGTATAGCGTGAACGCCAGCCTAGACGCGTGCTCGCCCGAGAAAATTGACGGTCTGCAGGGCGTCTGATAGACTTTCCACGCATCGATCATGCATTTGCCAGCGATTGTCGACGGTGATAACCTCAGCTTTTCCGACCATGGACGCAACAAGGAAGATCCAGGCGATTCGGGCCAATATTGAGCGAGTCATCAAGGGGAAAGCCCAGGCGATCGAACTGACCGTCGTCTCGCTCCTCGCCCGCGGGCATCTCTTGATCGAGGATGTTCCCGGGGTGGGCAAGACCACCCTGGCCCACAGCCTGGCCCGTTCTTTGGATTGCTCATTCAAACGGATCCAGTTCACGAGCGACCTCCTGCCGTCCGACATCCTGGGGGTGTCGATCTTCCATCAGCAGAAGCAGGCCTTCGAGTTCAGGCCGGGGCCGATCTTTGCCAACATCGTGCTGGCGGATGAGATCAACCGCACCACCCCGAAGACTCAAAGTTGCCTGCTGGAGGCGATGAACGATGCCCAGGTGTCGGTGGACAGCCAGACCCGTCTCCTGCCCCAGCCGTTCATGGTCATCGCCACGCAAAATCCGGTGGAGTATCACGGCACCTTTCCGTTGCCGGAGTCGCAACTCGATCGGTTTCTGATGCGGATCCGGATCGGGTATCCCGATCCCTCGGAGGAAAAGAAGGTCTTGGACCGGCAGAAGTTTCTTCATCCCGCCGATGAATTGCAGCCGGTGCTCTCGGTTGAGGAAGTGCTCGACCTCCAGAACGGGGTGGAGAAGGTCCGTCTCGACGACAGTCTCATGGACTATCTCCTGGCCATTGTCTCCGAGACCCGCCGAAGCGACCTGCTGTCTCTCGGGGTCAGTACCCGTGGCGCCATGGCGCTGCACAAGGCGGCGAAGGCGCTGGCCCTGGTTCGAGACCGCGACTTCTGCCTCCCTGACGATATCAAGGACTTGGCCCCTGTCGTCCTGTCGCACCGGGTCATGCTCGGCACGAGCCAAGGCGCTCGAGGGCAGTGCTTCGAAGAGGCCGAGAGAGTCATCCAGGATATTGTGGAGTCAGTCCCCGTTCCACTGTAAGGATGCAGGCTAGAGGCAAAGGGCAAGCGGCGATAGGTCGAAATATCTTCCCTCTAGCCTCATGCCTTCCGTTGATGGCCTCTGATGCGCTTTGAACGGGTCCGCGAGTTTTTCCGCTGGTTCTACCGCTACCGATCCATTCGCCTTACCTCCGAAGGGACGCGGTTCGTCCTGCTCAGTTTGGCGGTCGGCGTCGCCGCCATCAATACCGGCAATAACCTGCTGTACCTCCTGCTGGCGATGATGCTCAGCCTCATCGTCATGTCGGGCATCCTGTCGGAGCAATGTCTCAAGCAGCTCACCATCCGCAGACGGGTGCCAAAGCACATCTTCGCCAACCGTCCAACCACAGCCGCCCTCTCCATCACCAACCGGAAGCCGCGGGTGCCGACGTTCTCGCTGCGGGTCATGGACGTTGTGGCGGGGGTCGCCGTGGATCGCGGCATTCACCTCCTTCACGTGCCGCCGCGAGCCGGGACGCTTCAGTCATATCCGCTCCTGATCGCGCGGCGGGGCCGTTACCGGATGGAAGGAATCAAGTTGCTCACACGCTTTCCGTTCGGCCTCTTCATTAAGGCGGCGACCCTCCCGCTTGGGGCCGACCTGGTGGTCTACCCCGAGCTCACACCGCTGCCGGATGTGCTGGTTCGGGATCTCACCGCGCTGGGCCATGACAAGCCCACGCCCCGGCGGGGACAGGGTGTGGCCTTGTACAATCTCCGGCGGTACCAGCCCGGTGACGATTCGCGGAGTATCCATTGGAAGACCTCGGCGCGCCAGGCCAGGCTCATGGTCAAGGAAACCGAGGCTGAGGACCAACGGCACGTGTCGATTGCCCTGCCCACCGCTGTGCCCGAAGGCCGGGAGATCAGCGGTGCACCGTCTTCTCCCGGGGAACACTCGTTTGAACAGGCGGTGGGCCTCACCGCGTCGCTGGCATCCTTCTTCCACGCACGGTCCTACGCGATTCGTGTACTCATCGGTGACCGGGAGATTCCGCATGGAATCGGGATGGCGCACCTCTACCAAATCTTTCGCGTGCTGGGCCTCTGTCATCCGACTCCTGTCTTGGAGTCTGCGCCAATGCCGGAGGGATTTCGGACACTCGGAGAGCGGACGGCGATGGGCGAATTAACCATCCTGGTCCTGCCCTGGGCCGATCCCCGACTCACAGCCGAGTGCCGTGGCGTGAGTCGTGTGTTGCGGGCAGGTGATCTCCCATGAACCTCGAGCGCGCATTTCGACTCAGCTCCGTCCTGTTGGCTGCGTCGGGTTTCACCGGCCTGATCCTGACCGGCCAGCTGCCGATCGGGTTGGTCGGGCTCGGACTGGTTTCACTGGCGGTCAGCCTCGCGCACGTCGTCGGGTGGGGCGCGGACTGGCTCATTTTTCGACTCTCACGTGAGGCCTGGAATGCCCTCATCATCGCGGCCTTTGTCGCCTTCGGGGTGGATTTCCTCTGGATCTCGGAGGACCTGCTGCCGGCAGGCGTCCATTTCCTGATCCTCTTGATGGTGAACAAGCTTTTGACCTTGCAGCAACGCAAAGATTTCCTGCATCTCTACGCCATCAGCTTGTTGGAGATTCTGTCCGCGGCGGCCCTGACGGTGGAACTCTGGTACGGAGCCGTCTTTGTCGCGTATCTGCTCGCGGCAATCTGGACCTTGCTGCTCTACCACTTGAGAAATGAAGCGGAGGAAGCGCACGCCATCTTGCAACCGACCGGTGGACCGATGGACCCGGTTCGCACACCGGGACCCATCACGGGCCGGTTTTTCTGGACCACGAACGGGATTGCGGTGGGGGCGTTCTGCCTCACGCTGGCCATCTTCTTCGTAATCCCGCGCATCGGGGCCGGGTTTTTCCAAAAAAACAGGGCCGAACTCATCCGGACGTCCGGCTTTTCCGAACAGGTGGACTTGGGCATCATCGGTTCCATCAAACTGGATGAGACGGTCGTCATGCGGGTCGAGTTCCCGGACCAGAAGGGCCCCGTTGCGGAGCGCCTGTATTTTCGGGGCGCGGCCTATGACGTGTACAACGGTCGTTCCTGGGCCAACAGCTTAGCCCGTCGACATGTTGTAGGACGGACTCAGGACGGCGTCCACATCGTAGTTGCGACAGAGCCATCAAGTACGGAGCAGACAGGCCTCCGCCAAGAGGTGCTTGTCGAAGCCCTCGATACGTCTGCGCTGTTCGGCGTTCCCGTTGTGGACTCGGTGAAGGGCCTTTTCTTCTTGATGCTGGTGGATGGCATGGGAAATCTTTATTTGCCCTATCTCCCTTCTACGCGGTTTCAGTACAGCGCGCACTCGATCCCGTCGAACCTGCTGGAAGAGGAACGAACCGCGAAGACCTTCTCCTATCCGAGCCATGTGAAGGAGCATTTTCTTCAACTGCCGGGGTTGAGCCCGAGAGTCGCGGAGCTGGCCCGGGCGGTGGTCAGACAAGCTCAGACTCCCTACGAGATGGCCATCGCCGTCGAACGCCACCTTCGAGAGGATTACCGATACAGCCTCGATGTGGGAATAACCGTTCCCGAGAGCCCGGTTGAAGAGTTTCTGTTCACCCGCAAGAGCGGCTATTGCGAGCACTATGCGACAGCGATGGTGGTGATGCTCCGAGCGTTGGGCATTCCGACTCGTCTGGTCACCGGGTTTCTTCCTGGCGAGTGGAACGACTTTGGCAACTACTATACGGTCCGTCAGCGGGATGCCCATGCCTGGGTCGAGGTGTTTTTCCCACGCTCCGGGTGGATTACATTTGATCCGACCCCCAGCGTGACCGCGGCCGTAACGAGCCCCCTCTGGTCAATGCTCGGCAGGGTCGTGGACTCGATCCGGCTGAAATGGGACCGCTTCGTGATCCTCTATAGCTTCCGTGACCAGATGGCGGTCGCCCAGGACATCCGTGAGCGCAGCGACAAAGTGCGTTCGCAGGTCTCGGCATCGCTGGCCACTGCCCTCCGATGGGTCGCGGCTGGCCGGGCACGAGTCGCCGAATTCTTGCGCGCTTCAGATTGGCTGCTCGTTGGGGTGGTGGGAGGTGCGGGACTTGCCGGGCTCATCGTGATCGCGTGGATAAGAGTGAGAGCCCGGGTCAGACGCGGGCAACTCATGCTACGCACTCCGCGGCAGGCCACAGCGATGCGGTTGTATGGTCGGATGCTGCGGCTCCTGGAGTCTCGTGGCGTGAGCAAGGCCCCCGGCGCGGCGCCGATGGAATTCGCCAGACTGGTGGACCGAGAGTGGTCCAACGCCAGTCGGTTCGTCCAACCGCTGACCGAGCTCTATTGCCGGGTTCGGTTTGGACAGGTCCCGCTCTCGTCCGAAGACCTGCAGCGGGTAGACGACCTTCTGGCGGGGCTTCGTGCGGTGAAGCGAACGTGAGGAAGAGCGGAAAGTTTCTCACCGATTGAGAAATGTCGCGGGTTCCTGCAGACAGAATCTAATGGAGCGGGAAACGGGATTTGAACCCGCGACCCTCGCCTTGGCAAGGCGATGCTCTACCACTGAGCTATTCCCGCTCTCGAATCGAAGGCAATCGATTCTACTGGCCGTTCCACCCCCTGTCAAGCCGATCGCCGAGCCACTATTCCGGTTGTCCAGCAAGCCTCACCACGTTGCGAACGGACATGGCGCACGTCGGACATTCCGGATCCCACGGCGGCATTGCTCGACATGATCAGGCTGCAGTCCCTACGCCAGCGGTCCGTTTTTCTCGACGAAGAGTCCTGCTTGGGAATGCTTGACGCCTAGCCGAGCCTTGAGTAGAGTGATGGCGTGCGCGGCCGCCCGTGGCTTCCGTTCTGAGGGACTGATGGCAATACCGCCACTCACGCCGATTCCGTTTGCCGCCCAGGCGGTCCCCTTTCACGAATTTTTGGCGACCGGCAAAGTGCCGGCGGGGCTGCTCTCCAGCGATTATGTGGCCGAACAGTTTGTTGAACGGCTGGTGCACTATGTGCTGAGTGTTGCGGCCGGCAGTTACACGATGGCCTAACTGGGTCAACTGCTCGAGCAACTCGATCCCCGCCATCAGGTCTTCTTCTTTAAACGCCTGAAGGAGACCAGTCCGCAGAGCCTCAAGGATTTTGCCCCGCTCTATTACGGATTTATGTCCGAATTCCACGACCTGCTCTTCACCTAACTATCAGAAAAAACAGCTTGTGACGGCCTCGCACTCATGTATAATGAGCAAACTCTACCCTTGGGACGAGGAGACGCATGAATCCGACATTGCAGAGAGCGGTGACGAGCTTCTACAACTTGGTCTACGAGGCGCAGACCTTTGCCACCACGATGGCCCGACTCGACGCGGCCGACCAAGAACATTACGCCGGGAGAATCGAGGGTCTCAATTGGGTCCTTGATCGCTGCCAGGAGCTGGAAGATATGGATGCCAACCTGACACCCTCCTCGCTGCAACGGGTGCTGAGCGATGTGAAGTCGGACCTGGATCATGAGCTCTCGGTGCAGCGCCGCGAGAAGGGTCGGCGGGCTGACGGTCGAGAAGAGGCCCTGACCTTTGTATCGGACTATCTCTCGAGTCTCATTACTGTCACCGAGATTGAGTCCTCAAAAAGTTCGGTCTGACCTCACAGGCGGGGGCACGTGCGTTCTCGGTCCCACCGTTCCTGGAAGCTGGCCCCTCAGGTAACCCAATTCAACGAGTCCGTTTTAGGCTGGTGGAATGGAGACACCGCGTAGGACCAGGATGGTCCGTGAATGGATTATTTTCGCAATTTGCCTGGGGCTCGGCGGCCACATCGTGCTCGGCGTGATCCTACACGCGCCGGAGCGGTGGCCGTGGAGCGATGAGGGCGTTCACGGGCTTTTGGTTGGACTGTCGGTGTATGTCGCGGTGCAGCTCGTTCGTTCCGTCTGGTGGGTCGTCAAAAGCAGGACAAAGACGGGCTAGAGGCACTCACCCTCACGGTCTCCCCAATCAGTGTTCGCTCCGCCGCAGGTCCACGAACTCGCGTGATCGGACAAGATCGTCATGCGTGCAGAGCCGCTTCTCGACCAGCAGGTGCTCCACAGCCGCGAGGCGGGCGGTCAGTTCCGGCAACATGATATCCAGCGCTTCGGCCAGCTCATACAGGCGACGGTTCGTGGCGCTCGCTGGGCTCGACCGCCGTTGTTTTCTCGCCCGCTTCTTTTTCGGCGGCATAGCAGCCTCCGGGTGAGGCCTCAGCATCTGAACGTCAACGACGCCGCGCTATTTTGCGCGCGTCGCCATGAGTTTTCAACTGGCGGGCCCGCCCTTCCTTCTTCCTGCTCTGGCCGCCGGCAGAGGTCTGCTGCCATGTTAGGCATGCTGGGAACTTTCCATTTCTCCAGCCCGCTCACGCAGAAACTCTAGCAGGCGCTTGTTGTCACGAGCCGTGCGAAGAAACTTAAGCCCAATACTCTTGGCCCTGACGGACCGAACGATCGCCGCCTCCTCAATAGGGAGCTCCTGCTCAGCAATAAAGAGCTTCAAGTAATAGATCTCGTCTGCGCGCGCCGGCGCGTCGCTCTGGATCAGGCAGCCTCCTATGGAAATATTGAGCACGGTCCCCTCTCCACGGATACGCCCTCCTGAGAAGGCCAGTGAGAATCGGACCGGAATGCGCGTATGCTCTCGTCGGTCCACTAGATGCGTGGGATAGCATCGGCCCCATCGAAAGGCCAGAAATCGGTGACTGCAGAGCTGACAGCGAAATGGGCAGAATAAGAGAACGGAGAGGATTCGCTCCCTGAACGAGAAACTTTGGGATCTGAGAACGGCATCCTTTCCACACTGTGGACACCGAAGCGGCTGTGCCATCAGGGAAACCCCTCCTGATTACCGCGAACATCTGCTCTCTCTCTATAGACAAGAAGAGGCGATGGGGCAAGAACTTTCTGTAAATAAGTGGCGACTTCGCCGAGCACTCGGCGGTGGTCATGCTCGTTGTGTCTGAGGCGCGGTCCTTCCTGAACAAACAATTTGCTTGTCTTCACCTCTCTTGTGGAATATCTTTTGCTAGCATGGACCCTGTAGAGCCGTAAGGTCGAAATCGGGCAATCCTGTTACCCTTCTGCGGATGACGATCCAAGAGCGAGTATTCAACGGGACGCGATGGACACCATGAATTTGTCGCCCACGGCCAAGTTCATTGTGCTGTTTCTTGTCCTCGCCGTCGGGGTGTACGCCGTGGACCTCCAGTATCCTGTCGGCGTGAGCATTTCGACTTTGTATGTGGCGCTGGTCTTGATTTCCTTGGGCTCGCCCCAACGCGCGTTCACGATCATTGTCGCACTGGTGTGTTCTGGGCTGTCTCTTCTGGGTCTTTTCTCCTATCATATTGCTGGGGGGGATCACTGGATGTCATTTGTCAATCGCGTGATCGCGATCATCGCGATCTGGATCACGGCGTTTCTCATTCTGTTGCACAAGGAGGCGAAGGAGCAGATCAGGACATTGCAAGGCTTGTTGCCTGTGTGTCCGACCTGTAAAAAGATCCGAGATGTTAAAGGCAATTGGTCCAATGTCGATCAATATCTTAAACAGCATCAGGATGTGCAGGTGAGCCAAAGTGTCTGCCCGGACTGCCTGAAGAAATACCTGGCCGGAACCCCAACATAGTCTTCCTCTTCCAGGGTGATTCCCCCAATCTGGTGCCGCTGGCCTTCCTAACGCCTCTCGGTTGGCGGTCTGCTTGACCGAGGAAAATGTTTTTGGATAGAATCCGCGCGTGCGTCCTCCTCGTCCCAAGGGCCCAAGCTTCAGCGCGTGGCCGCCTTCCTCTGGTCCCCGCCGCGGCGTGCCGCCGAGCGGTCTTTCTCCGGGGGAGGGGACTCATCCGTCACCGCCGGACCAGTACGGGTCCTTTCGGGCCTCCCTGCTCTACTGCCCAAAGTGTCGGCAGGCCACGCCGACCCGCGAGCGGCTGCTTCTCGTCCTCCCAGCCGGCAACCTGTACGAATACCTGTGTATGCAGTGCGGGACTTCCACTGGCTCCAAGACCGACAAGGAGCAAGCTGAGGTTCGGCTGTTTATTCCGTGATCGGTCCTGCAACGGATTCCTTCCCCATCGTCGGGATCCGGTTCTGCGCGAGCAGCCGGTCGACGGGCTCCTCCGAATCGGCAGGCCTTTCAACCCTGCCTTCCGGCTCTGTGGCGATCCCACGTGTCTCCACAGCTATCCGGTGCTGTGCTTCTAGGATCTGGCTTAGGACTGTAGAGAGCGGAGCGGCATCAGCATGTGGCCCGGGGCGTTAGAGTCGAGCCACGGTTGTGCGACGGATGAGGTGGCCAGAGAAGCTGTGTGACCGGAATCAGGCGAGGCCCTCGATCGGAATCCCCTCTTCAATGAGCATGACCGGGATATCCTCCCGGATCGGGTAGAGGATTTTTTTGTCGGCGCGAATCAGGCCGCCATCAAGTCTCTCGCTCACGGGCTGGCCGGCTTTATTCTTCAGCTCCCTCCTCGCGATCCGGTCATTCAACCGGGCGATGAGCGCGTTGTCGGCGAGAGCCACATCCTGCTTCGTTTCAGGGCAGCAGAGGATCGCCAACAACTCCTGATCGATGTTCACTTTCCCCGATGATTCCCTCGTTTCTCCCATGACACCTCCTTGGGCCCCACGGAGCCACTGCTTGCCATTCAACGAGACGGGACGGCGGAGCCCTAGGGTAAACGAATTTCGAATCAGGATCAAGACCGAGAAGAGGTACACGAAGACGAAATCGTTCCGAGGCCGTGAATGACTCAC
>CAYJUP010000003.1:0-3978 GCA_964373365.1 uncultured Nitrospiraceae bacterium
TTCGCACCGCCAGCCCGTGCGTGTCGGCGGTCTCCTTCCCGTCCTTCATGTTGGTGATCCGCGCCACGCCCACGAACTCGCCGCCTTTTCCGCCGTCCGTGACCTTGATGACGCCGACCCCCGGGGTCGAGCCCTTCGCGTTGTTCACGTCCTTGTCGTTCCCTGTCAGCGGATTCGGCCCGCGCGTGCCCAGGAAGACATAGGCGGCGTCCGGCGACACGTCGAGAAGGTCCGGAGCCGGGTCGTCGCTGACCGAGCCGGCCAGGTCGATGGAACCCACACTCAGGTCGCTCACGGTGTCGATGACTTCGATGTTATTCCCGGCGCGGTCCGCGCTCCAGAGATAGCGGCCCACCTTCGCCATGCCGTGCGAATCCGCGAACTTTTCATCGCGAGATGTAATCAGCTTGACCGAGACCGACTTCGGCAGATCTGAGATATTCAGGGCATAGACGTCGTAGGACAGGGGAGCCACCGGCCAGCCGCCGCCCGAGTTGATGTACACGGTGTTCCCCACCTGTACACCGCCGCAGCCAGCCGGGTGGATCTGAACATTGGTCAGGGTCGTGACCACCTTCATCGGCGTCTCGGTGACATCCACGACGAGGAGCCCGCCGCCGCGCAGCGTGACGAAGGCGTACTTGCTGGTGTTTTCGGTGATCGGACAGATCGGGGCCGTGTCCGGACGCTCTCCGCTTTCCATTGCCCCCAGATTCATCACGTCCTTCTCCGGATCGAAGCTGAATTTGTGGTCCTTGTAGTCCGTCCAGATCCGGATGAACTTCTTCTCCGCGATGTTGGCGGCGATCGCCATCTTCTGGTCAGGCGTGGGCCAGGCCGCATGGACGTTCTTGCCCATGTTGAGGCACGCCTCCGGTTTCCTGGTGGTGGCGTCCATGAATAGCACCTGCCCGCTGAGGAACGAGAGGATGGCGTGCGATTGGTCCGCGGTGAAGAACAGCATGTGCGGGCGGCGGACCGGCTTCTTTGTGGCCTCCTCACAGAACTTATTAATGTCGCCGCCGAGGTCCATGGTGACGGAGGGTTTCGCGGCGGCGGGCTTGGCCGCTAACTGTGCCCCATCGTAGATGTACAGGAAACCTCCGCTTTCCTTGGCCGTATCCGATTGGTCCGTGATCCAGACCTCGTACGCGTAGGCTGTGGAGGACAGGCCCGCGGTCATGCTCACACCCACGAGCAGTGCGAGGGACATCACGAGGAGTCCCATCAGGCTCCCATTGTGAGTGGTCAATAGCCTTTTCATTGAATGGCCCCCTTTTAGGAACGGTCGAACGCCTTGTGGATGCTTGGGGTGAGAGAAGTGCGACTGCAAGGATGGTACGAACAACTCTATCCTAAGCGCCTTGAGTGGCGACTGTCAAGACAGAGGATGGAGGAGGAACCGCGGTGAAACGCAATCCTCATGCCAGGATTCCTGTTGACCGTCCGAAAAAGCCTGTGCTACCGTCTTAAAATAGTGAAGAGCCAAGAGCGGACAGCTCTGCTAGACTACGGGCTGTTTGCTGCGAGCTACACGTGTCCTAAGGAAGCGGGTCATCAGCGATGGCGGACAGCGTTGCCGAACAGATTGCAGCCCTGAAGGACGAGGACTGGTCCGTCCGCGAGGAGGCAGCCACAGCGCTTGGGTCGTCCCGCGACACGCGGGCCGTTGTCCCTCTCGTGGCGGCGCTTAGAGACCCTGACCGATCGGTGCGCGACGCCGCGATCGCTGCGTTGACGGCGATCGGGGAGGCCTCCGTCATGGCGTTGGCCGCCTGTCTCAAAGACCGCGATCTCACTCTTCAGGAGTCGGCCGCGGCGATTCTTACGGTGATCGGGGATGCCCGCGTCGTCGACCCGTTGATCGCCGCGTTGGAGAGCCCCGACTGGATCGTCAGGATGCACGCGTCGAAGGCCTTGGGGCGTATCGGTGACCCCAAGGCGGTCAAGCCCCTCATGCCCTTGCTGCACGACAAGGTCAAGGCGGTGCGGGTGGATGCGGCCAATGCGCTGGCCCTGCTCGGGAAAGCCGCGGTCCCCCTGTTGCTGGAGGCACTGAAGCACGACGAATGGCTAGTCCGGCTGCATACGGTGGAGGCGCTGGGCAAGATCAAGTCGCCCGACGTGGTGGAGCCCTTGCTGCATGTGCTGTTCAATGATCGCGATGCGGCGGTGAGAACGGATGCGGCCCGTTCTCTAGGCGAGATTGGCGATCCTCGGGCGGTGGAGTTCCTGCTCACCGCGATGACCGACCTGGATGTCCGCCCCCAGGCGGTCGAAGCGCTGGGGAAAATCGGAGACCGGCGGGCGGTGCCGGCGCTGGTCGCAGTGGTGACCGGATCGAACAGGCCGGCCAACAGCAGGCCGCTCGATGGATGTGGCGACCGGTGGGACGAGGAGATGTTTGCGATGGAGGCGGCCGTCAAAGCGCTTGCACAGATCCGGGACGAAGCCACGATTCCCACCCTCGTCGCGGCCTTGCAAAACACCGTCATCCGTGCAGAAGCCGCCGCGACCCTGAGCAAGTTTGGCCCCCCGGCGATCCCGTTCCTCCTCGACGTCCTGAAAAAGGAACGGGACGAGAACATCCTCTTTCATGTAAAGGAAACGCTGGCGCAGTTGGGCTGGAGACCCGGCCGGATATAACAAGAGGCGCGAGGCTAGGGGCTAGAGGCAAAATGTCATAGGCGATAGGCTATAGGTAAGAGGGAAGGATCCGGCCCATTGCCTCTAGCCTAGTGCCCATAGCCTTCCTCATAAACCGATGCCGAAAGAATCGCTGGAAACGCTGATCTCGGAACTGACCCACGAGGAGGACTGGCGACGAATGCGCGCCACGGCTAAGTGCCTGGCGGGCGGCCCGAAAGCGGTGGACGGGCTGATCCACGCCCTGGAAACCGGCAGCTCGGCGCTGAAGATGGAAGCCGCGGGCATGTTGGCGCGCATCAAGGATCCTCGGGGAGGGGTACCGTTGGTACGCTTACTCCGGGACGAGGATGCGGCCGTCCGCAAGGCCGGTGCGCTCGCCTTGGAGCAGATGGCCGGCGTCCTGGATACCGCGGCGGCCTCGGCCCTGGTGCAGGATCTGCACGAGCTGAAAGAGGAGGAGCCACGGCGCTTGGTGACCAGTCTGCTCGGCGTGATCCCCAACGCTATCGAGCCATTGACCGCGATGCTCAAGCATCCCGATGAAGAAGCTCGGCTGACCGCGGCGACGATTTTGGAGCACCTGCTGGACCCTCGCTCAGCGGATGCGTTCGTGGACGCGATGGGGGATCCGGCGCTCCAAGATGTTGCGGTGCGTACGCTGAAGAAGCTGGGCGCCGTCCGAGACAAGATCAATCAGACGGTTGACGCGCTCCGCGCTGTCGAGGATTCCAGCCAGCGTGAGGAGGCCAGGATGGCCGCCGTGATCGAGTTGCTGGGGATCGGCCGCCCGAGCGTCGAGATCCTGATCGAGTACCTTGAGGACGAGGATTGGCTTGTGCGGGAGGCGGCGGCGGACTTGCTGGGCAAGATCGCCGATGTCCGGGCCGTGGAGCCCCTCATGAAACGGCTCAAGGAGGATAAAGATACCGGCGTCAAGGAGATCTCGTTAAAATCGTTAGGCTTGATTGGAGATGCGCGTCCGGTGGATCTCTATCTCGATGCCATCCCGATTCGTCCGTTACGGATCTTTGCAATGGAAGCGCTGGCAAAGGTGAAAAACGTCGAGGTGCTGGGTCCTCATATGCCATTTTTTGAGGGGTTGAAGAATGACCGCGATGGGCTGGTCTCGTATAATGCGGGCGTGATTGTGGATAAGCTCAAGGCGTTGGCTGTGCAAGCCGGTGAGGAAGGCGTGCAGTCAGGGAAGGACGACGAGAATGAGTGACACGGACCGTGCCGATCGGCAGGCTGATCGGATTGACCAATTGCTTTCCGCCTTGCAGGACGAGAACGAGGCCCTGCGTGATCACGCGGCGGCCAGTCTGGGAC
>CAYJUP010000003.1:4078-13475 GCA_964373365.1 uncultured Nitrospiraceae bacterium
ACATGGCTGACGAAGCTCAACCGATCAAGCTTGTTCAGATCGGCCCCAAGGGCGGGGCCAAGAAAGACGGGTTCAACCTTGTCACCGAGAAAGTGGTGTCGGTAAACCTGGAGGCGAAGCAACTGGAAGTGGAGTTGCTGGCCTACGATGGGAAGACCGTGCTCCTGGATGTCGCGGACGAAGCGGTTGAGGAGCTCCGGAAGATCAAGCCCGGCGATGGCGCCACGATCCGGGTTGTGGAGGAGGGCGGGAAACGCGTCGCGAAAAGTTTTCGGATCCGCGCCAAGGATCCCAACACCGCCAAGGCGGATGCCATGCTCCTGGACATGAAAGACACCCACTGGCTCAACCGCAAATACGCCGTGGAGTCGCTCGGAGAGCTCAAGGATCAGAGAGCGGTCGGGCCGCTTGTTGAAGCGCTGACCGACGAAGTCGGCGATGTGCGGCAGCGGGCGTACGATTCGCTCATCAAATTGGGGGGCGTGTCGGTTCCCTCGTTGATTCCGCTGCTGGTGTCGGAGGAAGACGAATTACGTCAGTCCGCGACCGAGATCATCCGAAAGATCGGGAAGCCGGCCGTCGAACCCCTGGCCGTGGCCTTGAGCGAAGCGGATGAACGGCTCAAGACCAGGATCCTGAAGGTGCTGGATCGGATGGGGTACAAGCCCAAGCCGAAGGACGCAGAATCGGTCAAACGAATCGAACAGCAGGGCTGAGGTTCGAGGACTGAGGCTCAGCACTCAGTCCTTATCCCGCGGTCCTCGTTCTGGTCGCCCTACCGAGACATACCGGAACCCCAGGGCGGCCATGCGGTCCGGCTCGTACACGTTGCGCAGGTCGATGAAAACAGGACGGCGCAACGCCGCTTTCACCCGTTCAAAATTCAAGTTGCGGAACTGGTTCCACTCAGTGACGAGGATCAACGCCTCGGCGCCCTGTGCGGCATCATAGGCATCGGCGCAGGGAAGCAGGCCGGGCAGCATCTTGGTCCCCTCCTCAAGAGCCGCCGGATCATAGACGCGCACGACGCAGCCCTCCGCCAGCAGTCGCTCGGCGATGGTGAGGGCCGGCGCCTCCCTGAGATCGTTGGTATTCGGCTTGAATGAGAGCCCCAGCAGCGCCACCGTCTTCCCTTTCAGTCCGCCGAGCGTCTCACGGATCTTTTCCACCATCAGGAGTCGTTGACGGGCGTTGACCCGGGCGGCCGCCCGGGCGATCTCCATCTCGTAACCGATCTGCTCGCCCACTTGGATGAGCGCGGCGATGTCTTTGGGGAAGCAGGACCCGCCGAACCCGGGTCCGGCATGGAGGAATTTGGAACCGATCCGTTGGTCGAGCCCCATCGCTTTGGCCACGACCTGGACGTCGGCGCCGACCCGCTCGCACAGGTTGGCGATCTCGTTAATGAACGAGACCTTGGTGGCGAGAAACACGTTCGAGGCGTATTTAATCATCTCCGCCGAGGCAATATCGGTGACCACGAACGGGGTTTCGATCAGGTACAGCGGGCGATACAGGTCTTTCATGATCGCGGTCGCTTCGGGGCTGTCGGCGCCGATCACGATCCGGTTTGGATGAAGGAAGTCTTCAATGGCCGAGCCCTCCCGGAGAAATTCCGGATTGGATACGATGTCGAACCGGCACCGTTCGGGCTGATGGGTTCGGATCACGTCGCGAAGTCTCTCTCCGGTCCCCACCGGGACCGTCGATTTGGTGGCGATAACCTTGTAGCCGGTCATGTGTCGAGCGATCCCGCGTCCCACCTCCTCAATGTGGGACAGATCGGCCGACCCGTCGGTGCGTGCGGGAGTCCCCACCGCGATGAAAATCACCAGGGCCCGATCGACCGCCTTGGCGATGTCGGTGGTGAAGGCCAAGCGGTTTTCTTGGAACCCCTTAGCCACCAGCTCCGTCAAGCCCGGCTCGTAGAACGGCACATCGCCTTTCTCCAGCCTGCCGATTCGCCGGGCATCCGTATCCATGCACATGACGTTGAGGCCGAACTCGGCGAAACAGGCCCCCGTGACCAAGCCGACGTAGCCGGTTCCAATCACGCTGATATGCACGGACGACCTCCCGTCGAGACCACTGCGTTGCCGCATCCCGAGACGAGACCGGTCAGGGAGCGAGCCGGGCGTGAGTATAACAAGGAGGGCGTGACGCCGCAAGAAAACAACCGCGAACAGCGCGTCCCTTGCGATTGACACCCCCTGGTCGGTCCAGTACAATTTCGCCGTCTTTGACAAGAGAGTGGAGGAGATTCAGCCCATGGCGGCACAGAGCGGCGCGATGTTGCGGCCCCTGGCTGTGATGATGAACCGCAAGATCCGCACCATCGCCCCGGATGCGACACTGGCGGAGGCGGCCGGTCTGATGCGCGATGCGCGGGTCGGGGCGGTGCTGGTCTTCGAGCAGGGGGTCTACCTGGGCGTCGTCAGCGAGACCGACCTGGTGCGAAAGGCGATGGCCGGGGGAC
Organism: uncultured Nitrospiraceae bacterium; assembly: GCA_964373365.1. Lineage (GTDB taxonomy): Bacteria > Nitrospirota > Nitrospiria > Nitrospirales > Nitrospiraceae > CAYJUP01. The sequence continues at coordinate 6,555 of CAYJUP010000003.1, forward strand.
TCGATCCGGCGCAAGAACGGGTGCGCACGGTCATGAGCAGTCCCGTGATCACGATCGAGATCGACCGGTCTGCCCATGATGCCAGCGATCTCATGGCCGAAAAAGGAATCAGACACCTGGCCATTACCCAGGATGGCCAAATCGTCGGGATGATTTCGGTCCGTGACCTGCTCCGCTATTTTAAGAATTGGGGAACGCTCTGATCCCATCCGTGCCTCCTATGCTTCCTCCCGCAACTCATCCCGCGCTCTCCGGTATTCCTCGCGCATGACCTCTCCATCCGGCAAGGCCCAGTGGTCCCGTCTGTGGCTGTTTGTGACCGCCTTCATTGCCGGGGCGGTCGTCATGGCTCTGGAAATCCTCGGGAGCCGGCTGCTTGCCCCGGTGTTCGGAAACTCGCTGTTTGTCTGGGGCGCGCTGATCGGGGTGATTCTCGCGGCCATGAGCAGTGGGTATGCGATGGGGGGATGGCTCGCGGACCGTCACCAGGGCGGGGCTGTCGTGGGGGGACTCCTGCTGGCCTCAGGGGCTTGGACGTTCCTGTTGGCCTGGGCGGGGCAGCCGGTCATGTTCAAGGTCTCCGCATGGATCCAGGACCCTCGGTGGGGACCCTGTTTGGCCGCCAGCCTGCTATTGGCCCCCCCGGCGTTTGGACTGAGTGGCGCGCTCCCCGCCCTGCTCCGCCTCTCGATCGGCGATATGGGGCATCTGGGGCGGCACACGGGCGGCATGATCGCGGTCTCAACCTTGGGAAGTCTTGTGGGCACCTGGGGGACCGCCTTCTACTTGTTGACCTGGCTGGGCAGTATGACGTTGGTGGCGGTGCTGGGTGGTATTCAGGTCGTGCTTGGGATGGTGTGGTGGTGGCGCGCGGCGGCGGTCCGCGCTCGCACGGTGGCTCCGGTGATCGGGGGCCTTGGTCTGATGGGATGGCTGGCGCTGCATCCGGTCCTGGTGCTGCCCGCGCCGATCTATCAAGAGGACAGTCCGTACCAACAAATCCGCGTGCGGGATGACGATCTGTTGCGCTATCTGATTCTGGACCGGACCTTCCATGCCGTGATGTGGAGGGTTGAGCCGGTTGAGTTGTTCCTTCCCTATAGCCAAATGATGATGGCGGCTCTGGCGCTGCACCCCGCTCCGAAGCGGGCGCTGATCCTAGGCCATGGTGGGGGGTCGCTCGCCAAGTGGCTGGCCCGTCGCTGGCCTGACCTGGAACTGGATATTGTCGAGGTGGATCCCTCGGTGGTCCGGGCGGCAGAACAATACTTCAGTTATGCAGGGGCCCAAGGCCACCGCATGCACGTCCAGGATGCCAGAGTGTTCCTTCGAACCACCGATGCGCGGTACGATGTCATCTGGCTGGATGTGTTCGCCAGGCATTTGATCCCTTTTCACCTGACGACCCGGGAATTCTTTTCTGAAGTCCGCTCGCATCTGAATCCTGATGGCGTGTTGGCGGTGAATCTGTCCTCGTCCGGCGATGGGCCGGCTCGTCAACGGGCCAACGCGGTGGTGGCGACGCTCAGGACCGTCTTTCCCGTGATAGAGGCGTTTGGCGTGAAAGGCCCCTGGCAAACCCCTCAGCCCAATGCGGAAAACCTCATCTTTTTTGCCGGCGTTCCCGTGACGATGATCCGCCAGCCAGAGTTTGCCGCCCGGGTGGCCGATCTCGTGGCTCAACGTCGGATGCCGTTCGAGGTGCCGGGACTGCTGGCCACCCGACGTGAACGTGACTGGCCCCTAGGGGTTGTCTTGACCGACGACTACGCTCCGTTTGATCTGCTGATGGGTGGAGAAATGACGGATGGCGGACCACCCGCCATGGCCCCATCACCCGACCGGTGAGAGGGCCGGCGTGGCCTGCTCGGCGTCAAATTCCTCTGAGAATTCGATTGAGTGGGAGGAGCGGCCGAGGTCAAAGAACGGTCTTGCTTCCCTGCGGGGCCTATGCTATAAGGGGCGGCGCTGGGTGGCGGCCGCGTAGCGAGAATCCATGTAAGCAGGTCGGTTGAAGGATTTCTCATCCACAAACTTCATCACATCGTGTTTCTTCTAAGGGAGGTAGGCCATGGGTAAGATCATCCTATCTGTATTCTTCGGCCTTGTCATCATTGTAGGTGGCGCCTCGTCCTCGGTTGCTCACCACGCGGGCGGCGTCGAGGTCGGCGACCTGGAGACCGGCTCCGTAATTGGTCAGTCGTTTAAGGAGTTGACGGTTGACGCGGAGATTCAGGCAATCGAAATTGGGACCATCAAAGTCTGGTACCCGCCCGTGACCGTCGTGGATTTTAAGAGCCGTACCGGAAACCCAGTGGTGTTGAAGGTGACGAATAATTCCACCGTCGAGCACGGCTTCTTTATGACGGCGGATGCGGCGTTCGAGGCGCCAAGCGTGCTGAAGATAAAACTGGTGCTGAAACCTGGCGAGACCAAGTATATCGGGATCCCGACCAGCGATCTCTTCTACGCGACCACCGGGAGCACGTTCAAATACAACTGCCACCTGCATCCGGGCCACATTGGTGGGAAGTTTGTGGCGTTGGGCCGCTAACGGAAATCCGGCGTACAGCCGATCAGCGAAAACGCCCCGTTCGCCTTGATACGGCGGACGGGGCGTTTTGATTTGCGGGAAGAGCAGGTTCAGGCTTGTTCAGGCTGGCAGTCCACGCTCGCGTCGAGCGGGATGTTTTGCGCCGCGGCCAGTTTTCCTCCCACGATCAGCAACAAGAACCGGTCTTCGGTCGGTGCCTGGCTGAACAGGCCGGTGACGATCGTATTGAGGTCAACGACCAGTTCGTTCTCAGCCTGCCACTGCGTGCCATTCACTACCCAGAAGTGGCTTCGAGCATTGGGGAATTGCGTGGCCATGAAGCCTTCGATCACCCCTGGGATGTCGCCAGTAGTCGCTTGGACGGGCGCTCCGGCCCACAGGATCACACACAGACACAACAGGAAAGCCCATTTGGTTCGCATGGTTGAACCTCCGTGCCTATCCTGTAAAAGCGATCCTCCTCTCTTCTATCCCCTCGCTGGCCTATATTGCAATCAGCCCATTAGGGCAGTTCGACATAAGTATAGCATGAAGATTAGCGAAATCGAGGTCGGAACGGTCGTGGTGGAGTTTGCGGGGAGGAGCCAGCGCCCTTGCAAATTGGGAAAACGAAGCCCCATCCCGGTCTGGGATGGGGCTTCGTGTGCGTACGTCTGTTGCAGTCGTGAGAACCGTGGCGCGGTCGGACAACGGCGTTCAGCTCCTGACGCCGCTCCAGACCTTCGCGTCATCAATGTGTTTCTCCGGATTCAGCTTCCTGGCTTTCTCGAGCAGAACCTCGGTGGTTTCAGGATAGGCTGGATCCGAGATGCAGCAGTTGTCAACCGGACAGACGGCGGCGCACTGCGGCTCGTCAAAATGGCCGACGCACTCGGTACAGCGATCATGGGTGATGATGTAGATACTGTCTCCCACGCCTTGGCCGTCACCCACGTGGTAACCTTTGCTCTCCGCGTCGCCCCGCGTTTCGAAAATGGCCTCGTTCGGGCATTCCGGCAAGCAGGCTCCGCAGGAGATACATTCATCGGTGATTAAGAGAGCCATAACCCCAGCCTCCCTACAAACAGTATTGACAACGCTGCGCGCCCCCGACCATATTCGTGTGGCAGAATAGGTTTATTTTAGACCCGGCTTCTATTCCAAGTCAACAGCGAAAGTGGCGATCAGAAGGCCCATGTTGTTGATCTGTATGGGCCATTGGGCCTAGGTCTTTGAGACAGTTGAAGGAGACAAGGTGGAACAATCGACGCCATCGAAATCCTCGCCGAAACAGAGTCGAGTGTTTGTGCTCCTCGTTCTGTCGCTCGTGTTGATCGCCGGCAGCCTGTTTCTGACCGGTCGGAAAGACACCGACACGATCATCGTGACCTTTCCAAGCGGGAAAGAGATCGAAGCCGAAGTGGCCGATACCCCGGAAAAGCTCCTTTTCGGACTGGCGTTCAGGGATGGATTGCCCCCGGACTCGGGGATGCTGTATATCTTCGAAACCTCCGATCGCCACCGGGTCCGGACCAAGGGTTTCAAGATTCCGGTCGATATGATTTGGGTGGACGAGAGTCGGCACGTGGTCCACCTCGTGGAACGCGCGGATCCCTGCCCTCAGGATCCCTGTCCCTTGTACGGCCCGCCTCCGGAGAATGCCAGGTATGTGATACAAACGGCCGCGGGATTTCTCGAGCAAGAGCGTCTGGCGCCTGGCGCGGAGTTAAAATTCACGCTCCGATTGTGATCCGGTTGGCGTCACACGACGCGACGAGGGCCGCAGTGCGTGTCCCTGACTCGCCTATGCGGCACGGCGATCAGCGTCATAACCACGCAAGGCATCCTTTCAAAAGGGTAGAGCGCATGGATGGGTTTCACATGGTTGCCCGGGTTGACGAAATCCCACCGGGTGAATCCAAGGTGGTAGAGATGAATGGGAAACCAATCGCTGTCTTCAACGTCGAGGGGACTTTCTATGCCATTTACAATACCTGCCCGCACGAAGGTGGTCCGCTCGGCGAAGGGTATCTGAAGGGCTGCGTGGTCTCTTGTCCGTGGCATAACCTGTCGTTCGACGTCCGCAATGGGCAGGGGACGGACGCGGGCGGCTATTGCGTCGGAAGCTACGAGGTGAAGGTTGAAGGTCAGGAGGTGTACGTCGGCGCTCGCCGAAAGGTCTGAAGACCTGGGGACCTGGTTCCGGAAGGACGGCCTGCAAGGTGTTGAGTGCGGCTCTGGTGCAGGTATGTGTGACGGATGAGCGTGCCTTCAGTCCGCGACCAGGTGACTCTTGTCACTGGCGGCAGCAGCGGGATCGGCCTGGCGGTCGCCCATGCGTTAGTGAATGCCGGGATGCGCGTCGTGGTGGTCGGGCGGAGCAGAAGCCGTCTTCGCGCAGCGGCTGCCGAGCTGATCGCGAGAGCGGGAGGCGGGAGCCCTGATCGGGGAGCGACGTCTCGTGTGCTCGCGGTGGCGGCGGACGTCTCGAAGCCGAGTGACGTCAGGCAAGTGGTCCATCAGATTCTCGCGCGATTCGGCCAGATCGATGTCCTGGTGAACAATGCGGGGATTTCCAGACATGGCCGCGTGGAGGATCTCTCGGCAAGGGACTGGGACCGCGTCCAGTCCGTGAATCTGCGCGGGGCGTTCCTCTGTACGCGCGCCGTGCTGCCGTCCATGAAGCGGCGTCGGCGAGGCTATATCGTCAACATTGCTTCGCTGGCGGGGAAGATCGGGATGGCCGGCAGCAGCGCTTACTGTGCCTCAAAGTTCGGTCTGGTGGGGCTGAGCCAGGCGATTGGCGAAGAGGGGGCGCCGTGGAATATTCGCGCCACAGCGATCTGCCCGGCCTACGTCAACACGCCGATGGTGCGGGGCGCGCCGGTGGCTCCCTCCCGCATGATTCAGCCACAGGATATCGCCGCGACGGTGTTGTACCTCTTGCGGCTCACTGACTACGCCGTAGTGAAGGAGATCGTGCTGGAACGCCAAGGGGCTGATTAAGGCGCGGGTGGAGAAAGGAGCGGGTACACGGTGAGCGCGGCATCGGTCAATGAGGAGTCCATGGGCGAACCGGATCGAGACGCGAAGACCATTACGGCCACCAACGGCGCCAGCTTTCAGATCCATCTGTGGGAGGATCGTACGCGCGGAGAGCTCTGGGTCCCGTCGTACGATCCGGCATCACTGGTTCTGGTCAATGACGATTTCCTTCGCACCGCCAGCAGCAACGCGGTGGATTCGGGATGTCGGACGTTCGAGTTCCGAGCGGTGGCCCCCGGCACGCATCGGTTGGTGTTCGAGAAGCGCATGGGATGGAAATTCACGGCTGAGGACCGACGTGTGTTCCTGGTGGGGGTCACCGACGGGACCGGCCGCGCTGAGGGGAAATAATGCCGGATATCGGGTTTCTGAATGGCCGATTCATGCCGCTGGGGGAGACGATGGTCCCGGTGGAAGATCGCGGCTACCAATTTGGCGACGGCGTGTATGAGGTGATCCGGACGTACCACGGCAGGCCATTTCAGCTCGACGCGCACTTGGCTCGGCTGGAGCGGAGCGCCAGGGCCATCGAGTTGCCGATGCCCTTTCAGACCCATGAATGGCAGGGCTACGTCGCCGAAGGGATTCGTCGGGGCGGGTATCCGGAGAGTAAGGTGTACATCCAGCTCACCCGGGGAGTGGCGCCCCGAGACCATCTGTTCCCGGTTGCAGTCCGTCCGACGGCGGTCATGACCGTCCGGGAGATGCAGCCACTGGACTCCACTCTGCGCGCCGCCGGGGTGGGAGCGATCACGGTGGAAGACCTGCGCTGGGGACGGTGTGACATCAAGAGCGTGAACTTGCTGCCCAACGTCATGGGCCGCCAGCGCGCGAAAGAGAGCGGCACCTTTGAGGCGATCTTTGTGCGCGGAGGAGAGGTGACCGAGGGAGCGGTCAGCAATGTGATGCTGGTACGGGGCCGAGTCCTCATCACCGCTCCTGAAGGGACCCGGATTCTTTCTGGTGTGACCCGCGCGATCGTGCTCGGCCTGGCGCGCAAAGAGGGCGTCTCGGTCCAGGAACGGGCCGTTGGCTTGGACGAGTTGCACGGAGCGGACGAAATCTTTCTCACCGGGACCACGGTGGAAGTACTGCCGGTGGTCCGTCTTGATGGCGCGGTGGTCGGGACCGGCAAACCAGGAGAACTGACAGGCTTGCTGAGCGCTCGCTTCCGAAGCTCCCTGGGCTAACATGAGCCGGCTGGCTCACCGACTTATTACCAGCCACCCGTTACACCAAGGCTGGCAACGGGTACCCGACGAAGCCAGGCAATGGGTGATGAGTCGGTGAGGCGGCCGGGTTTTCCTCATCGCGCGCACCCTCTTGCGTTGCGCCGTAGAACA
>CAYJUP010000003.1:13485-24407 GCA_964373365.1 uncultured Nitrospiraceae bacterium
ACCAAGGCTGGCAACGGGTACCCGACGAAGCCAAGCAATGGGTGTCCGGTGCACAACCCGGGTAACCCGCTTGGCGGGGCGCACGGTGCGACGAATAAGGATTCACCCGCCAAGCGGGTACCCGGTCTGTGCGCCGGGTACCCATTGCCTGGTTTCGTGCAAGGGGTGATGAGTCGGTGAGGCGGCCGGGTCTTCCTCATCGCGCGCACCCTCTTGCGTTGCGCCGTAGAAAAATGGTACTCTCTGCCCGCTGGAAGTGGGCTCGGGCCCACTTTTTTGTTTGGGTCGGGAGGTGTGATGAAGGACCTGAGCTTTCCGGAACTGCCCGGGGGCGTGAAAACACGGGATTCCCAGCATCTCGCCGAACGTGTGCGGGCGATCGCGGCCCCGATCGTTCGGGCGCTCGAGCTCGAGTTGGTGGAGGTGGAATGTTCCGGCCACGGGGCGCGAACCAGAATCCGGGTGTTCATCGATAAGCCGGACGGAGTAGGCCTCAACGATTGCGAACAGGTTCATGTGTCGCTCAGTCATGCGCTCGATGTGGAGGATCCGATTCCGCACGCCTATACGTTGGAGGTGTCCTCCCCCGGCCTGGATCGGCCGCTCAAGCAGCGTGAAGACATTCGACGGTCGCTCGGGAAGTTGGTGTCCATCAAGCTTCGACGTCCTTATAACGGACAATGGCGTGTAGCGGGGCGGCTCGTCGATGCGAATGAGCGTGGCGTCACGGTGGCCTTCGCACGATCGGACCCTGAGCAGACCCTTGATGTGGAATGGGAGGCGATCGCAGAGGCGCGGCTCGAGGTGGAGTTCTAAGCGCCGCTGAGGCGGGCAATCGTGGGTTCGAGGCGGTGAGGAACGTTGCGTATGAACCGAGAACTGATCGCGGTGATCGACCAGATCGGACGCGAAAAAGGCATTGATAAGGCCAAGGTGATTGGGGCGGTGGAGGCGGCGCTCCAGGCGGCGGCCAAGAAACGATTTGGTCAAAGCGAAAATATTCAGGTCCAAATCGACCCGAAAACGGGTGAGATCTCGGTGGTGTCGCTCAAGACGATCGTGGACACCGTCACGAATCCCAAGGCCGAGATTTCAATCCAGGAAGCACACCGAGTGGACGGTGAAGCGGAGGTGGGCGACGAGATTGGCTCCGTGATTGAGATGGAAGAGCTGGGGCGGATCGCGGCGCAGGCGGCGAAGCAGGTGATCTGTCAAAAAGTCAGAGAGGCTGAATGGGAAGCGATCCAGAGAGAATACGCCACGCGCCAAGGCGATCTGATCAACGGGATCATCTTGGGGCAAGAGCGCCGCAACTACCTGGTTGACCTGGGGAAGACCGAGGCGGTTCTGCCTGCGCAAGAACAGATCCCCCGCGAATCGTACAGGCGAGGAGACCGGATCAAGGCGTACCTGCTTGAGGTGCGGCGCACTCCCAAAGACGTGCAGGTGATTCTGTCGCGGACGCACCCGCAGTTCGTCACCAAGCTGTTCGAACTGGAGGTGCCTGAGGTAGCCGAGAAGATCGTGGAGATCAAAGGCATCGTCCGGGAACCCGGGGATCGGACCAAGATCGCGGTGGCATCGCGGGACAAGGCCGTCGATCCGGTTGGGGCGTGTGTGGGCATCAAGGGCTCGCGCGTGCAGGCGGTCGTCAGGGAGCTGCGCGGGGAAAAGATCGACATCATCGCGTGGACGACTGATCCGCGGGTGTTCATTGCCGAGGCGCTGAACCCGGCGACCATTGAAAAAGTTGGCATCGACAAGGAAAAGAAGTCGGCGCTCGTGGTGGTGGCTGACTCGCAGCTCTCCCTGGCCATCGGGAAAAACGGCCAGAACGTGCGTCTCGCCGCGAGGCTGACCGGCTGGAAGATCGACATCATCAGCGCGACGGAATACGAGAAAGAGAAAGTGGAGCGGGACAAGGAGATCAAAGCCGCACTGGCGGAGGAAGCGGAGGCCCAGCGGGAAGAGGAGGCTGCACGGGCTCAACGTGAGGCGGGTGTCAGCCTGGCGGATCAGGAAGCGGAAGCACAGCCGGCTCAGCCCGAGCCGCAACCGGGTCCGTAGGCCGCGGGCTGAGCCGAAGCGGGATGGACTGGCATGAGAGTGCACGAGTTGGCCAAGAAGCTCGGAATGGAAAATCGGGATCTGATCCCCGAGCTAAAACGCATGGGCATCGCGGTGGTGTCGCACAGCAGCGCGCTGGACGAGTCAGCTGTCCAGCGAGCGTTGCAAAAGTTGACCCCCGAAGCCAAGCCGGCGCCCAAAGCGGGAGCCAAGCGCGAGGAAGTCAAGTCGGAAGCCACACTGCAGGAAGCCAAGCAGGACCCCGTTAAGCGAGAAGAAGTCAAGGAAGTCAAGAAGGAATCGGCACTCCGCAAGCGCCAGGCTCCTGCCCGCGAGTCTGCCAAAAGCACCGCCCAGAAACCGCCGCCGGTCATCATCGAGGAGCCGCCGAAAGTGGACAAGCGGCGGATCCTGATCAAGCGAAAGAAATCCGACGAAGAACTCGAAGCCGAAGCGGTCACGACTGCCGGCCAGACCGCCGACACGCTGGCACCACCTGGCGTACCTTTCCAGGACATCTCCTATGCTCCGGCCATCCCTGGGGCGCCCGTGACGGTCGGGGTCTCCCCTGCTCCGCCGCGAGCCGATCGTGCCGGTGCGCCGCACGAAGCCGGACCAATGGTCGCGCCCGCCCCGTTGGCTCAGGCGCCGGAGCCGACCGCGCCCGCCATGCACGCGCCTCCAGCCCCGGCGATTGAGACCGAAGAGCGGCGAGCCGACAGAAAAAAAGGCGGCGCGCTGGAGCCGTCACCGGAAGAACCGGCGGGGCTTCGGGAGAAAACTAAGAGACTCAGGAAACCTGTTCGAACGCGCGAGGATGAGGAGATTAAATTCCGGGAGGATATGGCGCGCTGGCAGGACCTGCGGGCCATTCCCGTGCATCGGCGCGAGGAGCGTTCCCGCCACCTGCAGCCGTCCCCTGCTGCCGAAATCACCAAGCCTCGCAAGAAAGTGGTGAAGCTCGCCCCCGGACTGACTGTGAAGGAGTTCGCTGAACTGATCGGCCAGCGACCCGCCGACACCATCAGGAAATTGATGGAGATGGGCCAGATGCTCACCTTGAATCAGCCGATGAATCTGGATGCCGCGTTGCTGATCGCGGAAGGGTTCGGGCTAAAGGTCGAGGTCTCCGCTGAAAAACAGGGCGAGGAGCTGCTGGAAGAGGCAGCCGAGTGGACCCAGGAGGAACGGCTGGAACCCAGACCGCCCGTGGTCACGATTATGGGGCACGTGGACCACGGGAAGACCTCCCTGCTGGATGCGATCAGGCAAACCAAGGTTACCGAACAGGAAGCGGGCGGCATCACCCAGCACATCGGGGCGTACACCGTACGGGTGCACAACAAGCGCGTGACCTTTCTGGACACCCCCGGCCACGAAGCCTTCACCGCCATGCGGGCCAGAGGTGCGAAGATCACCGACATCGTCGTGCTGGTGGTGGCGGTGGACGATGGGGTCATGCCGCAGACAGTGGAGGCGATCGATCATGCCACCGCGGCAAATGTGCCCATCATCGTCGCCATCAACAAGATCGACAAGGCGGGAGCGAATCCCGATCGGGTCAAGCGCGCGCTGGCGGAGCGTAACCTCGTTCCAGAAGCCTGGGGCGGCCAGACGATCTGTGTGGAGGTGTCGGCCAAACAGAAGGTGGGCCTCGATGCGCTGCTGGAGATGATCCTGCTCCAGTCCGAGGTGCTGGAGCTGAAGGCGGACCCCCACCGTCTGGCCAAGGGGGCGGTCGTGGAGGCCAAACGGGACCGTGGCCGCGGCCCGGTCGCGACCGTGCTCGTACAAAGCGGCACGCTTCGGGTGGGCGATGCGTTCGTCGTGGGGACCTTCAGCGGACGAGTGCGAGCCCTGATCACGGACACGGGGCAGAAGGTCTCCGAGGCGGGACCGTCGATGCCGGTGGAGGTGATCGGGTTGCCCGGCGTCCCTTCAGCGGGCGATCCGTTCGTGGTCGTGCACGACGAACGCGTCGCGCGAGAGATCGCCGAAGCCCGCATGCACAAGCAACGCGCCGCCGAACTGGCGGCGGGGAGGGCCCGGGTGACGCTGGACGACCTCTATGCGCGCATCAAAGAGGGCGAAGTCAAGGAGCTTGCGCTGTTGATCAAGTCGGATGTGCAAGGATCGGCCGAGGCGCTGTCGGAGGCGGTGGAGAAGCTCTCCACCAGTGCGGTCAAGCTCCAGGTCATCCACAGCGGAGTCGGCGGCATCACCGAAACCGACGTCCTCTTGGCCTCGGCCTCGAGGGCCATCATTATCGGCTTCAATATACGGCCGGAACCGAAAGCTGCTGCGCTGGCCGAGCACGAAGGCGTCGACATCCGGCTCTACACCATCATCTATGACGCGATCGCCGACATCAAAGCCGCCATGGAGGGCTTGTTGGAGCCGACGCTGAAGGAGCGCGTGCTTGGCCGCGCCGAAGTTCGCCAGGTCTTCTCGATTCCGAAGGTCGGCGCCATTGCCGGCTGCTACGTCCTCGACGGAATCATCACCAGGGCCAGTGCCGGGGTGCGCGTGGTCCGGGATCAGGTGACCGTCTATGAGGGCAAGCTCGGCTCGCTCCGCCGGTTCAAGGACGACGTGCGAGAAGTTCAGCAGGGATACGAATGCGGAATCGGCGTGGGGAACTTCAACGACCTGAAGACAGGCGATGTCCTTGAGGTGTACGCGTTCGACAAAGTGGCGGCGAAACTCTGACCCGAATCCCATGGTCTCTCCAGACACGTTGCCGTCGGCATGATCGTCGGGCTCTGCACGGTTGAACTATACATCCCGGACGGCCACTCCCTGAAGGCGAAGCGACAGGTTCTCCTGAGTCTCAAGGACCGCCTGCGCGACAAGTTCAATGTGTCGGTCGCTGAGGTGGGTGATCACGAGCTCTGGCAGAAGGCGGTGCTCGGGATCGCGTGCGTGGCCAACGAGGGCGTGCACGTGAACCAAGTGCTGGATCAGGCGGTCAATCTGATTCGGTCCGTGCCGACGATCGAGCTGGTGCAATTCCGCATCGAACTGCTCTAGAAGTGTGAGGTTCGTTTGGTCCGTTTGGTCGGTTTCGTCCGTGAACGGACTGAACGGCCTCGACAGACCGAACGTCTGAGACGATGACCAAGGCAACATACAAACGGGCGACGCGAGTGGCCGACCAGATCCGCATGGAAGTCGCCGAGATCATCATGCGCAAGACGAAGGACCCACGGGTGAGCAGCGTGACGGTGACGGACGTGGAGCTGTCCAACGATCTCCGGTTCGCGCGGGTCTATGTCACGACGTTGCGGGACGGCCAAGCTGAGGTGGACGCCTTTGAGGGGCTTGCGAAGGCGGCTGGCTTCATCCGAGCGGAGTTGGGACGACGGCTTCATTTACGCTATACCCCCGAGCTGATCTTTCAGAAAGATATGAGTGGCCCTCAGGGGGACCGTATTCTGACGCTCCTCGAGCAGGTAGAGGCAGAGGCTCAGAGCAAGGCAAAAGGATAAATTCAAAGGAAGGCGCATGGCAAGCACGGCGGGCGTGAGAGTGGCGGCGGGGCCTGTCCTCGCAGACGGCATCCTCAACGTCAATAAGGCGATGGGGTGGACGTCACACGACGTGGTGGCCAAGCTGCGGAACCTCCTCCGCGGTCCCCGGATCGGCCACGCTGGCACACTTGATCCGTCAGCCACCGGCGTCCTGCCGGTACTGGTTGGGAGGGGGACGCGCATCGCCGAGTTTCTGATGGACTGGGACAAGGAGTATCGGGCGGTCTTGCGTCTGGGCGAAACGACCGATACGCAGGATGCCACCGGCGCGGTATTGGCGAGACGCCCGACGGATGGCCTGACGCACGCTGCGATTCGGGCGGTGATCGAGCGGTTCCGGGGGCGGCTCACGCAGGTGCCGCCGATGTATTCGGCGGTGAAGGTCGGAGGGGTTCCGCTCTATAAGGTTGCGCGGGCGGGGCGAATCGTCGAGCGAGGACCTCGCGAGGTGACGGTCCACGCCATTGAGGTGCTCGGCATCGCCGGCCGCGACGTCTCCCTTCGGGTGGTGTGTTCAAGGGGTACCTATGTCAGGACGCTGTGCGCGGACATCGGGGAGGCGCTGGGCGTGGGGGGGCATCTCCTCACGTTGGAACGGAGTCGGGTGGGGCCGCTGACCATCGAGCGCGCGCGCAGTGTGGAGGAAATCGGCTCAAGACTCCTACTCGGTCGGCTGGCCGAGGATCTGATCACCCTCGACGAGGCGCTCGAGGCATTGCCGGCGCTCATCGTGGATGAGGCGACATCGGTTCGGGTGCTGCACGGCGTACCGGTGCCATCTCGGGCGGTGAAGTGGGCGGCGGGAGCCGAGGCGCCCGGGCTTCCAGCTGGCCAGCTGGTTCGGCTGAAAGATCCGGCGGGACGTCTATTGGCACTTGGAAAGTTGCCGGAGGGGGGCGTTGGACCTCGTGCCTCGACGCATGCGTCGGGGTACGCGGCTGAAAGACCGGTGTCGATCTTGAGAGTGTTGGCGGATGCGCAACCACGGAATTGACGAGTGAATCATTGACGATTGACGCAAGCAATGAACCAATGACCCGCTGAGACAATGAACCAGTTCTAACGAAGAGGATGGAGGAGCGCACGATGGCGTTGGCGAAGGAAGCGAAGACCGAGGTGATCCAGCAATACCGACAGCATGACAAAGATACCGGTTCTCCCGAGGTGCAAATCGCGATTCTGACGAATCGCATCGCGTACCTGACGGAGCATTTCAAGCTGCATAGAAAGGATCATCACTCTAGGAGAGGGTTATTGAACTTGGTCGGCCGACGCCGGCGACTGCTCGATTACCTGCGTCGGATCGATGATGGCCGGTACCGAGCCGTGTTGGAGCGGCTGGGGATACGGAAATAGCAACCCCCCCGCGAGAGCCCTCGCGCCGCAGCGCGGGAGCCGAGTCGGGGCTGTCGCCACAGGTGAACACGGACATGGGCTGAAATGCAGCGAATAGCTGGCAGCGGGCTATTGGCTATTTGCTGTTAGCTGCGTGCTACTCGTTTGAGCCCATCTCTGTGGACATCTGTGGGACAGGGAGAAGAGGAGACCGTTGACATGGTGCATGTGATCGAAATGGACCTGGCCGGCCGACGACTACGGCTGGAAACCGGGCGAGTGGCCAAGCAGGCGGACGGAGCAGTCCTGGCGTCGTACGGGGACACCGTGGTGCTGGCCACCGCAGTAGCGTCCGAGACCGTCAAGTCAGGGATAGATTTTCTTCCACTGACCGTGGATTACCAGGAGAAGGCGTACGCGGCCGGCAAGATTCCCGGCGGGTACTTCAAGCGAGAGGGCCGGCCTTCCGAGAAAGAGGTGCTGACCAGCCGATTGATTGATCGTCCGATGCGACCCCTCTTCCCGGAGGGCTATTACTTCGAGACCCAGGTGATTGCCTCGGTCCTCTCGGCGGATCAGACCGGGTCCTCTGATGTGGTCGGCATCACGGCCGCCTCGGCAGCGCTGACACTGTCCGACATCCCGTTCGAGGGGCCGGTCGCCGGGATCAAGATCGGCCGCGTGAACGGCCAGTTCGTGGTCAATCCGGATATCGAGACCCTCGGGACCAGCGATCTGAATCTCGTGGTGGCCGGCACGGCCGACGCCGTCATGATGGTGGAGGGAGGCGGGACCGAGCTGCCGGAATCTGTCATGATCGACGCGATTGAGTTGGCTCATGCCGAAATCAAGAAGATCGTGGCCAAAGTCCTCGAGCTGAAGGCGCTGGCGGGGCGGCCCAAACGGACGGTCCAAGCCGAGGAGATCGACCCCGCGTTGGCCGATGCGGTGCGTCAACTGGCGGCCGGTCCGATCCGGAACGCTATCCTGATTCCCAACAAGACCGCCCGCCAGGAGCGGCTGGATCAGATCCTTGAAGACGCGGTCGAGAAGCTGAAGACGGACGATCCCGACCGCAGCCGTCATATCAAGCTTGTGTTTCACTCGCTGGAATACACCGAGGTCCGGAACATGATTCTGGAGCGGGGCGTCCGGGCGGACGGCCGTGGGCCGGCCGCCATCCGTCCCGTCACCTGCGAGGTGGGCGTGCTGCCGCGCACCCACGGCTCGGCCTTATTCACGCGCGGGGAAACGCAGAGCCTGGCGGTCGTGACGCTCGGCACCACGGAGGATGAGCAGCGCATCGATGCGTTGGAGGGGGAGTACTACCGGACCTTCATGCTGCATTACAACTTCCCTCCCTTCAGCGTCGGGGAAGCGAGGCCGCTCCGCTCCCCCGGACGGCGGGAGGTGGGGCACGGCGCGCTGGCGGAACGTGCGCTGAAGCCGGTCATTCCCAATAAGGAAACCTTTCCCTACACGCTTCGGCTGGTGTCCGACATTCTTGAGTCGAACGGCTCCTCCTCAATGGCCACGGTCTGCGGTGGTACGCTGGCGCTGATGGATGCCGGCGTGCCGATCAAGGAGCCTGTGGCCGGGATCGCCATGGGCTTGATCAAGGAAGGCGAGCGCGTCATGGTGCTGTCCGATATCTTGGGTCTGGAAGACCATCTTGGCGACATGGATTTCAAGGTCACCGGAACCAAGCATGGGGTCACGGCGCTCCAGATGGACATCAAGATCGCCGGCATCACGCCGGCTTTGATGCGTCAGGCACTGGACCAGGCCCGCAAGGGCCGCCTCTATATCCTAGAGCGGATGGCGGAAGCCCTGGCGGCGCCGAGATCGAACCTGTCTCCGTTCGCGCCGCGCATCTTCACGTTGAAGATCAAACAGGACAGAATCCGCGATGTGATCGGGCCGGGCGGAAAGATGATCCGCAGCATCATCGCGGAGTGTGGGGTGAAGATCAACGTGGAGGATACGGGGGACATCTCGATCGCAGCGGTGGACGAGGCGTCCGCCAAGAAAGCGATCGAGATGATCAACCGGCTCACCGAAGAGGTCGAGGTCGGCAGGATTTATCTGGGCACCGTCCGGAAAATCATGGACTTCGGCGCGTTCGTGGAGATTCTGCCGGGCACGGACGGGCTGGTGCACATCTCGCAGCTCGCGCACCATCGCGTGAAGACTGTCTCGGATGAAGTCGCCGAAGGCGATCAGGTCATGGTCAAGGTGCTCGAGATCGACAAGCAAGGGAAGATCCGTCTCAGCCGCAAGGAGGCCATGGCAGCGCCCGCGGCGTCCTCTGCGAAGGAGCCGGCCGGGGGGTAGGGGGCGTGTATCGGAAGTTCGTCCTGGGAAACGGCGTGCGGGTGGTCACCGAGCGGATGCCGGCGCTCAAGTCGGTGACGGTCGGCATCTGGGTGAATGTCGGATCACGCGACGAAGGCGCTGGGGAAGAAGGCCTGTCCCATTTCCTGGAACATATGTTCTTCAAGGGGACCCGGACCCGGTCGGCCAGCCAGATCTCGCGAGAGATTGACGCCCTAGGCGGTGAGATGAACGCCTTTACCACCCGGGAGACAACGACCTTCTACGTCAAGGTGCCGGATCAGCAGGTGAACCCGGCGCTGGCCTTGCTCTCGGACCTGTTTCATCACTCCCGCTTCGGGACGAAGGAAGTGGAGAAGGAAAAGCAGGTTGTGCTGGAGGAAATCCGGATGGTCCAGGACGACCCCGAGGATCTCGTCCAGGAGTTGCATGCGGAGCAGACCCTCAAGCGTCACCCACTCGGTCGTCCCATCCTCGGGGGCGCGGCGACCGTTCAGGCGTTCCGTCGGGACCAACTCCTTCGCTATATCAGCGCCCACTACCATCCGCTCCAGATCGTGATGGCTGTCGCAGGCAATTTCGACCTGAAGGAGTTGGTCCGGTTGGTGGAGGCCTCCTTCGGCTCGTTTGAACGGGCGGCCCGGCCCCGTCTGAACCGGTGGCCGCCTGAAGTCAGTGGGGGGCTGCAGGTGCGCCGGAAGCCTCTGGAGCAAGCTCACCTCTGTCTGGGTCTGAAGGGGCTCCCGCTCGGCCACAAAGACCGATACGCCGCCCACGCGCTGAACGCCGTGTTGGGTGGGAACGTCAGCTCCCGGCTGTTCCAGGAAGTCCGTGAAAAGCGGGGGCTGGCCTATTCCATTTTTTCGTACCTCTCTTCGTTCTCGGACGGGGGAACGTTGACGATCTACGCCGCCACCCGTCCGCGTGAAGCGCCACGGGTGGTCGAGTTAGTGTGCCGGGAGATCCGACGGCTACGCACCGCCGGTGTCGATCGCAAGGAGCTGGAACGGGCACAGAATCAGATGAAGGGCAGTCTGATGCTCAGTCTGGAGAGCACCCATAGCCGGATGAGCAAGCTCGCGAAGGACGAACTGCACCTGGGCCGTCGCGCATCGCTCGAAGAGATGACGGCTGAGATCGACCGGGTGTCGACGGATCAGATCCTCCGACTCAGCCGCGAGCTGTTCGATCTCAATCGTCTCTCGGTCACGGTCCTCGGCCCGGTGTCGCGCCGATCCTTTCACAGTGTCCTGAGCTGAACCGCGTCCACTTCTGGAGACTCACCAAACACATTGTTAAGCAAGGCGTTTCTCTTAGTGGTCGGGTCTCACTGGCGACCAAATATTTCCTTGACAACCAACAGGTGATTGAGTACGATTGGGCCCTGTTTCCCCTCCAGTAGAGGCACAGCGAAAGAAAAAAAGACGCAGACAAAATTCGCGAGGAAGGAAAGGAGGTGCGGAAGAGCTTCTTCGAGGGATGAAGTCTTCACTCTTCTTTTGTTCTTCTTTTTTGTTGTTGATGGCACCCTAAAGAGGAGGTCTTGATTCTCATGAAGGAGGTGCGAGGGATGAACAGGGGCGTAATCATAGCCGCAGTCGTAGTCTTTTTCATCGCTGGCGTGTTGACGGCGGGGTTTGTGGCGGCAGCCGATGC
>CAYJUP010000003.1:24507-39226 GCA_964373365.1 uncultured Nitrospiraceae bacterium
TGGGCGCAGTGGGCGGACAATCCGGAGAGGGAACTCTTGTTCGGGATTCAGTACTGGAACACCGGTGAGCCGGCTTCAGGGGCTCCAAGCGGGCGGGCCTCGTCCGATCTGGACGTGCGGCCTCCGGATCCGCTGTTCGTCTGCTGCTCGTGGGGTTTCGTCGGCGGCACCGAGAAGAACAACCCCTATGCCGGCTGGTACCACGCCGCTCAGACCGTGCGCCTCTCGGTGAAGGACAAGGCGCTCATGGACCAGATCATCAAAGCGTCGCAGGATCTGGTGGCCATGGAGGTGACGCTGGACGGCCGGACGATCACCGGGTTCAAGGTTTTGAAGGGGGATTAACCACCAAGCTTTTGTCGCGCCTCATTGTGTCTGACTCTTATTTTTGTGAAGGAGGGATGGAATCATGAGACTTCATGGGAAAGGCTGGGCGTTCATGGCCACCGTGGCCTTGGTCGTGGGTGTCACCTCGACCGCGCTGGCCATCGAGGCATTCCAGGAACGGTTCGAGTGGGGTGACATGAGCAAGCCGACCACGCTGACCGGCCGGGTCATTATTCTGGATCCGTATGACGAGGCGGTCTGGTTGAACATGGCGGTGTTCGGCGGAAACGCCGAGAGCGGCTACTTCTGGCAAAGAATCCACCCCGGGAAGAACCTCAAGTTCTATGCCGCGAACAAGCAGGTCTGGGATGAACTGAAGTCGATGGCCCGTTCGCACGCGGGGCCGGCGGCGGCGAAGGAAGTGCCGCCCGCCTCGGCGACCACCTTGATCGAGTTCGTGGCCCAGGAGGTGGAGCAGAACCGCCGGGTGATCTCGTCGGTGAAAAAGCTGCCGGAGATCGCGGGAGCGCCGGATAAGCCGCGCGGCATCCGGGCCTTGAAAGAGACGGCCTGTGCGAGCAAGAGCGAGTTCGAGAAGGAATGCTACGAGGCCAAGAAGAAGCTCAATGTCGCTGGGAAGGGCAGGGACGCGACCATGATGCAGTATGACGTGATGCTCCCGGGTGGGAAGACATTTATCTCGGGTGTGACGCCGTGGAGCGCGAACGAAGACACGATTGGTCACTGAGAACTGAGCAGGATCGTTGCAGTCAGGGGCGGCGCGCTAGTCGGCGCGCCGCCTTTTTTATGTCCTCGACTCCTCCTCGATCGGACTCTGGAGCCGACGCTGGAGGTCGGCCAGCCGGTTCAGCGCTTCGAGCGGCGTCATCGAGAACAGGTCCATCTGTCGCACCTCCTCGATGATCGGGTGTGGCTGCGGCAGTGAGGGATCGCACAGTGGCGCCTCGCTCACGGGAGCCTGCTCGTGAGCCGCCGTTGTCGAGCGCTCCAGTTGAGCCAGGACCTCGCGCGCGCGGCTGATGACCGGAACCGGCAGGCCAGCCAGCCTGGCTACGTGAATCCCGTAACTCCGGTCCGCTCCCCCCTCCACAATCTTTCTCAGGAACAGCACCTCGTCGTTTCGTTCGCGGACCGAGACCGTGTAGTTCTTGGTCCCCTCCCGGAGCCCCGCCAGGTCGGTCATCTCGTGGTAGTGTGTGGCAAACAGCGTGCGTGCGCCCAGGTAACTCCGATCCTGGATGTATTCCGCCACCGCCCAGGCGATGCTCAACCCGTCGTAGGTGCTGGTCCCGCGCCCGATCTCGTCCAGCAAGATCAGGCTGCGCCGGGTCGCACCGTTGAGGATCTGCGCGGTCTCGGTCATTTCCACCATGAACGTGCTCTGGCCGCCCGCGAGGTTGTCGGAGGCTCCCACGCGCGTGAACACGCGGTCCGTAAGGCCGATGCGGGCCTCCCGGGCCGGCACGAAACTGCCTATCTGCGCCATCAGCACGATCAGCGCAATTTGTCTGAGGTACGTGCTCTTCCCGGCCATGTTCGGGCCGGTGATGATCAGGAGCCGATTGGTCTCCAGGTCCAGCAGGGTATCATTCGGGATGAACCCCCCCGGAAGGTCCAGCCGTTCCACCACCGGATGCCGGCCATCGCTGATCCGGATCGTTCCCCCCTCATCCACCTCGGGACGGACGTAGCGGTTGCCGGCGGCCGTCTCCGCCAGCGCAGCCAGCACATCCAGCACCGCGATGGCCGCGCCCATCGATTGAAGGCGCGGGGTTTCTTGGGCCAGTTGGGCGCGGACTTGCTCGAAGAGTTCCTGCTCGAGCGTGTTGAGTTTCTGCTCGGCGCCGGTCACCCGGTCTTCCAACTCTTTCAGCTCGGCGGTCATGAACCGCTCCGCGTTGACGAGAGTCTGCTTGCGAATGTAATGAGTGGGAACGCGTGCCAAGTTCGCCTTGGTGACCTCGATGTAATAGCCGAAGACCTGATTGAATCGCACCTTCAGGGACTCGATGCCGGTGCGTTCCCGTTCCTGGGCCTCCAGCCGGGCGATCCACCCCTTCCCATCCCGGCAGGTCTTCCGCAGTTCATCCAAGTGGGCGTTGAAGCCGTCCCTGATGATACCCCCGTCTCGGATTGAGAGAGGAGCGTCCGGCAGAATCGTGCGCTCGATCAGCGCGTGCACATCGGCCAGATCATCCCAGGATCGGGCCAGGTCCCGGAGCAGCGAGGAGCGGCAGGGGTTCAACAGCGCCCGGATTTTAGGGAGCGCCGTGACCGACTGCTTCAATGCCAGCAACTCCCGCGGATTTGCGGCCCCTAACGAAACCCTGCTGCTGAGCCGCGCAATATCCTGGATCGTTCTGAGCGCGGTCCGGATGCCGGCGCGGGTCTGGAGGTGCTGCACCAACTCTTCCACCGCCTCGAGACGGGCTCGGATGGGGTCGGGCTTCACGAGAGGCCGGAGAATCCACTCTCGCATCAGACGGCTTCCCATCACGGAGACGGTCCGGTCCAGGACCGACAGGAGGGTGGCGTTCTTCTGATCGGTGCGGTCGTCGGCCAACGGCCTGATCAGTTCCAGGTTTCGGATGGTCGCGCTGTCGAGGTGCATCTCACGGTCGGAGTGCCTCACTTGCAACCGACGCAGGTGACCGAGACAGGCTGTGGGCTGGGTTTCCCGGAGATACCGCACCACGGCTCCGGCCGCCTGGATGCCGAGGCTCAGCCCGTGGCAACCGAATCCGTCCAGGGAGCCGACTCCGAACTGCTCCCACAATGTGCGCTCTGCGCCCGGCAGATCGAAGCAGGTGGGATCCTGTGAGCAGAGGCGAGGGCCCCTCAGACCGGTGAGCAGGGTTTGCGCCGGAAGATTCCTCGGATACAGCAGTTCCCGTGGCTCCAGCCTGGACAGTTCATCCTGAAGGTCGGCATGAGCCCGGTTGCCCTGAAACTCCATGACCCAGAACTCGCCGGTGGACAGGTCGAGCGCAGCCAGCCCAAGGCCGGGCGCCCTGTCACGCCGCGACGATGCAACCGACGCTGGAGAGGCGGCGGTCACCGCCCCAAGAAAATTCGACTCCGCGGCGGGCAGCAGCTCGGTGTCGATCAGAGTACCGGGCGTGTAGAGACGAACCACCTCGCGGCGGACCAGCCCCTTGGCCAGTTTCGGGTCTTCCACCTGATCGCACAGGGCGACTGTCCGCCCGGCTTTGAGCAGCTTGGCGATATAGCCGGTCGCCGCGTGGTACGGGACGCCACAAAGCGGAACTGGGTCCGCGCGGGCCTTGTCCCGGGAGGTCAAGGCGATGGCGAGGAGCCTGGAGGCCTCCTCGGCATCCTCATAGAACATTTCGTAGAAATCGCCGACTCGGAAGAACAGGATCGCGTCCTGGTAGACGCGCTTGATCTCCCGGTACTGGCGCATCAGGGGGGTGAGATCGGCGTCATTCATACGGGATCTCTTCAGTGATCTCCTGCCCCTGTTGGCTTCCCGACGGTCGGAGCGTCTTTTCCATCGACTTGCGCAGCCGTTCCAGGTCGGCCTCCGCTTCCTGCAACGTTTTCGTCTTTCGCCTGAGTTCGATCCGTCCCCGAACCCAGGCCGGAAATAACAGGATGGAGGCCACCAGCAGGCCGATGGCGAAGGCACTGAGGATCGGCTTGTAGATCGACGTAGAGGCTTCCCGCACCCCGAATTTGAAAATAGAGAAATACCGGAACGTCACCTCCTGCTCCTGGTTTTGGAGAAAGAAGGCGAGCGAGAGCAGTAACAGGATGCCGACCAGGATGAGTCTGATCATGAGCGTGGCTTCGAGGTGCGTTTCGACGTCCGTCTCGAGCGGCTCCTGGACGGGCGTGCAGCCGAGCGTATGGCTGGACTGCTCCGGTCTTCCCGATCTTCAGCGATGGCCTCCCGGAATCGCGCGCGGAGTTTGCGATAGGTCTCACGGAGATGCTCGGGGATCACGCGGGTCTCGGAGAACAGCGGCATGAAATTCGTGTCGCCATTCCAGCGCGGAACGATATGCAGGTGTACGTGCGCTTCGATTCCGGCTCCGCTGACGCGCCCGAGGTTAATCCCGACGTTAAACCCTTCCGGTCGGATCTCGGCCCGCAGCGCCCGGAGGGAGAGGTTCGTCAGCCGGATCAGATCGAGCGCGCCGTCGGCCGACAGAGATTCCAGACTTTTGACGTGCGCGTAGGGCGCCACCATGAGGTGGCCGCTGTTGTAAGGAAAGAGGTTCATCATGACGAACCCGTGCCGCCCTCGATGCAGGAGGAGGTTGGCCGCATCACGCCGTTCCCGAGCTTTCGAGCAGAAAATACAGCCGGCCGGCTTGCGCGCCTTCCTGATATAGACCATGCGCCAGGGCGCCCAGATGACCTTCATCGCGCGCGCTCCGTCTTCGGCAGCGCGCGTGCGTGCGTTCGTGCCGCGCATCGCTTCATCACGCGGGCCAGCAAGCCGCGTGAGCAGCTCCCACTGGCCTTCAGGAGGATTCCCCGGGAGAATTCTCCGCGGTGACTCAGGTGAATCTCCAGCCGGTCTTGCGGCAACTCGGGGCCGGCCTTCTCGGCCCACTCGATGGCCACGACGGTGTTGCCGTCAAGGTAGTCCGACAGGCCGACCTGGGGAAGTTCCGCCGCGGTCTGGATCCGGTACAAGTCGGCATGCGCGAGACGTAGCCGACCCCGGTATTCGTGGACCAAGACAAACGTCGGACTGCTCACAGCGCGCGGGGGCGCTCCAAGGCCGGCTGCGACGCCGCGCACGAGCGCGGTCTTTCCGGTCCCTAGTTCTCCGTACAGGGCCACGATCTCGCCTCCTCGCAACGATTGGCCGATGACACGACCAAGGCGGTCGGTGTCCGCCGCAGACCGCGAGCGGTGTCTCCATTCGACGACCTCCGACGCAGCCGCATCCGGGGCGGAGGGGCGTCGAGATCGGAGAATGGGACCAGGTCCCCCTTGCTCTTTAGAACGCAACGGGTGAAGCCGCATGGGTGAGGGCATAGGGAATCCGGTCGATCACGTCACCCGCGGTCATGCCCGCCGGCCCCAACTGGGCCGCCGCCAAATCTCCGGCCAGGCCGTGAAAATACACGCCGGCGCAGGCCGCGTCCCACTCGCTCAGGCGCTGGGCTAACAACCCGACGATCATGCCGGTGAGCACGTCGCCGGTTCCGGCGGTGGCCATGCCGGGATTCCCGGTCGGGCAAATCGCCGCTCGTCCGTCCGGATGCGCCACGACCGTCCGCGCCCCTTTCAGCACCAGGATGACCCCGCGACGCTGGGCGAAACGGGTGGCGGTGCCGATCCGATCGGCGTTGATCGATTGGGGCGTCGCCTGTTCTTCCAGCCGCGCCATTTCGCCCGGATGGGGAGTCAGAATCGGCTGGATCTTGCATGCAGTGAGCAGCGAGGTGCGTCCGGCCAGTGCGTTCAACGCGTCCGCGTCCAGGACGGACGGTTTCTCAAGCCTCGGAATCAGGGCCTGAATCAGCTCAACGGTTTCCGGGTGGGTGGTGAGACCGGGGCCGACCGCAATGGCGCTCCGGGCATTGGCAAACGACACGAGGCGTTCCAGGCCGGACCGTGCCAAGGTTCGCGCTTCTGTTTCCGGCATGGGGACGGTCATCGCTTCCAGCAGCTTGGCCTCGAGGGTGTCGTTCACGCTCGTCGGCGTCGCGACCGTCACCAAGCCGGTCCCGACTCGAAGCGCCGCCTTGGCCGCCAGGGCGGCCGCGCCGGTCTTGCCGACCGATCCGGCGATGATGCCGACATGCCCGTAGGTGCCCTTGTGCGCCGAGGGAATCCGCTGGGGCAGAAGGCGGTGGGCCGTATCCATCGTGATCAGAGAGATCCGGCTTTCGACGGCGTCCGCGTACCGTTGCGGAATGCCGATGTCGACGACGCGGATCTCACCGGCGTGATCGATGCCGGGTCCGACGTACAAGCCAAGTTTGGGGAGCCCGAAGGTGACCGTGAGCGTGGCCCGCACCGCGACATCGAGCACCGCTCCCGTGTCGGCGTGAATGCCGGAAGGGAGATCGACTGCGGTCACCGGCAGGCCGGCGTCATTGATGGCGTCAATCGCCTTCCGGTATGGCCCCGTGACCGGTGCCGAGAGTCCGGTCCCCAAAAGGGCGTCCACGATCAGATCGCTGGTCCGCAGGAGCGTGCGAGTTCGATCGTTGGCCGGACAGACGTGGACGGCGGACCTGCCCGCCACGCTCACGAAGCGACGATACATCGTCTTGGCGTCACCGGCCAGGTCCGAGGGTTGGGTCATGAGCAGGACCTGGACCTGTGTCCGCTTCTGTCTCAGGAGGCGCGCGACGACGAAACCATCTCCTCCGTTGTTCCCCTTGCCGCAGACGACCGTCACCGCTTTGCCGGCCAGCGGTCCGAAGACGTGCTCCATGGCCGCCACGACGCCGGCTCCGGCATTGCTCATCAAGGTGAGACCGGGGATGCGGGCCTCCTTGATGGCGCGGCGGTCGAGGGCCTGCATTTGAGCGGCAGTCACAATCTTCATGGGAGAGACAGCTCGCGAAGGGCTGATGGCTGATGGTTGATGGGGACGAGATCGAATCCTCCGGAGGCTCGTGGCTTGCCATTAGCCATCAGCCATTAGCCATCTGTCGTGAGGACCGCCTCGGCGATCGCATACTCGGCGTCGTGCGACAGGCTCACGTGGATGCCGGTCACGCCGGCCTCGCGCATTAAGGCTTCAACCCGTCCGTCCACGGTGGCCACCGGCCTACCGGTGCTGTCATTGAGCACTTGAATGTCCACCCAGCGCACGCCGGCGGACCAGCCGGTGCCCAGAGCCTTCAGGATTGCCTCCTTCACCGCGAATCGACCGGCCAAGGACGCGTAGGGAGACGTCAGCCGGAAACAATACTGGCGCTCCGCGTCCGTGTACAGCCGCTGCAGAAAGCGTTCCTGCCACCGATCCGTGATGGCGCGGATGCGGGCTATTCTGACGAGATCCAGACCGATGCCGACGATCTTCACGTGAGAAGCGAATAGCCAATAGCAAGAGGCGTGAACCATGAGGGGGGAAGGGTGAGGCGAGATTCGTGAGGCGGAGCCCACTCACAGTTTACGGATGACGGTTCACGCTTCACGCCTGACCCCTTGCGCCTCACGATTTAGCTTACGAGTTGTTTCATCTCCCGCACCGCCTGCTCGAGGCCGACCAAGACGGCGCGTGCAATGATGCTGTGCCCGATGTTGTATTCCACGATTTCGGGGATCTGTGTCAGACGCTTCACGTTGCGGTAGTTCAGCCCGTGCCCGGCGTTCACCCCCATGCCCAATTTGTAAGCCAGTTTGGCGGCCTGGGCGATGGCTTCGAACTCCGCGTCTTCTTCTTTCGAACGGCGGGCATTCGCGTAGCGACCGGTGTGAAGCTCGACATAATCCGCCGACACCTTGTGGGCCGCTTTGATCTGGTTCAGATCAGGTTCGATGAACACGCTGACGGGGATGCCGCCGTCGTGGAGCAGTTCGATGATGGTGTTGATCCGTTCCCGTTGTCCGGCCACTTCCAGACCTCCCTCGGTGGTCAACTCCTGGCGACGCTCAGGGACCAGGGTGACCACGTGCGGCTTGATACTCAGGGCGATCTTGGCCATCGATTCCTCTGCCGCCATTTCCAGATCGAGTTTGGTCTGAACAATTTCGCGCAGCAGGGTCAGGTCACGGTCCTGGATGTGGCGGCGATCCTCTCGCAGGTGGACCACCAGGCCGTCGGCACCGGCCAGCTCAACCAGCACGGCGGCGGCCAGCGGATCCGGTTCGCTCCCTCCCCGGGTTTGCCGGAGCGTCGCCACGTGATCGATGTTGACTCCCAATCGGGCCACGGACCCTCTGATAGCTAGTAGCGAACAGCAAGCAGCTCAGAGCGACTTGCTATTTGCTGTTCGATTCTGCAAGAGTTTGCAGAAGGTTAGCGTATTATTGCAAAAAAGAACGGTGGGAGCAAGGTTGAAACTTAGAACGTTTCCAGCCGGACCAGTGGATGGCCTCCTTCCTGGCACGGAACTCTCCCAACACCGGAATAAAATTGACTGAATTGGCTCGCTGCATTAGAATGTGCAGGCTTTCTCCGCTCCAAACGGGCATCGTCGAGACTCTTCGCGAGCCTCCAAAGCCAGACGGTCTGGAACAGTGAGGGGATGGTGGAAGGATTCTACCGCATCAATCGGCTTCCTCCTTACGTGTTTGCGCAGGTCCAGGCGCTTAAGCTGGAGGCTCGCCACAGGGGGGAGGACATCATCGATTTCGGCATGGGGAATCCCGATCAGCCGACTCCGGACCATATTGTGGACAAGCTGGTCGAAGCCGCCCGAAACGGCAAGAACCATCGCTATTCAGCCTCTCGGGGCATCACCAAGCTGCGTCATGCCATCACCGCCTGGTACAAGCGCCGCTACGATGTGGAACTGGACCCCGAAACGGAAGCGATCGTCACGATCGGCTCAAAGGAGGGGATCGCGCATCTGGCGCTGGCCATGATCGGTCCCGGGGATGTAGTCCTGACACCCACGCCCACCTATCCCATTCACATGTACAGCGTGATCATCGCCGGGGGGGAAGTACGCGGCATCGAACTGCGTCCCGACAGCGATTTTTTCGACGATCTGACACGCGTGTACCGTCAGACGCAGCCGCGGCCGCGCATCCTGGTCATCAATTTCCCGCACAATCCAACCACCGCGGTGGTCGATCAGGAGTTTTTCAAGAAAGTGGTGGCGTTCGCCAAGGAGCACCATGTCATCGTGATCCACGATCTGGCCTATGCCGACCTGGTGTTTGACGGCTATCGCGCGCCGAGCCTCTTGCAGATTCCGGAAGCCAAGGAGATCGGCGTGGAGTTTTATACGCTCTCCAAGAGCTACAATATGCCGGGCTGGCGCGTCGGCTTCTGCGTCGGGAATCGCGAGGTGGTCGGGGCGCTGGCCAAGATCAAGAGCTACCTGGACTACGGCATCTTTCAGCCGCTTCAGATCGCCGGCATTATCGCCTTGAACGGGCCACAGGACTGTGTGAAGGAGACGGTGGCCCGCTATCAACGACGGCGGGATGAACTGGTGAGCGGACTGAACCGTGTCGGGTGGCCGGTCGACAAACCGCGCGCCACCATGTTCGTCTGGGCCCGCATCCCGGCGCCCTATCGCGGGATGGGATCGCTGGAGTTCTCAAAGCTGCTGTTGGGGGACGCC
Organism: uncultured Nitrospiraceae bacterium; assembly: GCA_964373365.1. GTDB lineage: Bacteria > Nitrospirota > Nitrospiria > Nitrospirales > Nitrospiraceae > CAYJUP01. The sequence continues at coordinate 34,089 of CAYJUP010000003.1, forward strand.
AAGGTGGCGGTGTCACCCGGGATCGGCTTCGGGGAAGGCGGAGACGAGTACGTGCGGTTTGCGTTGGTCGAAAACGAGCATCGGATTCGACAGGCCGTGCGGGGGATCAAGAAGGCCTTGAAATTTGACGGGGCGGATCGATGAAGTCTCGTATCTGTGTCGGCATGGTCGGATTTGGGACGGTGGGGACCGGGGTCGCCAAGATCTTGATGCAGAACAGCGCCCTGATTCGCCGTCGTGTGGGAGTGCCGGTGGAGCTGGTGCGGGTGGCGGACCTGGACATCATCACCGATCGCGGGGTACGTCTGCCGCAGGGCGTGCTGACCTCCGACGTCAGAGCGGTGGTGGAGGATCCTTCGATCGATATTGTGCTGGAGCTCATCGGAGGGTACGACGCCGCCAAGCGCGTCATCCTGGATGCCATGGCGAGAGGCAAGCAGGTGGTGACCGCAAACAAGGCGCTGCTTGCGGTCCATGGGGAGGAACTCTTCGAGGCCGCCGCGCGCCACCGTGTGGATCTGGGGTTCGAAGCGAGTGTCGGTGGCGGCATCCCGGTCATCCGCGCGCTGACCGAAGGCTTGGCGGCCAATACGATTCTGTCAATCTACGGCATCATCAACGGAACGTCCAACTATATCCTGAGCCGGATGACCCGGGAGGGACACGGATTTCAGGAGGTGCTGGCAGAAGCGCAAAAGGCGGGCTACGCCGAAGCCGATCCGACGTTCGACGTGGCCGGCACCGACTCCGCCCACAAACTGTCGATCATGGTAAGCCTGGCGTACGGCACGCCGGTCAACTTCAAGGAGATTTATACCGAGGGGATCACGCGGATCACTCCTCTGGATATCACGTATGCCAGGGAGTTCGGATTCACGATCAAGCTCCTCGCCATCGCCAAGTTCCTAGACGGCGAGATCGAAGCGCGGGTCCACCCCACGATGATCCCGTCCATGTCGCCGGTGGCGCAAGTGGAAGGAGTGTACAATGCCATCCAGCTCGTCGGGGACGCGGTGAACGACATCGTGCTCTACGGCCAGGGCGCCGGGTCGATGCCGACCGGTAGCGCGGTGGTCAGCGACGTCATCGACATTGCGCGCAATCTGTTGGTGGGCGCGTCCGGGCGGGTGCCGCCCGCCTCGTTTCAGAGAGACCAGCGTCGCCCCCTCCGCATCCGGCCGATGGAGGAAATCGCCACCTTGTATTACATGCGGTTCATGGTGCTGGACCGACCCGGGGTCCTCTCGCAGATCTCGGGCGTCCTGGGGCACCACGGCATCAGCATTTCGTCGGTCCTGCAGCAGGGGCGCAAAGAAGGGCAGACCGTGCCGGTGGTCATCATGACCCATACCGCGACGGAGCGGCCTGTACAGGCCGCGCTCCGCGAGATCGATCGGATGGCGTTCATTTCGGAGCCCACCACATTGATCCGTGTCGAGGGGCATGACGAGTAAAACATGCGCCTCGTTTTACCCGATCCAAGTCATCACGCGGTGTCTCAGCCATGATTCCCCGGCGTGGAGTGATCGAAGAGTACCGGAAGTTCCTCCCGGTCACGGAGAAGACGCCTGTTGTGACGTTGGGAGAGGGGAACACACCCCTGATCCACGCGAAACGGCTAGCTCGAAAGATCGCCCCCCGGATCGAACTGTATCTCAAGTTCGAGGGGGCTAACCCCACCGGCTCTTTCAAAGATCGTGGGATGACCCTGGCCATTTCCAAGGCGCTCGAGTCAGAGGCTCGGGCGGTGATCTGCGCGTCAACTGGGAACACGTCGGCGTCGGCTGCGGCGTATGGCGCCCGTGCGGGGTTGGCGGTGTACGTCCTCATCCCGGCCGGCAAGATCGCCTTGGGCAAGTTGTCCCAAGCGATGATGCACCAGGCGACCGTGATTCAGATCGAGGGGAACTTTGACCAGGCCCTGTCGATCGTCAAGGATCTTGCGGCAAGCTACAAGATCGAGCTGGTCAACTCGATCAATCCGTTCCGGATCGAAGGGCAGAAGACCGCGGCGATGGAAGTCTGCGACCAGCTCGGGGTCGCCCCCACCATGCACGTGTTGCCAGTGGGTAATGCCGGGAACATCACGGCGTATTGGCGCGGCTACACGGAGTACCGGGCGGCCGGCCAGGTCGCTCGTCTGCCCCGGATGATGGGGTTCCAGGCGGCAGGGGCTGCGCCGATCGTACTGGGTCACGTGGTGGAGGACCCGCAGACCGTGGCGACCGCGATTCGGATCGGCAACCCCGCCAGTTGGAAGTCGGCCCTGCAGGCGGTGGAAGAGTCGGCCGGCAAGATCGACATGGTGACGGACGAGGAAATCCTGCAGGCGTACGAGATGGTCGCGGCGGCGGAAGGGGTGTTCTGCGAGCCGGCGTCTGCGGCCGCGGTGGCGGGGGTCATCAAGATGAGCAAGGCCGGCGCACTCCGGGAAGGCGACACGGTGGTCTGCACCTTGACAGGCCACGGGCTGAAGGACGCTGACACGGCTATCAGTGTGTCTCGCCCGCCGCTCACGGTCAAAGCCAGCCGCGACGATGTGGCCCGCCTGCTGAACCTCTGAGAGATCGGGTATGGAGCACGATGGGCAGCGACAGGGGTGTCTTGTTCATAAGGGTAAGCGGACCACATGAGGAGAGGCGGTGAGGGTGCACATACGCGGTAGGGAGTGCGGATGAAGTATGTGATCCTCCACGGTGAGGGCATGGCGGATGTGCCTCATCAGGACCTGGGCGGGAAGACATCGCTTCAGGCCGCGGCCACTCCCAATATGGACTTTCTTGCCCGCAACGGTGAGCTTGGCCTGGCGACGGTTCCGACCGAGGGCCTCGCACCAGGGAGCGACGTGACGCAACTGGCGATTCTGGGGTACGACCCGCGCAAGTACCATTCGGGGCCGGCTCCTTTCGAAGCCGCCAGTCTGGGGGTCGCGTTGGGGGAGCACGACGTCGCCTTCCGGTGCAGCATGGTGACGCTCCGGGCGAGTGCCCCGCAAGCTCGGGCCCCCCTGCGTGATGACGTCAAGAAGCTCGGGCCGCATGTGACGATGGATGACGCCACGGCGGGGAGAATCGAAACCGAGGAGGCGCGCGAACTGATCGATGCCGTCAACGAGCAACTGGGCTCGGAGGCGATCCAATTTTATCCCGGCAACGGACATCTGCATCTGATGGTCTGGGTGGGAGGAAAGGCGCGGGCAACCTGTTTCGGCCCGCACGAGGTGGTGGGGCGGTCGATCGGCGAGTTCCTCCCGACCGGCGATGGCGCCGAGATCTTGCGGCAACTGATGGAGGCCTCGCTGGTCATTCTCCGCGATCATCCCGTAAACGAACAGCGACGGGACGCCGGTCTGAAGCCGGCCAACTGCCTCTGGCTGTGGGGGCAGGGCCGGGCGCTGAGATTGCCGAAGCTGACGGAGCGGTATCAGATTGCGGGCACGGTTGTGTCTACGATGGACCTTCGCCGGGGAATCGGGATCTGCGCGGGATTGGACGCCATTGACCCGGCCGCATTGACCGAGAACGGCGAAACAGATTTCCACAAGCTGGCCGAGGCGGCCCTCCACGAGCTCGGGAAGAAGGACTTCGTGTATGTGCACGTCGAGATGCCGCCTGACGTGGGAGTCGGGATTGACCCGAAGGCCAAGCTCAAGATCGTGGAGGAGTTCGACCGCAGGACGGTCGGAACGATTCTGGATGGACTGCCAAAGCTGGGAGCGCACCGGCTTCTCCTGGTCTGCGACCATGCCGCTGCAGCCGGGCACCATCCGCGCGTCGTCGCTCCGGCGCCGTACGTGCTCTACGAGGGACCGGTTCAGAAGGAGAAAGCAAGCCGGCGGGGGTACAATGAGGTGGACGCCGAAGCGGCCCAGACCAGGGTTCGGGATACCACGAGGCTGATGACCAGGCTCATCCCGAGCGGTTGACTGAGAGAGGCTCTGCATTCTTCATTCAGCGGTGCGACTCGTGCCTCTCGCCATTTGTGAGCAGGTTGCATGGCCTTAATCGTCCAGAAGTACGGCGGTACCTCTGTCGGTAGCGTCGAGCGGATTCACCGCGTGGCGGAGCAGGTCGTGGAGGCTCGGCGGGCCGGACACGACCTGGTCGTGGTGCTGTCCGCCATGAGCGGTGAGACAGACCGGCTCGTGCGGCTGGCGCATGAGGTCACGCCATCTCCCGATGAGCGCGAGATGGATATGCTGCTGTCGACCGGCGAGCGGGTGACGATCGCGCTGCTGGCTATGGACTTGCGGGGGCGTGGCATTGACGCCCGGTCCTTCACCGGCCGGCAAGTCGGCATCATCACCGACAGCACGCACACCAAGGCCCGGATCGCTCGGGTCACGGCGGATCGGATCAGGGAGGCCTTGGCCGAGGGAATCATTCCGATCGTGGCCGGCTTTCAAGGGATCAACGAACGCTCCGATGTGACCACCTTGGGGCGGGGGGGCTCGGACCTGACCGCCGTCGCGCTGGCGGCCGCGCTGAAGGCGGACCGGTGCATCATCTATACGGACGTTGATGGAGTCTACACGGCCGATCCGAACATCGTCCCATCGGCCAGACGCCTGGACAAGGTTTCTTACGAGGAGATGCTCGAACTGGCGAGCCTCGGCGCCAAGGTGTTGCAGAGCCGGTCGGTGGAATTCGCCGCCCGGCATGGCGTGCCGGTGGAAGTGAAATCCAGCTTAACAGAGGGGCGGGGAACACTCGTGACTAACGAAGACGCGGATATGAAACGGGTTGCGGTGTCAGGTGTGACCGGGGATCGGGACCAAGCCAAAATCACCATTATCGGAGTCCCGGACCGGCCCGGGATCGCGGCGCGCATTTTCGGACCGGTAGCCCAGGCAAACATCGTCGTGGACATGATCATTCAGAACGTGAGCCAGGCCTCGCTCACCGACATTTCGTTCACCGTGCCGCGGGCGGATCTGGGCAAAGCGGTGAGTTTGGTTCAGCGCGTGGCGAAGGAAATCGACGCGAAGTCGGTCGCGGTCACGGAGGCCATCGCGAAGGTGTCTTTGGTCGGCGTCGGGATGCGTTCGCACTCAGGAGTGGCGGCCAGGATGTTTGAGGTCCTCTCCCGGGAAGGCGTCAACATCATGATGATCAGCACCTCCGAGATCAAAATCTCCT
>CAYJUP010000004.1:0-1789 GCA_964373365.1 uncultured Nitrospiraceae bacterium
CGGACTGCCGTGGGAGGGGTGCCGCGAGAGGCGCGGGAGCGGAAGACCGCATGGCCCCTGCCCTTCACACGTTGAAGCGGAAATACACCACATCGCCTTCCTTGATGATATAGTCTCGCCCCTCCAGCCGAAACAGACCCTTTTCACGCACACCGGCGACAGTGCCGCAGGCGATCAGCTCATCGTAGTGATACACTTCTGCCCTGATAAATCCCCGTTCCATGTCGGAGTGGATCTTGCCGGCCGCCGCCGCCGCCCTGGTGCCCTTGCGGAGCGGCCAGGCCCGCGCTTCCTCTTCCCCTGCCGTAAAGAACGTGATCAGTTCGAGCAAGTCATAGGCGGTCTTCGTCAGCCGGACCAGCCCCGACTCGGTGAGGCCGGCTTCCTTCATGAACTCCGCGCGATCCTCGGTGGGCAAGGTCGAGAGCTCCGCCTCCAACTGTCCATAGAGGATGACAAGCCTGGCCCCTCTCTTGTCGGCCAACTCCTTGACCGGCCGCACCAAGGGATCGTCCTCACCGGCTCCTTCAGCGGCGTTGGCGATAAACAGGACCGGCTTGGCCGACAACAACTGGCACTCGTTCAAGATCGCGAGCTCGTCCGCCGTGAACGGTTGATTGCCCAGCCATTCGCCCTTGTTCAGCAGGTCAACAAGCTTCTGCACGACCGCCAATTCCTTGGCAGCCTTGGCGTCGCCCGACTTGACCTTCTTTTCGACCCGCTGCCTCCGGCGATCCAGGGTCTCCACATCGGCGAGCATCAATTCCGTCTCGATCGTCTCGACGTCGTGCAGGGGATTCACACCGCCGCTCACATGCACCACGTCGGGATTCTGGAAGCACCGGACGATATGCATCAAGGCATCCACCTCGCGAATCTGCGCCAGAAACTGGTTCCCCAATCCCTCGCCTTTGCTCGCCCCTTCCACCAGGCCGGCAATGTCGCGGACTTCCAACGTGCTTGGCGTCATCTTTTTCGAGCGGAAGATTTCGACCAGCTTGTTGAGGCGCGGGTCAGGCATCGGGGCGATCCCGACATTGGTTTCCACGGTGGAAAAGGGATAATTGGCCGTCACGGCCCCGGCGCCCACCAAGGCATTGAACACGGTGGTCTTCCCCACGTTCGGCAGCCCGATCATTCCGCAGCACAGTCCCATCCGGTTACCCTTCTTCCTCTTCGCCCCGCATGTTGAATCGGTTCATGGCGGCCTCGACTCCTTCCTCGACCAGGCATTCCAGAGCCAAAACCGCTCGCTCCAGACTCGCGTCGATGAGGGTGGTTTCTTCCGGTGAGAACGGCGAAAGGACATACTCCGCAGCATCTTCGCCTGGAGCGGGCCGTCCGATGCCGAACTTCAATCGACAGAATTCGTCGGTTTCGAGAGCGGTGAGAATCGAGAGGATTCCGTTGTGGCCACCGGATCCGCCGTTGCGTTTGATCCGAAGGCGCCCCAGCTCCAGATCCAGATCGTCGTGGATGACGACCAAGTCATCGGGGGTGAATGCCAACTCTTCCAACAGCGCCTTGACCGCCGGACCTGTCTCGTTCATCCAGGCGAGGGGTGCGGATACTACCACCTCTCCCCCTGTGTCAGGCAGCCCGACATACCCCCTTCCGGACCGTGCGCGCCCGGCCGGCCCGAGGTCCACCGCCCACCGAGCCGCCGCCCGTTCCAGGACCCGAACCCCGATATTGTGACGGGTGAGGGCGTAGCGCTCGCCAGGATTGCCGAGTCCTACAATCAAGCGCAAGGTTATTTCTTCTTCTCCTCCTTGGCCTCCTTCTTCTC
>CAYJUP010000004.1:1889-25478 GCA_964373365.1 uncultured Nitrospiraceae bacterium
CGAACAGATCCACGTGAAGAATTGCCCCCGTGACCGGATCTACCTGAAAGTCACGCAGGAGGGTGGTCCGGACACCCTTCGACTTCGCGCCGGCGACGCTCAGCGAAATGAGCGCGGTGCTGCCGGCACGGGAACGCAGGATATTGGTCACGGTGAGCGGGTCCAAGGTGAGAAGGAGGCACTCTCCCTGTCCGTACAAGACGGCCGGAATCTTCCCGCTCCGTCTCAATTGCCGGGCCGCCCCTTTCCCGGCCCGTTCCCTCACTTCAGCCGTCATGTCGAATTTCATGCTGCTCCCCCATAAAACAAGCGAATAGCGAACAGCGGGTAGCAATGAGCTCAGAACTCTGAGCTGCTCGCTACCAGCTACTCGCTATTAACTCACGACTACGCGAAGAGTGAGCTGACCGATTCCTCCGCGTGGATCCTGGTGATCGCCTCGCCCAGAAGCGGCGCCACCGACAGGACCCGCAGCTTGGGACAGCGTTGTTCCTTGCCATTCAACGGAATCGTGTTGGTCACGACCACCTCGGTGAGGCAGGACTCTTGGAGCCGTTCCAGCGCCGGCCCGGAGAGGACCGCATGCGTGCAGCCCGCCCAGACCATCCGGGCGCCCTTGTCCGCGCAGGCCTGCGCGCCTTGCACGATCGTCCCCGCGGTATCGATCATGTCGTCGAGCAGCAACGCATTGCGCCCTTCCACATCGCCGATGATGTTCATGATCTGGGCATTGTTGGGGCCCTCGCGACGCTTGTCGATAATCGCCAACTGAACCTGGAGCCTCTTCGCGAACGCCCGCGCGCGCTCCACGCCACCGGCGTCCGGAGAGACCACGACGAGATCGGCCGCGCCCCGCTTGTTGATGTAATCCAGCAGCACGGGAGTCGCGTAGAGATGGTCCACGGGGATGTTGAAGAACCCCTGAATCTGCCCGGCATGGAGATCCATCGTGAGCACCCGATCGGCCCCGGCGGTAGTAATCAGATCCGCCATGAGCTTGGCCGAGATCGGCACCCTCGGCTGGACCTTCCGATCCTGACGAGCATACCCGTAATACGGGATGACGGCGGTAATCCGGTAGGCCGAGGAGCGCCTTAATGCGTCGATCATGATCAGCAGTTCCATGATCGAGGTGTTGACCGGCGCACAGCACGACTGCACCAGAAACACGTCCGCGCCCCGAACGTTTTCCTCGATCCTGACGCGGATCTCTCCGTCACTGAAGGACGAGACGGTCGCCTCGCCCAGGCTGATCCCCAGATGTCCGCAGATCTCTCTCGCCAGCGCCGGGTTCGCGTTCCCCGTAAACAGCTTGAGTTCCTTGTCCATCACACCCTCCGAGAGACCAGGGTGACCGGACTCGATGCGAGTCCGGCTCTCAGGTCCGCCGCCCGTTTCGGGTTTGGCCAGAGAGCGGAGCGTATCGGAAAGACCGGTTCGTTGTCAACCAACACGAAGGGCGTGAGCGGAGGAGCTCTCCTGACGCCGGAGGGATTGGGGGCTTGACCGGACGGCGTAGGCCCGCCGGCCGCTTGCCCGTCCCACCGAGGCCCGGGCACGGACTGCCGAGGCCTCGTCTCGGAAGACGCCGAACACGGTAGCGCCGCTCCCGGACAACAGAGCTGCGTCAGCCCCTTCCACAAGCAGTTCCGTCTTGATTTCCTGAAGCACCCTGTGCGTCTGCCCCAGCATCTCCTCAAAATCATTTTCCATCAGAGGAATCACATCATCCCAGGAGAGAGCCTTCTTCCCCGCGATCCGGCTGAGCATCGTCGACAGCGGCATGACCGCCTTGCGGGTCGAGGTCAGGCGCTCGTACGCCCAGCGGGTCTCGATCGGAAATCCGGGATGGACCAAGACCACCCATCGCTCCCCGGTCAATGTCAGCGGGGTCACCTCTTCCCCTCGTCCACGCACCAGCGCGCACGGCGCGAAAAAAAAGAACGGTACGTCACTGCCCAATGCCTGGCCTACCCGCGCCATCTCTCCGGCAGACCATCCGAGTCCGAGCAGACGGTTCAAGCCGGCGATCGTGGCGGCGGCATCACTGCTGCCCCCGCCCAGGCCGGCCGACACCGGAATCCGTTTGGCGATGCGAATATCCAGCCCCACCTTCTGATTGGTCCGTTCCAGCACCAGTGACGCTGCACGGAATACGAGGTTGCGCCCGTCCGTCGGCAACGCGGCATCATCGCAGTGCAGCCTCAGCTCGGTCGAGTTCGGGCGCAGATGGACTTGGAGCTTATCCTCCAACTCCACTGTCTGCATCAATGACCAGAGGTTATGATAGCCGTCCGGCCGGCGATCCAGCACCTTGAGGATCAGGTTCACCTTCGCGGGGGCGAAGACTCGGACCTCTCGATCGTTCCCCTTGACCGGGTTGTCCATGACAGTCGTATCCTGGGGCCTACTCCCGCCTCCCTTTGATCGCGTATTTTTCCAGTCGGTACCGGAATGAGCGGGTGTTCAATTGCAGGAGCCTTGCCGCTTTCTTCTTGACCCATTTGGCTTTCTCCAACGCTTTGAGCAACAGGTCCTTTTCGATCGAATTGATGAGCCCCTCTAAATCCAAACCGTCCACCGGGAGGTCGGTCGGATACGCCTGGGGGGACACAGCGGGGCGGTGCAGCCAGCCACTGATATGGGCTTCCGTGATGAGGGGTTCTGAGGCGAACGCCACGACACGCTCGATCAGATTCTCCAACTCCCTCACGTTGCCTTTCCACTCGTGGGCCACCAACAGGCTCATCGTCTCCGGCGTCAGCGACGGGGCCGGTTTCCTGCTCGCGCGCGCAAACCGCTCCAGGAAGTGCTGGGCCAGCACGGGGATATCCCCCGTGCGGTGGCGTAGCGGGGGCAGAAGGATCGGGATGACATCCAGCCGATAATACAGGTCCTCCCGGAAGGTCCCCTCGGCGACCGCTTTTTCCAGGTCCTTGTTCGTGGCCGCGATGATCCGCACGTCTACCTTCACGTCGCGTGTGCCACCGACCCGGCGGAATTCCCGCTCCTGGATCACCCGTAACAGTTTGACCTGCATCGCGGGGGTGGTCTCACCGATCTCGTCCAAAAAGATGCTGCCCCCGTTGGCCATCTCGAATAACCCCGCCTTGTTGAAGACCGCCCCGGTGAACGCCCCCTTCATATGCCCGAACAGTTCGCTCTCCAGCAGGGGTTCCGGCATCGCGCTGCAATTCACGGTCACAAACGGCAACCGGCTCCGAGCGCTGTTGTGATGGATGGCACGGGCAATCAGTTCCTTGCCGGTCCCGCTCTCCCCCGAAATCAGTACATTGCTCTTGGTATCGGCTACCTTGCGGACCACGTCGAACACTTTCTGCATGGCTTCGCTCTGGCCGATGATCTGGGCGAACGACGACTGGCTGGCCATCTCGCGCTTGAGCAATATGTTCTCGGTCGAGAGCCGTCGCTTCTCCAACGCGTTCCTGATGATCAGCTGGACCTCGTCCACCTGGAACGGTTTCGTCAGGTAATCGTACGCCCCCAATTTCATGGCCTCCACGACCGACTCCGTGGAGGCGTATGCCGTGATGATCAGCACCACGGACTCCGGTGACGACTCCTTCACCGCTTTCAGGACCTCCAACCCCCCCGCCTTGGGCATCTTGAGATCGGTGATCACCAGGTCAAAGAGTTCCTTATCGATGTGCGCGATCGCTTCTTCTCCGTCGGACGCGACCGTGACGCCGTAGCCGGCCCGCTTGAGCATGATGCTCAGCACGTCCCGCATGCTGCGTTCATCGTCAACGATCAGGATCTTTTCCACGATTCCCGACTCCACGGTTCCCGACCCTCGTGCCACAGCCGCAACCCTGCTTCAGCCGACACCGGCAAACAGACCCCAAAGCGCGACCCCTTCCCCACCTGGCTCTCCACCCGGATCCACCCGCCGTGACGGTCTACGATGCGGTGCACCGCGGCCAGCCCGAGGCCGGAACCTTCTTTCTTGGTGGTCACAAAAGGGAGAAAGATCTTGTCCTCATCCTCCTTCCTGATCCCTTCCCCTGTATCCAGGAACGCGATCTCAACCACGTCACCGCTCCGACCACCCGAAGCAACCCACCGACGGCCGGTCGAAATGGTCAACCGGCCTCCCGACGGCATGGCCTGGAACGCGTTCTTGGCGAGGTTCCAGAACACCTGCTTCATTTGATCCTGATCCACCTGGGCCATCAGCGGACCGGCTCCAAGACGTGTGGCGATCGTCATGCCCGGCCGGGATTGGGCCTCCTGCCGGATCAGGTCCAGTGTGTCCTCGAGCACGGCATTGAGATCGCATTCCTTCAAGTTCAGCTCCGGCGGCCTCGCGTAGTACAGAAACTCCGTAATGATGGTATTCAACCGCGTGGCTTCCCGAGTCGCAATGTCCATGAGGCGCGCGTTTTCCTCATCCAGCGCGGTGTCCTTTCTTAGCATCTGCATCGCGCCGACCAGCCCTCCCAGGGGATTGCGGATCTCATGTGCCATGCCGGACGACATCTCGCCAAGCTTGGCGAGCCATTCCTTGCGTCGCATTTCCTCTTCCAGATCCCGGATCTGCGTGAGATCCTTGAACACTCCCACAAGACCGGTCTGGACGCCGCTTTCGGTAAGGGGCGAGAGCGTCATGCCGAGAACCATACGGCTCCCGTCGGTTCGGCTCCCTTCTGCCTCGAATCGGTACGGAATCGAGATGGTAGCAGGGTCCGCCCCAAACAGATCGCCCTGTTGCCAGTTGAAAACTTCCCACCACGGACGGTTGCGCACCGCGTCCAGGGTATAGCCGGTAACTTCCTGCGCGGCCCGGTTGAACGACGTCATCCGTCCGCTCACATCGGTCGTGAAGAGCCCGCTGCTGATGCTCTGCACGACGTTCTCGTGAAACGCCTGCAGCCGGCTCAGCCCCCGCTCCTTCTCGACCAGGGACTGATCCGCCCGTCTCAGTTGCTCCGCCAGCGCACCGCTGAGCAACCCCACCACGACGAACGCCAGGCTATGGATCCCAAACGCGTGGAGCGTCTCCACCACCGACAGTCGGCTGGGCAGGATCCATCCACTCGACTCCAAGGGACCGTACAACTGGATATTGGTGACCAGCCCGAACAGAATCACGGACACGCCGGCGGTGATGAGCCCTCCACGGCGTCTCAGAATCAGACTGGCGAGGGTCACCGTGATCACGTACAGCACCGAAAACGGACTTTCGACGATCCCCGTTATGGTCACCAGAAAGGTTTCCAGCAACAGATCGACCCCGATCTGAAGGTACGCGAATCGGGTCAAGGCGAGGGGGTCGGTCAGATACCTGAGGGCCACCGCGTAAGCGATCGTGATCGCATACGTGCAGACGATCAGGGCATAAAAGGTGAAGACGATTTCGCCTTTCGCGACTTGGAACGCGATCGAGAGTCCAAGCAGCAGCGTGACCGCTACCACTCGAAGGCTCATCAGCCAATGCAGCCTGACTCTCAGATCGTCCATTGTCACTGGCAGGCTTCCCGACCGATCATGGACACCCGACACGCCGCCGAGCGTAAACACCCGCGCCGGCAGCCATACGGACTCCTCGCCGGAACGTTGCGTTTGTTCTCTCTACCTTCATCGGATGGGTGGCGCCCTCACCCGCCAAGCGGATACCCGGCGCCCGGACGCGCGCAGCGAACCTTACCCGATCGCCGCGGCCATCTTGAAAATCGGCAGGTACATGGCGATCACGATGAAACCAATGATCGTCCCGAGGAACACCATCATTATGGGTTCCAGCATAGCGGTAAGCGCCGCCACTGCTGCGTCCACCTCGTCGTCATAAAAGTCAGCGATCTTGCCCAGCATGGCGTCCAAGGCGCCGGTGGCTTCACCGACCGAGATCATGTGTGTCACCATGTTGGGGAACACACCGCTTTTCGACAGCGGTTCGGCTACCGTTTTCCCTTCGCTGATGCTCTGTCGGGCCATCAGGATGGCCCCTTCCACCACTTTATTGCCGGAAGTTTTGGACGTAATCGTCAGGCCATCCAGAATGGGCACACCGCTGGTGATGAGGGTTCCCAGCGTCCGGGTGAATTTCGCCACGGAAGCCTTTCGGATCAGATCCCCCATGACCGGCAAGCGAAGAAACAGACGATCCATCACCAGCCGCCCCTTGGGCGTTGCATAATATCGCTTGATCCCGTAGCCGAGCGCGGCCGCTCCGGTCAGAAGATACAGAATGTTGTTCTGCATGAAATTGCTGGCGTCGATCACCAATTGAGTCGGGGTCGGCAGTCCCACCGTTCCACCCGACATTTCCAGGAACATCTTGGCAAAGATCGGAATGACAAAGACCATCAGGACGGTGATCACGATCACCGCCACGCCCAGGATGGCAGAGGGGTAGACCATGGCCCCCTTGATCTGACTTTTGAGTTTCATGGCCTTTTCAATATGCTTCGCCAGACGGCCCAGGATTGTGTCAAGCAGACCGCCGACCTCACCGGCATGGACCAGGTTCACGTAGAGTTCGTCGAACATCTTCGGATGCTTCTTCAGCGCATCGGCCAACGTCGACCCGCTTTCTACGTCAACCTTGATTTCCCCGATCGCTTTGCCGAAGACTTTGTTCTCCGATTGGGTGGAGAGGATTTCCAGGCACTGGATGAGCGGAAGGCCGGCGTTGATCATGGTCGCAAACTGACGGGTGAAGACGACAATGTCCTTGTCGGTGACACCGCCGCCCATGTTGAGTCTCTGCAAGATGCCTTCGGCAGTTTTTTCCTGTAGGCTGGAGACGACGATGTTCTGTTTGCGAAGCTGTTCCGCGGCCTCCTCACGGGTCTTGGCGGTGAGGTCGCCCTTCTTGACTGCGCCCTGCCGGGTTTTACCAACGTAGGTAAACGTGGCCATCAGCTAGCTGACCCTTGCGTGGTGTCTCGTTCGCCCCCTGTCATGCCAGCCTGACCTGGCCGATCGGATCGACGAGAGGGGACGGGATCGAAACACGGTCGTGCGATCCAAGGTGGACTCTCCCGCTCAGGAACCACGACTGTCCCCATTTCGCGCGCTGTTCCCAGGGGTTAGATAGGGAAGCTATGGGCGAAGTCTACTGGAGGACCGTTTGCTTGTCAACTTCGTTCGCATTGCATGTCGGCACAATCAAAGCGGGTTTCAATCGGTGGACGCACCGGGCGAGCGGTCATGCCTCACCGGCGCTGAGATTGGTAACCCCGCGGTAGAGGTAGTGGAAGCCGGACATGACGGTGAGGCCGACCATGAGATACAGCAGGGGCTGAATGAGCTTGAGATCCATCTGACGCGACGTCAGCACCACGGTCAGAATGAGGTACGACAGTTGAAACAGCGTCGTTCCTTTCCCCAACAGGGTCGGAGAAATATCCACCCGCGATTCGGTGAGTCGCGCCAGAAGCGTGCCGGTCATGAGCATCATATCGCGACTGACCACCAGAATCGCGATCCACGACGGGAGCAGGTGAAGGACCGACAGCGTCACGAACCCGGTTGTGAGCAACAGCTTGTCGGCTAACGGGTCCAGGTAGGCTCCAAGTCGGGTCCGCTGGTTGGCCACCCGCGCAATGGTGCCGTCCAGACCGTCTGTGATTCCCGCGAGCAGCAGCACGGCCAATGAATACTCGTAGCGTTCGTAGATGAGGAACCCGACGAAAACGGGAATCAGCAGGATCCGGAGGATGGTCAGGCTGTTCGGAACATTCATGGTTTCGCCGGTTGTAGCCGGCCCGCTCTCCCTGGTCTCGCCGCCCCGGCAGAGCTCGAGCGACATCATAAGAAGGGGGCCGGTGGGTTGTCAATCATGCGGGAACTCGGTTGCACTCAACGGCGGGGATGATTATAATCCCCTCGGGTTGGGGCGACCCCCCGCGTTGCATGGAGGCGAAGGTGAGCACCCTTCCGCTGTCCTTTAAGAAAGAAGGCGTCGTCGAGCGGCATCAGATCGAGGGCAACGACCCCAGTGACCGGTATTTCAGCCGGTCCATCCTGGTGAGTCGGACCGCCCAGGGGTACACCGCGAAAGTGATGTACGAAGCCCTGACGGTGGAGGGCCAGACGCATTCCACCGTCGGCGCGGCGGTGAAGAGCGTGATTGACAAGCTCAGAGGCCTCGGATTCAGGCGGATGCGCACCAGACCGAATTTCAGGGGCCGACGCTACCTCGCCGAGAAAGAAACCTGGATCGAGTACTCGGACACCAGCCAGTAGCACATAGCGAATAGCCAGCAGCTCTGAGCTGCCCGCTACTAGCTACTCGCTATCAGCTTCCACCTATCACTTCCCGATAAATTAAGTCGTGAATCAACGGACGGAATTGCAGGATCCCGTTGTTCCGTCTTGTTGGATGAACCCGGTTCGACAGCAGGGTCACCTCCAGTTCGCAGACCGGGTCGATCCAGAGCGAGGTGCCGGTGTACCCCAGATGCCCGAACGAGTGAGGGGAGAACTGTGTGCCTGAGGAGGACGGCGACGATGGCGTATCCCACCCCAGTCCCCAGCTCGACACGGGCGTTCGATCCTGCCTGGTGACGAAGCGCCGAACCAGTTCGGGGCGGAGAAAGGCATCACGCCCGAGATAGCTTGCTAACCACATACCCGAAATCGCCAGGACCGCGGAGGCGGTCCCGAACAGGCCGGCATGGCCGGCAACTCCGCCAAGCGCGTAGGCGTTCTCGTCGTGCACCTGGGCTCGCAGGACCCGCCCGCGCCAGGAGTCATCCTCGGTCGGCGCCACCAGCTTCAGGTCAATCGGCCGACCGGCCGGTCCACCTGCCGGCACTCCGCCCGTCTCGATAAAAAACAGCCGCTCTGCGCCGATCCGCGCATACACCCGGTCCCGGCAGAAGGAGGCCAGTGAACAGCCGGCGATCCGTTCGATGAGGATTCCCAACAGCATGAAGCCCAGGTCGCTGTAAAGGCTCCGCGACCCCACGACAGAAACCAAGACCTCCCGGCGAATGAGGTCCAACGCCATTTCCCTGGCCGCTGCGCTTCCAAGAAACCCAGGCCGCGCGCGGTCCTGCTCGGCTATGCGCTCGTAGAAGGGACGCCACGCCGGCAGTCCGGAGCTGTGGTGCAAGAGATCAGAGACCGTCGCGTCGCCAATGGCCCATCCCTTCAGTTCCCCCACCATGTCCTGCAGGGAGTCTTCCAGAGCGAGTCGGCCGTCCTGGACCAGACAGAGGACGGCTGTCGTGGTGGCCAAGGGTTTGGTCAACGACGCCAGGTCATACACCGTGTCCAGGGAAGCCGGTTCTTTCTCCGGGATGAGCGCGGCGAAGCCGAACGCGCCCTGGTAGACTATGCGCCCGCGCACCCGGACGAGGAGCGCCGCTCCGGGGAACACCCCGGTCTCCACGGCGGACTGCATTGCGGTCGCGATGGGATCGGGCGCGCTCATTTGGATGGCGGGAAGGGAAGGTCGGTCCTTCAGCGGTTGGAGCCTCCGGCGATCTTTTCAGGCCGGTCGGCTGGAGCGGGATGATCCTCGTCCCCTTCCTCGATCTCCAGCAGCCGTTCAAAAGTCCGCACCGTCGAGCGCAGGCGTTCGATCGCCATCAGCTTCTGCTTGCGAAGGTCTGACAGATCGCGCTGCGTACCGGCCAACTCCACCTGCGCTTCCCGCAAGAACTCCGCGGCCTTCAGTTCCGCTTCTTTCAAAATGAGCTCGGCGTCCCGCTGCGCCGCGTGCTTGAGTTCATCCGCGAGCGCCTGCGTCGTGATGAGCGTGTTCATCAGGGTCGCCTCGGCCTTTTTCAGATCGGCGAGCTGCTGCTCGGCGGACCACAGCTTCTCGCGCAGCGTCGTGTTGTCGCGATTCAGCGTCTCCACGGTCTGCGCAAGTTCTTCCAGAAACTGGTCCACGGCCTGCCGATCATATCCTCGCAGTCGGACTTTGAACACCATGTGCTGGATGTCGAGTGGCGTGAGCTTCATTGGTATGACCTCTCAGTGCATGCGAGCTGCGATCTCAAACAAGGAGCGGACCAGCGCGTACTGCAGGAAGACGATGATCAGGATCGCGACGATCGGTGAGAGATCAATCCCCAACCCCCACCAGCCAAGCCGACGCCGGATCGGGTACAGGACCGGCTCGGTCGCTCGTTCCAGAAACTGCACGATGGGGTTCCACGGATCGGGGTTGACCCATGAGATGAGCGCTCGGGCGATGATCACATACATATAGAGGGTCAGCACCCAATCCGCAACGTGCGCCAGGCCTTCCAGCACATTGCCCGCGAGAAACACTACCGTCCCATCTCTTCGGACTTCTTCGTGGCGGCTTCGACCGCAGCCATGAGGCTGGCCCTCAGGCCGCCCTGTTCCAGTTGATGAAGCCCCGCGATCGTGGTCCCTCCGGGAGACGCCACACGGTCCTTCAAGCGGGCTGGATGCTCGCCGGTTTCGAGCATCATGCGGGCTGCCCCCAGCACAGTCTGCGCCGCGAGGAGTTCGGCGACCGACCGGGACAGGCCCATCTTCACGCCGCCATCCGCCATCGCCTCGATCGCCATAAACACATACGCCGGGCCGCTGCCGCTCAGTCCGGTGACGGCCTCCATGAGGTGTTCTTCCACCGTCACCACGCGACCGACGGCCTCGAACAAAGCTCGCGCCAGGCTGACATCCTCCTCCGTCACCCCCGGTCCGAAGGCCAGGGCGGACATCCCTTCCCGGACCAGCGCCGGGGCGTTCGGCATGACCCGCACGATCCGGGTTCCGTGCGGCACCCGTCCGGCAATGCGCCGGATCGACACGCCCGCCGCGATCGAGATAACCAGTCGGCCTGCCAGCGTGGAGGCGATGCCCTCCAGCACCGAGTCCAGGGATTGCGGCTTGACCGCGAGCAGCACGACATCGGCCCACGACGCGGCCTCGCAGTTGTCGGACCCGACACGAATGCCGAACCGCCGCTTGACCAGATCACGGCGCTCGGCGCTGGTGTCGGTCGCGAACAATGCCGTCGGGTCGGCCGACCGCGAGGCCAGCAGGCCAGCCAGCAGGGCCTCCGCCATCTGGCCCGCCCCGATCATGGCGATCTTTTTCGACAGCGGCTCATTCGACGACCGCTTAGCCATGGCGCGCTCCAAAGATCGCCGTCCCGACGCGCACCAGCGTCGCACCCTCTTCCACCGCGATCTCGTAATCCTGCGACATGCCCATCGAGAGCTCATCCATGCGGACTCGGCGAAGGCCCGGACGCGCCAGCGATCGGGCCAACTCGTGGACCCGAAGGAAATACGGCCTGGCCACCGCCGGCTCCGAGGTGGGCGGCGGAATCGCCATCAGACCCCTGACGGAGAGGTTCGGCATCTCCTCCAAGACCGCCAGCGCATCGGCGACGGACGAGGGGGAAAATCCGGCCTTGCTGGACTCCCCGCCGATATTCACCTCCAGCAGAACCGTTTGGCAGAGTCCAGCCTCTCCCGCGCGGCGGTCAATCTCGGCGGCGAGTTCCAGGCTGTCCACTGAATGAATCATGTCAAACAGCCCGACCACCGCCTTCACCTTTCGGCGCTGCAGGCGCCCGATGAAGTGCCAGGCCAGATCGCTCCGAGGACCGATCGCCGTGAGCTTGGGGAGCGCCTCCTGGAGCCGGTTCTCACCCAGAATCCTCACGCCAGCATCAACCGCGGGACGGATCCGCTCCACCGAGACGGACTTCGTCACCGCGATGAGGCGAATCGCGTCCGGCTGACGTCCGGCGCGTTGCGCCGCCCGTCGCATGCTCTCCAGGACGGTTCTAACGTTTCGGGTTATGGCATCCGAATCGAGTGCGTCCGCCAAACCGGCCCACCTTGATCCATGCGCAGGGGTTATTGTACCGGAAGCCCAACGAGATTGTAAGTTGTCCGTTAGTCTATGAGTCCGTTTAGTCCGTTCACTGAGCAAGGCCGAGCGGACAGCGGTTCCGCTATGACGCAGCAGCACGGCGGCTGGTCAGCATAATGCCGCTGGCCATGGTCCCATTGATCGCCCCTTCGCGCCGATACGAGTAGAAGAGGTCCGGGTGGCAGGCGGTACAGACTCTGACGGACCGGATGTGCGCTTCGTCGACGCCGGCGGCCTTCGCCTGGCGCCGGACCAGTTCTCGGAGATCCAGCATGGCCTTCTCCCATCCGATCTCCCGTACCACCGATCGCCAGTCTCGGAAGCCATCACGGAGCCGACTCAGGACCGGCTCATCCACTTCGTAACAACACGGTCCGACCGAGGGCCCGATTCCAACCTGCAACGATTCCGGCTCCGATCCGAACTGCCGACGCATCACAGAGAGGGTTTTGGGAACGATCCCGGCGACCGCCCCGCGCCATCCGGCATGCAGAGCCGCCACCACGTTACGCACCGGATCGTGGACCAAGATCGGCATGCAATCGGCCGTTCTCACCGTCAACAGGACGCCGGCCTGGTTTGTAATCAGCGCATCCCACCCGCCGGCAAACGTCTCCCCTGCCCTGACAGGACGGTCCAGGACAAGCGCATCCGTTCCGTGCACCTGCGTGACCGACACGACGCAGCGCACCGGCTCATCGCCCGATCCCAGCGAACCACCATCGTCCGGTTGGTGGCGGGTCCCGAAGAAATGCCGCACGCCGTCACGCATTCCGGCGAAGGCCGGCACGGTGATGAGGGCACCGGCCATAGCTGTCTTTCCCGATCGCACGATACGATGGTCGCGCCGCGCTCCTTATTCCGACTGCTTTCTCAGGAATGTCGGGACATCCCATTCAGCGTCTGTAGCCAGTCCCAAACGTTCCTGACCGTCCCGCTTCGCCGTGAGCCGGCGCAAAAACGTGGGACGCTCCAGGTTCTTGGACGGCAGCGCGCCCCCCGACGCGCGCACCGAGGCCAGCGCCGGTTGCGAGGCGCGAACCGACGCAGGGGCCGGCCTCTCGACCGCGGCCGTTCTGATGGCCGGTTCTTCGCGATCGAACCCGGTGGCGATGACGGTGACCACCAGATCATCCCCCATGTCAGGGTTGACCACCTGTCCGACGATGATGTTCGCCTGCGGATCGGCCGCCTCCCGAATAATCGAGGCCGCTTCATCCACTTCGTGGAGGGACAAACTCGGTCCCCCCGTGATATTCAACAGCACGCCCCGGGCTCCCTCCACACTGCCGTCTTCCAGAAGGGGACTCGAGATGGCCTTCTGCGAAGCCTCGCTGGCGCGGCTCGTGCCCCGCGAGACCCCCATCCCCATCACCGCGCGACCGGTGTAGGTCATCACGGTCCGGACGTCGGCAAAGTCCACGTTCACGTGTCCCGCCGTCGTGATCACATCGGCGATCCCCTGAATCGCCTGCCGCAAGACATCGTCGGCCACCTTGAACGCCTCCAGCAGCGGGGTGGCCTTGTCCACGATCCCCAGCAAGCGCTGGTTCGGGATCACCAGGAGCGTATCCACGTGCTTTCTCAGCTCACGGAGTCCTTCTTCAGCATGGCTCATCCTCCGGTGCCCCTCGTACTGGAAAGGCTTGGTCACCACCCCGACGGTCAGCGCGCGCAGCTCCCGCGCGATGCTGGCCACGATCGGGGCGGCGCCGGTTCCGGTTCCCCCGCCCATCCCGGCGGTGACAAACACCATCTCGGCCCCTTCCAGGCTTTCCCGAATGCGGTCCTTACTTTCCATCGCCGCTTCTCTGCCCACTTCCGGCTTCGCGCCGGCGCCAAGACCTCGGGTCCGCTCCGGGCCCAGTTGGATCTTGAAGACGGCGTGGGAGCGTCCAAGAGCCTGGAGGTCGGTGTTGGCCGCGATGAACTCCACGCCTTTGAGGCCCGACCCGATCATCGTGTTCACCGCGTTGCAGCCAGCCCCACCCACGCCGATGACTTTGATGTTGGCCGGCATGATCTCGTCCTCTTGAAATGAGAACATCGCGTCCCCTCCCTTCTCGAAGAGCGAATAGCTAATAGCCGATAGCGAATAGCCGTGAGCTACTCGCTGCTAGCTACTAGCTACCAGCTACGAGCTGTTCGCTAGATTTAGAAAAACTCAAGCATCCACTCCCGCATCCGGCCGAAGGCCCTGCCGACTCGCCTGCCGCTGCGGAGCCCGGCCATTTCCAGTTCTTCAGCATGATGATGGGCATGTAAAATCAACCCGACGCCGGTTGCATAGATGGGATTGCTGACGATGTCCCGCAGCCCCCCCACGCCGTTCGGCACGCCGCGCCGGACCGGGAGATCCAACACCCGTTCGGCCGCCTCGAGCATCCCTTCGAGCATCGAGGTGCCACCGGTGATCACCACGCCGGCTGCCAGAATCCCTTCGTATCCGGTGCGCGTGATCTCACGGCACACCAGGTCAAACATCTCCTCCACACGCGGTTCGATGATCTCGGCCAGGAGCTTTCGGGAAAGGGTCCGGGCGGGTCGATCGCCCACGCCGGGCACCTCCACCATGTCGTCGTCCTTCACCAGCTCTGCCAGCGCAACCCCCTTCCGAATCTTGATCCGCTCGGCCTCGGCCTGAGGCGTGCGCAAACCGATCGCCAGATCGGTGCTGAGGTGCTGACCTCCGATGGGGAGCACCGCGGTGTGACGGATGCTCCCCTCGGCGAAGATCGCCAGATCCGTCGTGCCTCCCCCCATATCCACCATGGCCACCCCCAGCTCCCGCTCCTCGGGGGTCAGCACCGCTTCGCTGGAGGCAAGCGGCTGGAGCACAATGTCCACCACGTCGAGCCCGGCCCGATTGACGCTCTTGATGATATTCTGCGCCGACGTGACCGCGCCCGTGATGATATGCACGTCCACCTCGAGCCTGGATCCGGACATCCCGAGCGGCTCACGGATGCCGTCCTGGTCATCCACCATGAACTCGCGCGGAAGCACATGGAGGATCCGCCTGTCTTGCGGAAGCACCGCCACCGACCGCGCCGTGTCCACCGCGCGCTGCACGTCCAATCGAGTGACTTCCTGTTTCTTCAGCGCCACCACCCCTCGCGAATTTTCGCCTGAGATGTGACTGCCCGCGATGCCGGTGTAGACCGAGTTGATCTGGACGGCGGCCATCAGCTCCGCCTCCTCCACCGCTTTCTTGATGGACTCCACGGTGCTCTCGATGTTGACCACGACTCCCTTGCGGAGGCCACGGGACGGGCTCGACCCGACTCCGATGATGTTGACGCTGCCCTCCTCATTCACCTCCGCCACAATGGCGCAAATCTTGGTCGTGCCGATGTCCAGCCCCACCACGATGTGATCTCGCTTGGCCACCGCTGGTCACCCCCTTTCGCGGACGATCACCTTGCCTTGATACCGCAGATCGATGTCCTGGCACCCATTGCCGGGTACCCATTGCCGGGTACCCATTGCCTGGCTTCGTGCAATGGGTGAAGCGTGCACGGGTACCCGTTGCCAGGTTTCGTGCAACGGGTGAAGCGCGCAATGGGTGGTGCTCTGGCCCTGCTCGACGCCCGCGCTGGTGCGGAGGGCGTGCTTGATCTTCCGGTACCGATCCCATTTCTCCTCGAAGGACGAGGGACCGAAGTGGAAACGCAACCCCTTCACGTAGGCCACTGCGTTCTCCGGATTGCTCACATCCACCTCGGGCCGGTCCTCGAACGCATGGCCCACCAAGCCGGCCAACCTGATTCCGGTCAGGGCTGCCTCGCGGGACTGCGCGATGCCCAGGAGGAAAGCCTTAGGATCAATCCCGACCAGCACCGGCAACCCGGGATTTTCCGATTCATTCAGAACCGACAGGACACGGGCGTCCGCGTCCAGCAACAGGGTCAACGAAGGCGTCCTCAGGACGGCTACGGCACGGCGCTCGGTGATGTTGACCGCCAACGTATGCGGGAGCACTCGGCTCACCGCCGCCTCTTTGATCCAGGGATGGGTTTCCAGACGATCAATCAGCTTCTGCGCGTTCACCGACAACAGCGTTTCCCCTGGTTGCAGTCCCATCCGTTCCACGACTTCCGCGTGCGTCACCTTGGTGACTCCACCCACGGTTACCTCGCGCACTTCGAACCAAGTGGCAAGGAGCGGCCTTGCCTCCTGGTACGCCGCCGTGGCTCCCCAACCGACACAGACGGCCACCGCCATCCACACCGCTAGCATCCACACCCGTCGCAGCAACCTGACGCCGCCTCTGCGAGAGCCGACGCGACCGCTGGACGGCCCGGATCGCGTCGGGACGTTGGAACGCGGGCCGGCCTTGCGACTGCTCCAACGCCTCACATGAAGCCCCCTGACAACAAACGCGGAATGCGGAACGATGAATGATGAATGGAAAAGCGCACGGTCTTCATCATTCTGCATTCAGCGCTCAAATTTCTGCGTTCATCATCCAGCATTCATCGTTGAGCGCGCCTGAGGGCGGACTGGAGGATGCGCTCGGTCAGCGAATCGTAGTCGATGCCGGCCTTGGCCGCCGCCATCGGCAAGAGACTCGTCTCGGTCATGCCTGGAACCGTATTGATCTCCAAGACATACGGCCGGCCTCGCCGAGTCACCCGAAAATCCACCCGTGCGGCTCCCTCGCACCCCACGATCTGGTAGGTCCGAATCGCCAGATCCCGGACCCGGTTGGTCACCGCGTCAGGTAACGGAGCCGGACAGAGGTAACGCGTTCGCCCCTTCTCATACTTCGCCGCATAATCGTAAAACCCGTCCGGAGCCACAATCTCGATCGCCGGCAGCGCTCTGGGCAGCGGGGTCCCGCCCAACACGGACACCGCAATTTCGCGTCCGGGGATGTAGGACTCCACCACCGCTTCCTGGTCGTACTCATGGGCGCGCCGCAGCGCGGCACGCCATTCGGACCGCCGATGGACGATCGTGACCCCGATCGTGGAGCCCTGCGCCGCCGGTTTGACGACAACCGGCCATCGCAGCCCCGCTGGAGGAACAGTCACGGGGCCTCGTCGATGAGATTGGTCCTTTCCATGCCGTCCTGCCCGCACCACCGTTCCGGGCGGCACCGGGATACCGTGGCAGTCCAGCAGGGCTTTCGCGGTCACCTTGTGCATGGCGATCGCGCTGGCCCTGACGCCGGACCCCGTGTACGGCATCCCGATGATCTCCAGCAGCCCCTGGATCGTTCCGTCCTCTCCCCCGGGGCCATGGAGAGCCAGAAAGACGATCTCCACCTTTTTCGTCCGCAACTGCTCCTGAACCGACGCATCCACGTCGATCGCCACCGCTCTGTAGCCGCGACGGAGGAGCGCACGATGTACCGCCTGACCGGTCCTCAACGAAATCTCCCGCTCAGCCGATCGCCCGCCCATCAGCACGCCGATACGCGCCCGTGTGAGTGGCATAGCCGTTCACCGTTGGTCGTTAAACGTGAACCGTTAATCGCTTCAGAGACTTGGACCTTCCTCCGGTTCCACGTTTAACGTTTCACGATTAACGGTAACCGGGATTTACGGTTGTCCGACGATCTTGAGTTCCAGCTCCAGCGTAATGCCGACCTGTTCTTCCACGGCCCGGCCGACCTTCTTTATCAAGGCGATCACATCGGCCGCCCGGGCTCGTCCCAGATTCACAATGAAGTTCGCGTGCTTCTCCGAGACCTGCGCGTCCCCGACCCGCGCGCCCTTGAGACCTGCTGCCTCGATCAAACGTCCCGACACATCGTGCTCCGGATTCTTGAACACGCAGCCGGCGTTGGGAAGCCTCAGCGGCTGGGTGTCCTTCCGGTACCGCAGGTACTCCTTGACGACCGTTTCAATTTGCTCGCGTGACGCCGGCTTGAGCTGCAGCCAGACACCAACCACGATACCGCGAGGCAACAGCGCCCGGCGGTAGCTGAACTGAATGGATGAGGCCGGACAGTCGATGATTCGCCCCTGCGGGTCCACCAGACGCACCGCCTTCACGGCGTCCTTCATCTCGCCGAGCCGCGTGCCGGCGTTCATGACCACGCACCCGGCCACCGTGCCGGGAATCCCGGCGGCCCACTCGAGCCCGGAGAGGGACCGGCTGATCGCATGCCGCATCAGGGTGGGCATCCCCCCTCCACCCTCAGCGTAGACCACGCCATGCGGCTCGTCCTTGATCGCGTTGAGATTCGAGAGGCTGACGACCACCCCCCGGATGCCTTGGTCACGCACCAGCAGATTGGTGCCCCCGATCACGAAGACCGGGGTCTTTGCCGTCCGAGCCTGCCTAACCAGCCTGCACAGATCATCCACATCGGACGGCACGACGAGGACATCCGCAGGCCCTCCGATGCGGAACGACGTGAAGTCCCGCAGCGGAGCGTTGAATCTCACCTCTCCTCGGATCCCGGAGACCACCGTCTTCAGATCATAGGCGTCGACGCTGCTCCTTTTTCTCCGTCGGTCCGCTCCGCGCCGTCGTCTGGCACCGTTGTGCATGATGGCCCCCACGCTCATAACCGTTCCAGGAGTTCGAGCCCTGTCTTCCAGATGTCCCCGGCGCCGAGCGTGATCACCACATCGTCGGCTTTCAGCGAAGGCAAGACCCGCTCCACCAGCGTTTCCTTCCGGTCGACCCAGGTGACTGAAGGATGGCCCGAGGCCCGGACCGCCTCGACCAGTCTCTCGCCGGACACCCCCGGGATTTCAGGTTCGCCGGCCGGATAGATTTCGGTGATGAACACGGCCTCGGCTTGGTCGAACGCGTGCGCGAACTCGCCGACGAGGTCGCGGGTGCGCGTGTACCGGTGCGGCTGGAAGAGCACCACCAGACGCCGGCCCCAGCCCTGCTTCGCGGCTGACAGCGTGGCCCGGATCTCGGTGGGATGATGCCCGTAGTCGTCCACGACCATGATCCCGCTCTTCTCCCCGCGCAGATGAAAGCGCCGCTCGACGCCGGTGAACGCCGCCAGCCCTTTTCGGATCAAATCGATCGGCACGTCCAGCTCCATCCCCACCGCAATGGCGACCAGCGCGTTGGACACGTTGTGGATGCCCGGGGTAGAGAGACGAAACGGCCCCAGACTCTTCCCCTGGTAAAAGGCCCTGAACTCCGAGTCCCACTTTTTTAGGGTGACCTCGCCTGCTCGAAAGTCCGGCGCCGGAGATCCGGCGCGCTCCTGAAGTCCGTAGGTCTGGTACCGTTTCACGACGCGGGGGAGCATCGCCCGGATTCGGTCGTCGTCGGCGCAGAGCACCGCCAGCCCGTAGAAGGGGACGCGGTTGATGAACTCCAGGAAGCTGTCCTGCAGCCGCTCCATCGTTCCGTAGTAGTCCAGGTGTTCGCGGTCGATATTGGTCACCGCCACGATGGCCGGAGAGAGTCTCAGAAAAGACCCGTCGCTCTCGTCCGCCTCTGCAACCAGCAGGTCACCGCGTCCGAGTCGGGAATGGCTTCCGAGCGCGTTGTCCTTCCATCCGATCACGATGGTGGGATCCAGCCCGGGCTGAGCGAGGACTCCCGCCACCATGGATGTTGCCGTCGTTTTGCCGTGAGCGCCCGCGATGGCGATCCCGTACTTCAGGCGCATGAGTTCGGCCAGCATCTCGGCGCGGGGGATGACCGGGATGACTTTGGCCCGCGCGGCTACCACCTCCGGATTGGTCGCCGGGACGGCCGACGAAATCACCACCACCTGCGCATCACCCACGTTTGACTCGTGATGCCCGATGAAGATGCGCCCGCCCAGTTCTTCCAGGCGTCGGACCGTCTCCGAATAGTGCAGATCGGAGCCGGTCACCTTATATCCCAGCGTGAGCAGCACTTCGGCGATCCCACTCATGCCGGCCCCGCCGATCCCCACCAGGTGGATATGCTGAATCTTTCGGAACATCGAGCAACGTTATTCGTGAACCGTTATTCGTTAAACGCACAGAACCGTTGAACGATTCACGTTTAACGTTTAACGTCCTGAACGAGTGCCAGGCATTCCCGTACAATCGTTTCAGCCGAGTCGATCCGTCCCAGGGTCCGACTTCGCTCCCCCATCACCCGCAGTCGGCCAGGATCGCCCAGCAGCCTCGCGATCGTCTGGGCCAACTTGGCCCCCGTGAGTTCCTCTTGGGACAGCACCACCGCCGCGCCGGCCGACTCCATCACTTGCGCGTTGCGCTCCTGGTGCTGATAGATGGCGTGCGGAAGCGGAATCAGGATCGCCGCCTTCCCACAGGCGGTGAGCTCCGCCACCGTCACGGCTCCGGCTCGCGACACCACCAGGTCCGCCGATCGCAAGACTCGCGGCATATCGAACACATACGGCACCACTTCCGCCCGGAACCCGGCCGCTTCATAGGCTGTCCTGACGTAATCGTGGTCGGCCTCGCCGGTCTGGTGAATCACCGACACGCCCGTCCGCACAGCCCCTCTCTGTACTTGCGATAAAGACGGCAGCGCCTCCACCATCGTGGCATTGAGCGCATGCGCGCCTTGACTGCCACCGAACACCAGTAACGTCTTTCTGGCACCCTCAGCGGCCCCGCCTGCACCCTGATGAACACCGGTCGAGACGGCCGGGGTCGGCTCCAGAAATGCCCGTCGGATAGGCGTCCCGACCACGCGAACCTTGGAGGGGTTGAAATGTCTCCCCGCCGTCTCGAAGGCCACGAAGATCAGGTTCGCGAGCGGTCCCAGCACTTTGTTGGCCATCCCTGGGTACGCATTCGGCTCCAGAATGACCCGGCGGACACCCAGCAGAAACGCAGCCGCCAGCACGGGGGGACTGGTATAACCTCCGATTCCGATCACGAGATCCGTTCGCCGCGTTCTCAAGATCTTGAGCGACTGGCACAGTCCCACCGGAAGCGACAGCAGCGCACCCGCGGCTCTCCGCACCCCCCGTCCCATGACAGGCCACGCGAGAATCTTCTTCAGCTCGAAGCCCTCGTGCGGGAGCACCTTCTTCTCGAGCCCGCGCGCTGTTCCGACAAACAGGATGGCGGTCATCGGATCCTGGCGAAGGAACTCCCGGGCCAGCGCCACCGCCGGATACAGATGGCCACCGGTGCCACCAGCCGCGATCACGATCGTCATCGGACGCTGATCCCACTGCCGTACCCCAGACTCGGCCGGCCGCCCTGCCGGTCACGTGAAATGCTCAGGAGGATGCCGATCCCCAACAGGCTTATGACCAGCGACGACCCGCCGTAACTGAGCAAGGGAAGGGTCAACCCCTTGGTTGGCAACAGACCGGTCACCACGCCGGCGTTGATCAACACTTGGACGCCGATGAGCAGGGTGATCCCCAGGGCCAAATACCGGCCGAACGGTCCACGCGCGCGCCCGGCGATCTGAAATCCCTTGAGCACAAGGACCACAAAGAGCACCATGATGGCGCCCGTCCCCAACAGACCAAGCTCTTCGCCGACCAGTGCCAGCACGAAATCCGTGTGCGCTTCCGGCAGAAAAAACAGCTTCTGCTTGCCTTCGCCCAGTCCGACTCCAAACGGACCCCCGCTGCCGAACGCCAGAAACGACTGGGTCACCTGAAAGCCCGCGTCCGTGGGGTCTTTCCAAGGTTCCAGAAACGTCATGAGGCGCTGCCGCCGGTAGCTCGATCCCAGCATCAGCACCGCCGCAACCGGCAACACGAGCAGGACCAGTCCAAACAGATGCGTGAGTCGGGCTCCGCCCAGGAACAGCAGGCCGAACGTCACCAGCCCGATCACCACCGCCGTACCCAGATCCGGCTGCAGCATCAACAATCCTCCTAACAGCCCCACGACGAGAATCGGCGGGAGAACGGCGGTCGCAAATTCCGTCACACGTCCCTCCTTCTTGGTCAGGTACGCCGCCATACACAACACCGCTGTGAGCTTGGCCATCTCGGCCGGCTGCATCGAAAGCGGTCCGAACCTGAGCCAGCGTCGCGCGCCCTTGGCCACCACGCCCAGCGAGGGAAGCAGGACCGCAATCAGCAGTACCGTCGTCACAGCTAAGAGCGGCAACGCCAATTTCCGCCACGCCGTGTAATCGAGACGGGAGGCGACGTGGAGCAGCAAGAACCCGAACGCCAGCCACGCCAACTGACGTTTGAGAAAATAGATCGAGTCGTGGAAACGGTTCCCGGCCACCACCGCGCTCGCGCTGTAGACCATCACCAGGCCGACCAACGCGAGCACCACCGTGACCGCCAGGACGCTTCCGTCGCTCCCGCTCCGCTTGCGCGCCCGTTCGCCTGAGGATGGCCAGGGAAGGGCCAGCGTGCCTGCCTCCATGCTCTTGCGCGACATGCATCCGCTCCTATGCAAATAGCGAGTAGCGGGTAGCGAGCAGCTCTTAGCAGGGCGTTTTAGGCTCTCGGCTATCCGCTGTTCGCTATTGGCTATTCGCCGCCGGTTACGGCAGCGCCTGCACCAGTTCCTTAAACTGTCGGCCCCGGTCTTGGTAATCCGTGAACATGTCGAAGCTGGCACAGGCCGGTGACAGCAGCACCACGTCTCCGGGGGACGCCTCACGGGCCGCCAACTCCACCGCGTCCCGGAGCGTCGCGGCGTGGCTGATACGATCGAATGGCCCCATCGCCTCCCTGATGCGCGACGCCGACTCGCCGATGAGAATCAGCCGCTTTACTCGTCGACACACCGGTTCTTGCAGCTTCGCAAAATCGCCCCCCTTGTCACGCCCCCCCGCGATCAGGAAAATCGGCTCGTCCAGGCTTTCCAGCGCCTTGATGGTGGCATCCACGTTCGTGCCTTTGGAGTCATTCACAAACCGCACGCCTCGCCGCTCCCGCACCGTCTCTAACGCGTGTTCGATCCCGGGAAACGTTTGGAGCACGCGGCGTATGACCTCGGTCGGGCAGCCGCACAACAGACCGATCGTGAGAGCGGCCATCGCGTTCGCAAGGTTGTGGGACCCGGGGAGTCGAATGTCACCCCGCCGACACACTGCCTCGCTGCGTCCCTTGATGGTCGCCATGACGCGGTCTCCAGCCAGATACGCTCCATCCGACACCGGGCCGGTCCGGCTGAATCCCAGGACCCTGGCGCGCAGGCCCCTGCGTAGCCCCGCGACTTGTTCGTCATCCAGGTTCAACAGCGCGAAGTCCTCGGCAGTCTGGTTTTCGAAAATCCTGGCCTTGGCCGCTGCATAGCTCGACACGGAAGGATAGCGATCCAGGTGGTCCGGCGTGATGTTTAAGATCGCCGCCACCCACGGACGGAATCGCTCGATCGTCTCGAGCTGAAAGCTGGAGACTTCCGTGACGATATAGTCATAGAGCGGAGGGGCCGCATTCCTGGTCAGGCCGCCAGCCTGGTAGGTGGCCAGCGCCGCGTCGCACAACGGCGTACCGAGGTTGCCGCCCACGAAGACCCGTTTGCTGCTCTGTTCCAAGAGGAGCCCCACCATCGTCACCGTGGTGCTTTTGCCGTTCGTCCCGGTGATGGCCAGAATCGGGGCGGTCAGAAACCCGGACGCCAACTCAAGCTCCCCGATGACCCGTGCGCCTCGTCGGCGAGCCGCATTCAGCGACTCCAGGTGGGATGGAACCCCCGGGCTGATCACGACGAAGTCCGCACCCTCCAGCGCCGACTCGTAACCAGCGCCTACCTTCACCGTCAGGCTCCGCCGGTCCAGGCGCGAGAGCGCTTCCGAAAGCGCTGCCTCCTCTTTGCCGTCGGCCACTGTGACGCGCGCCCCGACCGCCTGGAGCAACCGCGCCGCCGCCACTCCGCTTCTGGCCAATCCGAC
>CAYJUP010000004.1:25578-36725 GCA_964373365.1 uncultured Nitrospiraceae bacterium
ACCGCAGCTTCAACGTGCTCAAACTCAGCAGCGCCAGAAGGATCGCAATGATCCAGAGCCGCACCACCACCTTCGGCTCCTCCCATCCCTTCATTTCAAAATGATGGTGAATGGGTGCCATCAGGAAGATCCGTTTCCCTCGCGATTTGAACGACACGACCTGGAAGATGACCGAAATCGCCTCGATCACGAAGACGCCGCCCACCAAGAGCAGCAGCAACTCGTGTTTGCTGACCACCGCGACGGTCCCCAGCGCCGCGCCCAGCGGCAAGGAGCCCACATCGCCCATGAACACGGAGGCCGGATAGGTGTTGAACCAGAGGAATCCGAGGCTGGACCCGAAGATGGCCGCGGTGAACACCGAGAGTTCTCCCGCCCCTTCGATATAAGGGATCAGCAGATACTCGGACGTAATCCTGTTTCCGACCACGTAGGCCACGATGGTGTACGCCAATGCGGCGATCATCACGGGGCCCACCGCCAGGCCATCGAGGCCGTCCGTCAGGTTGACCGCGTTCGAACTCCCGACGATCACCAGGATCGCGAATGGGATGTAGAGCAGACCGAGATCCGGCGTGAAATTCTTGAAAAAGGGCACGCTCAGTTTGGTTGAGTAGGCCGGCAAAAAATAAAAAAACAGGCCGATGCCGAGGGCCACCAGGCCTTGCGCGATGATCTTCTGCGAGGCCGACAGCCCCTTCGATCGGCCCCGAACAACCTTCAGGTAATCATCCACGAACCCCACCAATCCGAACCCGACGGTGGCGAAGATCACCAGCCACACGTACCGATTCGTGACATCTGCCCAGAGCAGGGTCGAGAGGACGACCGCAAACAAGATCAGGAGCCCGCCCATCGTCGGCGTGCCGGTCTTGGCCAGATGGCGGCTCGGACCATCGTCCCGAACCTGCTGCCCCAGCCGCATCTCCTGCAGCTTTTGGATCAAGATGGGGGTCAGCACGAAGGCTACGAGAAACGCCGTCACCGCCGCGTAGATGATGCGGAAACTCAGATACCGGAAGACGTTCAGAAAGGAGAACTCGGTGTGGAGCGGATAGAGCCAAAGATACAGCATCTCAGCGCCCCTTGCCCTCGAACGAATGCTCAATGCTGAATGCTGAACGATGAATGGAAGATGGGAGACTTCTTAATTCAATCTTCATCATTCAGCGTTCATCGTTGAGTGAGTAATGTGATGGCCCGCTCCATCCGCACCCCGCGAGAGGCCTTCAGCAGGACCACATCGCCGGCGCGCACCAGTGTTTGGAGTATCGCGGCGGCAGCCACCGCGTCCGGCGCTTCCCGGACGCGATCAGACGCCATGCCGGCCTCGCGTGCCCCTTCCGCCAGCCCGAGTCCCAACGCCCCGCACGCGACGAGGTAGGTGACGCCGCGCCCCGCGAGGTAGATCCCCACCTCACGGTGCAGCGCCAGCGACTGCGGGCCCAGTTCCAGCATATCGCCTAACACAGCGATCGTTCGGCTGCCGGAGCCGAGGTGGATTAACAGATCTATGGCGGCCTTCATTGAAGCCGGATTGGCGTTGTAGCAATCGTTGATGATCCTGATGCCCCTCCAGCGGCTCACCTGAGACCGCATCGTCGCCGGCCGGAAACGGGCCAACCCCTGCGCGATCACCGCGCCGCTCATCGCCAGGCACTGGCCGACCGCCGCCGCGGCCAGGGCATTGGACAGGTTGTGGGCTCCATGCGCCCGCAGGATCACGCGTGCGCGGCGCGGCCGGCCGGGAAGCGTCAACTGGAAAGCGGTGCCCCGGCGCGGATCTGCAACGATATCGGTGGCCCGAACCTGTGCCCGCTGGGACAGCCCGAACGACACCACCCGGCAGCGGGCCCGCGACGCGAGATAGCCGAACTGGGCATCATCCGCATTCAGCACGGCCGCGCCATCCGGCGGCAGGAGATCCAGCAATTCGCCCTTGGCTTGGGCGGACGCCTCCACGGTGCCAAAGAATTCGAGGTGGTCCGGACCGATGTTGGTGATGAGGCCGATCGTGGGGTGGGCGATCTCGCACAGGCGGGTGGTTTGCCCCTTTTGATCGACGCCCATCTCCACCACGGCCGCCTGGTGACGTGGGTTCAGCCGGAGCAGCGTCTGGGGAACCCCGATGCGGTTGTTCAGATTGCCTTCGGTTTTGAGGACGGTCCACCGCTCCGACAGCACGTTGGCTATCATGTCCTTTGTGGTGGTCTTGCCGTTGCTGCCGGTGACCGCCACGACCGGTATCCGAAACCGGCTGCGGTGGTGCGCGGCCAACTGCTGATAGGCGACAAGCGTGTCCGGCACCCCCAGAAGCACGCGACGGCCAGGGCTTCGCGATCTCGCGGGCGCCGTGATCATGGACCGGTCTTGCACGACCGCGGCGACCGCTCCGCGTCGCAGCGCCGCGTCCACAAACTGGTGGCCATCAAAGCGCTCACCCTTGAGCGCGACGAAGAGATCTCCATGTCGGACCCCGCGCGAATCCGTGCACACCCGCCGGATTGTGCCCCGTGGCCGCCGATGGTCATCGTCTGACAGCACGCGAGCGCTGGTGATCTCCAACACCTCCTCGACCGTGAAGAGTGGCATGTAAAAAGCTCGAAGTGAGTGGGCGGCAGCTTCCACCTATTTTCTCTTCGCAATTCGCTTCTCGAGGGCCTCCCGCGCCACCTCGCGATCGTCGAAATGCACGCGATTCGCGCCGATTATCTGGTAATCCTCGTGGCCTTTGCCTGCGATGAGCACCATATCCCCTCGCTTCGCCTCCCGGATTGCCGCTTCGATGGCCAGACGACGATCGGCAATCACCTCGTACCGGACCCGAGTCGGGTCCAGGGCTCCCCGAAGGCCCGCCTCCACTTCGCCGATGATCGCCATCGGATCCTCGCTGCGTGGGTTATCCGACGTCAGGATAACCAGATCGCTCTGCTGCGCGGCCACGCGGCCCATCCTGGGCCGCTTGCCGCGATCACGGTCGCCCCCGCAACCAAACACCGTGATGATCCGTCCGGTCTTCAGCGCCTGCGCGGTGGCCAGCAGGCAAGCCAGCGCGTCTTCCGTATGGGCATAGTCCACCACCACCGTAAAGTCTTGCCCGGCCTCCACCCGCTCGAATCGTCCCGGCACATTTACGACCGACTCAACGCCCTGGCGGATCGTGTCCGGTGAGAGCTGCTCATGTAAGCCAACCGCGATCGCCGCCAAAATGTTGTAGACGTTGTGTTCGCCCACCAGTCGGCTCTCGACACCGAACCTGCCAAACGGTGTCACGGCGGTGAAGCCGGTCCCCTCCAGCGAAAGACGCACATCTTCGGCCTGAATGTCGGACCGCTTGTGAATGGAATAGGTCCACACCGGAACACGGCTGGCCCCGCACACATGATGCCCCCTGGCATCATCCACATTCACAATGACGCGCTTGGGACGTGTCTTGTTCCCCACGGGTGTCAAACTGGTGAACAGACGCAGCTTCGCTTTGAAGTAGTCCTCCATGTCGGTGTGGAAATCCAGGTGGTCCTGGGTCAGGTTCGTATAGACCGCCACGTCGAATTCGCAGCCAACAGTGCGGTCCAACGCAAGTGCGTGCGACGACACCTCCATCACCGCCGAGTCCAGACCGGTGCCCACCATCCGGGCCAACAGAGCCTGGAGCTCCACCGCCCCAGGCGTGGTATGGGAGGCGTGCAGCCGTTCCGATCCGATCTGGTACGCGACCGTGCCGATGACGCCGACCCGCCTGCCGGCCGCCTCGAGCACCGCCTTACACAAATAGGTCACGGTGGTCTTTCCGTTCGTCCCCGTCACGCCGATCAGCGTGAGGCGGGAGGAAGGGTCCCGGTGAAGCCGACTCGCCAACAGCCCCAACGACCTCCGCGAATCCGGTACCCGGACCATCGGAACTGGCGGCCCCGATTCCCCACCTCTCCGGCCGCTCTCAGTCCCGGAGGGCCATCGCTCCTGGAGGACCAGGGCGGAGGCACCGGCCGCCACCGCCTGCCGGACAAACGCATGGCCATCGGCTCGCCCCCCCTTGACCGCGACGAATACGCTACCCGTTTTCACGAGCCGAGAGTCATCGGTCAAGTCGCTGACCTCCACGTTCAGGTTTCCGTGCCGCTCGGTCGCCTTCAGCGGGGCAATCAGCTCAGCAAAGGTCATTGAACCGCCAGGGCCAGCTTCACCGGTTGCTGCGACATTACGCCAAGGTAGGGGAGCGCCTGCTCAGCCACTCGTCGGAACACCGGCGCCGCCACGACTCCTCCCCAGGATTCTGCTTGCGGCTCGTCGATCACCACGAGAATCGCGAGGCGAGGGTCGTCGGCAGGAACGTATCCCGCGAAGGACCCCACAAACAGGGTGGGGGAATACACCCCCGTCTGGGGATCAACCTTCTGGGCCGTGCCTGTTTTCCCGGCCACCCTATAACCCGGGATCGCCGACCGGCTGCCGGTTCCGCGAACCACAGCGCCCTCCAGGATACCGGTGAGAGCCTGCGCCGTTTCGGGTGAAATCGGTCGCCGTCGGACTTGCGGGACTGCCTGGAACACGACCTGGCCTCCCCCATCACGTATTTCTGACACCACGTACGGTTTCATAAGCCAACCGCCGTTTGCGATAACCGAGACGGCGGTGATCAACTGCAACGGCGTGACACCGATCTCTTGCCCAATCGCAATCGACGCAAGCGACCGACGTCCCCAGTCCCGTGGTTCTTTCACCAGGCCCGGCGTCTCTCCCGGCAAATCGATTTCGGTCCGTTCCCCGAACCCGAACGCTCTGAGATAGCGGTGCACACGATTATCGCCGAGCGTCAGAGCCGTTTTGACCATTCCGATATTGCTGGAATGTTGAAGGACCTGCGCAAAGGTCATCCAGCCAGACTTGTCATGATCATGAATGACCGTGTTGGCAACCGCCAGCCGACCATATTCCCCAAAGACCAACGTCCCGGGCGTCATCACCTTTTCCTCGAGCGCCGCGGCCGCAACAAAGACCTTCATCGTAGAACCGGGCTCATAGACATCAGTCAGGACGCGGTTGCGCCAACGGTCGGCGGAGATGGCTCGCACGGCATTCGGATCGAACCTGGGAGTCAAGGCCATCGCCAGGATGGCTCCGGTTCGAGGCTCCATGACAATGACGATCCCGCCCTTCGCGCCGCTTGCCGCGACCGCCTCTTCCAGTTCCTTCTCCGCGATGTACTGGATCACTTCGTCGATCGTCAGCGTCACGCTGTGACCCGCCGCCGGGCCCTGCTCATTCAGTCCCTTCGGAAAGACCGTCCGCCCCAGCGCATCACGCTGCAGCACGACCATCTGCTTTTCCCCGCGAAGGTACGGATCGTATCGCCGCTCGATCCCTTCCAGGCCTTGGCCATCCATGCCGGCAAACCCGAGCACGTGGGACATCAACGGCCCCTTGGGGTAGAACCGGCGCCCTTCCATAACTATGCCGATGCCCTCGAGGGGCATGCCTTCCAGCCTGCGCCCCTGCTCCGGGTCCAGCTTCCGCGCGATCCAGACAAAACTTCGCTCCTGTTTGAGCTTTTTCTCGATCTCGTCGACCCGGACATGCAGGATCCGACCGAGATCGCGTGCCACTGCCGAAGGATCATCGAGCGACGCCGGGACGCCGAACACCGACGGCACCTCCACGTTGATAGCCAGGACCTTCCCCCGGCGATCGTA
The DNA here is from genome assembly GCA_964373365.1 of uncultured Nitrospiraceae bacterium. Lineage (GTDB taxonomy): Bacteria > Nitrospirota > Nitrospiria > Nitrospirales > Nitrospiraceae > CAYJUP01. The sequence continues at coordinate 31,269 of CAYJUP010000004.1, forward strand.
GATCGCCCCTCGCTCCCCCTCAACGGTCACGGCTTTCCGGTGCTGCCGTTCCGCTTTCACCGTCAGTTCGGCCGCCTGCAGTACCTGTAAAGTGAAGAGCCTGAAAAGCACGATCGCAAAGCCGAGCATCAACACGAACGCGGCGACGATTCGGCGGCTACGATACGGGTCAGATAACGTCATGGCATCCTGCCAACCGACTCGTTTTTGGCCAACCTGACCTTCGGCGTGGCCGGTCCTCCATCAGCGGGGACCTCAGGTCCTACCCGCACCAGGATCACCTGTCCCTGGTGCGGCGGGGCCATCGCCAGCTTTTCGGCTGCCGCCCGCGCAATCCTTTCCGGGGACGTCAACGTCGAAACCTTGACGCGCAACTCATCATGCTCACGCTGCAGCACGATCTTCTTCGACTTCAGTCGCTCGATGTGATACCCAACCCGCACGATTTCCACCCGCTCCCACACAAACAGCAGCAGCAGCGACATCACGGCCATCGCGGCTATCGTTTTCATGAACACCTCTGTTTGGGCAGGCGCTCGCCGACCCGCAGTTTGGCGCTGCGGGCGCGCGGATTTTCCAGGCGTTCCCGCTCCGAGGGGACACACGGTTTCTTGGTCAACGTGGAGAGGCAGGGTTGCGGGCCTCGAGACAGCGCCCGGATGGTCTGCTTGGCAATGCGGTCTTCGAGGGAATGAAAGGATATGACGCAGAGCCGGCCACCGGGCACCAACACATCGGCCGCATCTCGAATCGAACTTTCCAGAACCTCAAGCTCGCGGTTGACGGCGATTCGCAGCGCCTGGAATGTTCGCGTCGCATAGTGAAGGCGCCCGTGGCGGTAGGAAGTTGGCACCGCCTCACGGATCGCTGACACCAGATCGAACGTGGTACGCAGAGGACGACGACCCCGTGCCCGCACCACCGCGCGCGCGATTCGACGCGAGTACCGTTCTTCACCAAAACGGTAAATCAAGTCGGCCAGTTCCAACTCATGATGCTGGTTGATAAGATCCGCAGCCGTTCGGCCACCTTGTTGATTCATGCGCATATCAAGCGGGCCGTCGGCGAGAAAACTGAAACCTCGTTCCGGCCGGTCCAGTTGAGCCGACGACACGCCCAGGTCAAAGACCACGCCATCAACCTCCGAGATACCCACCGACTGGAGATGCTGTTTCAGTTCGCTAAAATTTCCCCGAATGAGGCATACCCTGCCGGCAAACCGCTCGAGGCGGTTCCGGGCCGCCACAATCGCTTCTTCGTCTCGGTCAACGCCGATCAAGCGCCCGTCAGGCCCGATGAGATCCAGAATTCGAGAGGCAAGTCCTCCCTGCCCGACGGTGCAATCCAGGTAGAACCCGCCTGGCCGGCAGACCAGCCATGAGACCACTTCGTCCACAAGAACAGGGACATGTGGGGTGCTTCCATGAGCCTTGAGTGTCCCATTTATATCCACTTTCTCCCACTTTTCGGCAGCAGTATACATCCCCCAGAAGCCCTGTCAACTAAAATCTCTTGTTCTTAACAAGATAGAGAGCTTTCTTGAATTCATGGAATAGGCAGAGCTGGGACACCCAACCATCCACCCGACTTCCTGTAAGTCGGTCAGAGCCTGGATCGTGATCAGGAGGGAGGGTAATCGGGACTGAATGAAAGCAACTTGCTTGTGTGTACGCATGTTCGCGACCCCGCCCAACAGGGACGTCGCGCACTAGAGGAAGTAGCTCTTGTGTCTATGGGTAGAGTTTGTAAAGCATACGGGGGAAGGGAATGGTTTCCCGCACGTGGTCCAGCCCACAGATCCAGGCCACAACCCGTTCAATCCCCATCCCGAATCCCGCGTGGGGTACGGATCCGTATCGCCGGAGGTCCAGATACCACCGGAACGACTCTTCGGGCAGTTTGTGTTCTTGAATCCGAGCCATCAATTTGTCGTATTCGTGAATGCGCTGCCCGCCCCCGATGATCTCACCGTACCCTTCGGGAGCCAGGACATCCATGCACAGCGCCAGGTCAGGACGCGCCGGATCATTCTGCATGTAAAAGGCTTTGATCGCACGAGGGTAGCGATGCACGATCACGGGCCGATCGAACTCATTCGACAACATCGTCTCTTCGTCGCCTCCAAAGTCGTCGCCCGGCTGGATCGGATTCCCTCTCTTTTGCAGGAGCGACACCGCCTCGTCGTAGGTGATCCGCGGGAACGGGGCCACGACGCGTTCGAGCCTGGAAGTGTCACGCTCCAGCGCGGCGAGTTCTGCCCTGCGCGTTTCCAGCACCCGCCCCACGATGAAGCTGAGAAACGCTTCGGCCAGATCCATCACATCGGGAAGTTCGGCGAACGCGACTTCCGGCTCCACCATCCAGAATTCCATCAGGTGGCGGCGCGTCTTTGACTTTTCGGCACGGAACGTGGGCCCGAAGCAATAGACCTTCCCGAACGCGGCAGCTGTGGCCTCGCTATACAGTTGGCCGCTCTGAGTCAGATAGGCCTTTTCATCGAAATAGTCCGTCTGAAACAAGGTGGTGGTGCCTTCACACGCATTCGGCGTGAAGATGGGGGCGTCAACGAGGACGAACCCTTGCGCATCGAAGAAGTTTCGACAGGCTCGGATGATCTCATGTCGAATCCGCAGGATCGCGTGCTGGCGGCTTGATCGGAGCCACAGGTGGCGATGATCCATCAGGAATCCCACCCCGTGCTCTTTGGGCTGGATCGGAAACGGCTCGGCGATCTGAACCGGTTCGATGCGCGTGACCTCCAGTTCGTAGCCACCCTGCGCCCGCGCGTCTGCCCTGAGCATGCCGGTCATGACGAGGGACGATTCCTGGGTCAGCCTGGCCGACTGGGCAAACTGCTCTTCCCCCACCGTTCCCTTGCTGACCACGGCTTGGAGATCACCGGTTCCATCCCGCACCACCAAAAACTGGATCTTGCCGCTGGAGCGGTGATTCCGCAGCCAACCCCGGATCGTCACCTCTTGCCCGACGTAACGGGCGACATTTTCGATGTAGACTACGGGCATAATCTCGGTTTGGCCGAAGCGCTCGGGCCGATGCTCGATGCTGTCCGGGAACAGTCCTGAGCCTATCTGATTCCGAGGAAGCTTTTCAAGCATGCCGGGTTAGAGTCCTTTGGTTGACATTTCAGGGAGCCGGCGAGCACAATACCGCTATGAACGGCATGGAACCGATGCCTACGAATAAATGGTGGGGGCTGGCGCTCGTTCTGTTGCTGGCAAGCCCTTCTACAAGTGGCGCGGCGGAACTCAAGCCCAACGACCCCCTCAACCCTCCGGGCCTGATCTACTGGTGTCCGAACAGGACCTCTGATCAACAGTATTCCAAGACGCCGGCGCCAGGCTGCTCCCCCCTCGTGGACGAGGCGGACAAGCAGAGAGCCGCCGAGAGGGAGACGCAGGGGGAGAAGAAGGCCGGCACTCCGGTCAAGATCCAGAATATTCAGAGCGACGTGTCAAAGTTTATTCAGCAGTATCGGCAGTTTTTGGATTGTTGTGCAAACGATGTCGACTCCCTTGCTGAGATTGAGAAATTGCAGGACCAGGCGTTTGAGCTTCTCAAAGCAATACAAGATATGGGGTTGCTCAACATGGTCGCCGGAACGAATCAGAGACAGTTTACGACCAGCGAGATCATCCGCCCAGTAGCACAGGCCCGAGATGACCTGCGCAAACTCAAAACTCGGTTGGAGCAGATCCGCGCGTCAAAGGAGAAGCTCGATAGGCTTGACTTCGAAGCGGCCGCGCGCGAACGTCGAAGAATCCAGGAGCAGGAAGAGTCACTGAAGCAGGAGTTTCGCCCGATAAGACCTCCGGAATCAGCGCGCACCGGCATGGAGGTTGAGGACACCACCCTGCCCAACCGATTCGGAACCACGATCGAGGACACCACCCTGCCCAACGCTTTTGGAGCCAACATTGGCGATGTGGCATCGCCGCGCAGTGATCCGAAGACAGGCCTTAACTTTAGAAGAGGTCCTGACACCCAGGACACCACCCTTCCTAACTACCGCGTTGGTCCCGACACCCAAGACACCACCCTGCCCTATAGCTTCGGATTCGAACTTGGTACGAAGGAGAATCCCGGGGGCGCCTCGACAACTCCATCACGGGTGGGCCCGGCGGTCGGCGACTCGAGCCTCAACAAACGCCCTTAACTAGCCTTCAGTCATCAGCAGTCGGCCCTCAGTAGGCTAGAGACAATGGGCGAGAGTCGAGAGGTCGGATGCCCCGCCCATCGCCTATAGCTTTCCTCATTTTTCGGGCCGCACCGGCGGAAGCGAAACCCAGGCCTCACCACCGTCCCGGCTCCGGTAGAGACCGCTGCCGTTCGTCCCCACGTAGAACGTCCTGGGATCGGTCGGACTCTGGACGAGCGAACGGATGTTCAGGCTCGCCAATCCCCTGTTGATCGCGTTCCAGGTTGTGCCCCCGTCCTCGCTCTTGTGCACACCCTCACGGCTCGCCACGTAGATGGCTCCGGCCACGGCCCGGTCGAGCACCATCGCGCTGATCATTTGATCCGGCAGCGACTGCGCGAGGCGGGTCCAGGACTGCGCGCCGTCCGTGGACTTGTAAAGGCCGTTCAGCGTGGCCGCATACAGCCTCCCGGTCGCGTGAGGGTCCAATTGAATCGCAGTCACGCCCAGGGCGCGCGAGGATTCCAAGATCTCGGGTGAGACGAGTCCGTCGTTCACCTTCTCCCATCGGGCCGCTCCATTCACGCTCTTATACACGCCACCGCTCGTGCCGGCATACATGGTCGTAGGCTGCGTCGCATCAAGCGCCAGCGTGACAACCATGAGCACCTCCTTTATCCCATCCATCCGCTTCTGCCAGGTCTCACCGCCGTTCTGCGACTCGAAGATTCCCATGGTGGTGGCCACGAACAGGCGGCGACTGTCGAACGGGTCGAACACGAATTGGTTGACCACCGAAGTCACAATCGTACTGTCCAGCCCGACGCGCTGCGACACCCAGCGCTGTCCCCCATCGTAGCTCTTGTAGACCGCGTCACCCTTCGTGCCGGCATACACGGTGGCGGGGTAGGCCGGATCGATGGCCATCGAGATGACGCGCGAGTAGCTCATCCCCTTTGAGAGGTTCTCCCATGTCTGGCCTTCATCCCGCGACTTATAGATGTAATCAGTCGTGGCGACATACAAAATGTTCGGGTTAGTCGGATGCAGCGCGATGACCACGATGGCGTCGCTCCGCCCACACCCGGCCTCCGCCAGGATCACGAGACAGAGGGCAACAGTGAAAAGGAAGACTCGGACTAACATGGCGGGGCCTTGCGCAGAGGCTTACCGGTAATTGAGGAATTGCAGGTCGATCCCGAAATCTTTTTGTTTCAGGAACGCGATCACCGCTTGGAGCTCATCCTTGCTCTTGCTCTGGACCCGAACCTGGTCACCCTGGATCTGCGCCTGCGCCTTGA
>CAYJUP010000005.1:0-15202 GCA_964373365.1 uncultured Nitrospiraceae bacterium
CAGCCCGGCCACCCTCTTCGGCGTTGGAACCCTGACCATCAGAAAAGTAGCCTGACACCTTTTTATATGACACCTTTTTATTGTCACTGGGGGGACTGTCGCAGCTTCATACCTGAGTAGAATCGGCAATGGACTATGTTATTGTATACTGCAAATTAGGACCGTGCAGTAAAGCGATATAACGATTAAGGATGTCTCTGCCAATGATGGCATACTCTTTATCCAGGGATATTACCGGATGATTTGTAAACCTAAACCCCAAAAATTCAATATTCACTACGTAAACACCCCGATCTTCGGGCATTCCAATTCCCCCAGTTACTTCTGCTTCATCAATTTTCCTCAGTTGGAGATTAGTGGCAATTCTTAATGGAATGAAGGTGGCTCCAGCGCCGGAATCTATCAATGCTTGGACAGGTGTATTGGCATTACCCCACGATAAAGTTAACCGGCATACAGGCGCAAGGGGATCATTCGGTCGTAGAGAGGAATAAGAAAATGGGCCTGGCATGGCTCACGAAAGGAAAGGGGTATCGATTGATACTTTCAGCTTCTCGTCAACTTTCCCGATATAAACAGGAACATCGCCATGTTGACCAAAGAACCTATTTGTCAGTGCTGCTAACTCCGTATCACTGTCCATAATTTCACCGTTTCGAACAGCTACGAAACGACCTCGATGTGGAGATAAGAAGAGAGGTGGTATTGCTTCAAATGCCATCTTCTGTTCTCTATATTCCTTTTCGGAAGACGTTAGAGATTCTTGATGGAAACGATGCAGTTGCAGTTTCGAAGACCAGGTGCTACTGAGATTTGTAAGGACCTCTACTAATGACTTTTTCTCAGTTGGAATAGTAGATGGTTCAGATCGCACCTCGTCGAACTGGAATTTATAGTCTGTATTCGTACGCATGATCTAACTCCCTGGAAGCTTCTTCAAGTTCTCTGGAGGCATCGCTGAAGCAATATTGCCAGACTTGATGTGATAGACGGGATTGCCGTCAGGATCGTAAATCCCCTCGACCCTAAACACTTCCGTCACAACGAGCTTCATGCGTATCACTGTTCCATCTTCAAGGATGTACTCGCTCCAGTTTTCCTGACTACTCCGAACCGGAACAGATGTGGCATCAACAAGCTGTCCGTTCAAATTGAGCTTAGTTTTTCTTCCTCTTTCCATCTAGCGTGATCCCCTTATGTCTGAGTAATGAAGGCGCGAGGGAAAGTAACGGCCACTTACCGCATCACCCAATATACTTATACTGCCATTGGTAGTACATCAAGATAGCCTTTACCTCAAGGTAAGTCAAGATGGGTTTATAGTGCACTAAAACTAGGAAATTGCAAGTTAGGGGCTACTAATTTGGTGGCCAAAATGGCTACCTGATTGTGGGCGGGTCAAATCTATAAGCGTGCCAATTTCAGCAGGTGGTCTGCAGTCTGGAGCGAACCCTTCGACTGGCTCAGGACAGGCTTCACCGGAGCGGTGGTGCCTCGCCCGGCGTCCAAAGAAGGAAAGAGGAAAGGGGATGGATAGGGTTAGAAGACAGAGAACTTAAAGTATTTGGTGGGGTGCTTCTTGACATCATCGACCAGGGCTTCCACCTCGGTGAGCAGCTTATCGGCGCGGATGTACAGCTCATCACGCGTCACCAACTTGCCCAATGTTCCTTGGCCACTCTCCATTTTGTGCAGAAGTTGTTCGCCGCGGCTGGTCAGGGCATCAAGCCGCTGATAGAAAGCGGGGTCGGCGAGTTTGACCAGCGTGCCGTTCTGATTATTGAGCCTGGTTGCCAGAGCCGTGAGTTCCTTCACGGCCTGGTTGGCTCGGTTATAGATCTCTTTGTCCGAGACTAAGCGACCGAGTGTTCCCTCACCGCGATCTACCTTGTCCAAGAGCGCGATGCTCTTGTCCGAAGCCACCTCTAGCTTTTCCATCACTCGCTGGGAGCGGTCATAGAGCGATGGGTCCGTGATCAGCTTGCTGGCTGTCCCTTCTCCCTGACTGATATTGACCAAGATCCGCTGGATCTCCTTGATCGCGTTGTTGACGTTCTCGATGGTCGCGCTGGCATCGGACGCGAATCCGCCCAGATCGGCCTCTGCCTGCCCGACGAGCACGCTCCCTGGAGCGAGTGAAGGTTTCGATGGTGTGCCGGGAAGTATTTCCAGGAACTTGTCACCCAGCAGGCCCATGGGGCGGATGCTGATCGTGGCATCCTCCCGGATATGCGCTGCAACATTGCGCTTCACCGAGAACGTGATCTCTACCCGTGGCATATCTTCCGCGATCGCGATGTGACGAACATTGCCGATGTCCACACCGTTCATGCGAACCGGTGCGCCCACCTTGAGGCTCTGGGTATGAGGCACGACCGCGCGGAACTTCGACTGCCTGACGAGCAAGCCCATCCCTTCTTCCAGACTCATGATCATGACAACCAGAATGGTGAGTGCGACGAGAACCAGCAGTCCCACTTTGACCTGAGACCACCTGAGTTGTGTCTGTCCGGTCATGGCGTGCTCCTGTGCTCAATCATCGTACCGTGGTCGCGTTCGTTAGTCTAGGGGATGTCAGGACTGGCGAACGTCTCCCACTCGGCGGCCAGACTGCCCGGATCGATGAATCCGCGAATGGCGGGGTTGTTGCTCTGCCGGAGTCCTTCCGGCGTCCCGTTGAAAATCACACGTCCCTTTTGGATCATCATGATCCGATCCGCCACCCGATACGCGGTTTCCAGGTCATGGGTGACCACCACCTGGGTGACCCCCTTGGCCTTCAGTCTCATAATCAGTTGGCTGATCATGCAGGTGTTGATCGGATCCAGGCCGCCGGTGGGCTCATCGTACAGCAGGATCTTCGCCCCGCTTGCCAGGGCGCGCGCGATGCCGACCCGCTTCCTCATCCCCCCGCTGAGCTCCGCCGGCATCTTATCGAGAGTGTCCTTCAGACCCACGAACTGGAGGCTTTCCCGCACGGTCTGCTCGATGATGTCGTCGGAAAGCCGACCTTGCTCCCAGAGGCGATACCCCACGTTTTCGCGGACGGTGAGCGAGTCGAACAGCGCGGCGCTCTGGAACACCATGGCCATATTCTGTCTGACCTGAGGAAGGTCGCGTTCCTGCAACGTCGTGATCTCCTGGCCGTCCACTCGTATCGAACCCCGGTCTGGCCGGTACAGCCCCAGAATCACCCTGAGAATCGTGGTCTTGCCTGATCCGCTCCCACCCACGATTACCCCGGTTTCACCAGAATGAATGCCGAGCGAGACGTCTTGTAGGACGTGCCGCTCTCCGAGCGTGAGCCACACGCCTTTGAGGACGATCATACCGGCACCCGCGCCGTTCTCATGGGAATGCCATAAACAGCTTGGTCAGCAAAAAATCGCTCGCCAGGATCAGGATCGAGGAGGAGACCATGGACTGGGTGGTCGACACGCCCACTCCAACAGTTCCTCCTTTGGTGTGAAATCCGGCATAGCAACCGACCATCGCGATGATGAAGCCGAAGACGGCCGGTTTGACCAGACCCAGGACAATGTCTCGCTGCTGAATCGCCTCAAAGGCCCAGGTCCAGTAGAAGTAGGAATCAATGCCGAGATAGAGCCGGGCAATGAGCCAGCCCCCGAAGATCGCGACCCCGTTCGTGATGATGGTCAGCACCGGAATCATGAGCACACAGGCGACGAGCCTGGTCGTTGCCAGCTTCCGAATCGGATCGGTGCCCTCCGCTCGAAGCGCGTCGATCTGCTCCGTGACCTTCATCGAGGCGATTTCGGAGGCGATTCCCGAGCCGACGCGGCCTGCGATCATCAGCGCGGCCAGCACTGGACCGAGTTCCCGCACCACCGAGGTGCTGATCAGGCGCGAGACATACATGGTCGCGCCGTACGGCTCGAGCTGGACGGCCCCCTGCAGCGCCAGCACCATCCCGGTGAACATCCCGGTCAGGACGACGATGAAGACCGACCCGACCCCGATCCGGTCGATCTGCAACACGGTCTCTTGGACATACCACGGCGGACGCACGAGGCCTGCGACCGCTTGCACGCAGAGCAAGGTGAACTCCTGCACCACCAGCACGTAGCCAAGCAGTGTGCCCTTCAGATCGAATGATTCTGTGACCACTGAGCCTTCATCTGTGGAATTGCGGGGGTGTCCACTGGGCGGGCCCATGATCAGTCACCCGTAAAGAGGGAACTACGTGGGGTCATCTGGTCCGGTTCTCACGTTGATGCGGGGCATCGACGATGTATCCGAGTTGCGCGCGTTCCAATGGCACACAGCACTTCGTACGGAATCGTGCCTGACCACGCCGCCAGGTCCGCAGCCGTGATCTGCAGGGCTCCCTGTCGTCCGATCAGGACGGCCTCGTCGCCCGGCCTGACGCCGGGAATGTCGGTGACGTCGACCATGGTCATGTCCATGCAGACGCGGCCGACGATGCGAGCGTGACGGCCACCGATCAGGACGGTTCCCCGATTGGATAGCGATCGACTGTACCCATCGGCATACCCGATCGGCAGGACCGCGATGCGCGACGGCCGGGAGGCGATATATGTGCGGTTGTAGCTCACGCTCTCGCCTGGCGCCAGTGTCCGGACCTGCACCACTTTCGTGGTGAGGGTCAGGACCGGCCTCAGCTCCGGAGGGACTTTGCAGAGCGTGGCCTGGTGATAGCCATAGAGCATGATGCCGGGCCGGACGGCCGCGAAGTGAGCCGACGGGTAACAGAGGATGGCGGCGCTGTTGGCGGCGTGGACCAGCGGGATCGACAGTCCGGCCCCTTCAATCTGACTCACCACCGAACGGAACCGCGAGATTTGGGCCGTCGAATACGCAGGGTCCTCGCTGTCCGCGTCAGCGAGATGAGTCATCAGGCCTTCGGCCCGAAGCGGTCCCTTGAAGAGAGGGGATTGGAGCAAGGGCAACACCGCCTCTGGTGAGAGTCCCAATCGACCCATGCCGGTATCAACCTTGACATGCACGCTATAGGGCTCCGGTCTCGACCTGGCCAGCTTGGCAAGTCCGTCCACCATGCCGAGATCATACACGACCGGCGTGAGCCCGTAAGCGATCACATCGGGGAACTGATTCGGGAACACCACGCCCATGATCAGGATGGGCGCACGAATGCCTGCCTCCCGCAGGGCGATCCCTTCCTGGAGTGTGGCCACCCCGAATCGGGTCACACCCAATTCGACCAGTGTCCGGGTGACCACCGCGGCGCCATGTCCGTAAGCATCCGCTTTGACCACGGCGAGGACGTCGCATGCGTTCGGGAGATACCGACGCACCTGGGCGAGGTTATGCGCCAGGGCGGACAGATCAACGGTGGCGACGGTGGGGGGAAGATCAGGAGGGAGGGGCGAGTTATCGGTGACAATCCGATCAGCCACGAAGGGCACCTCAGACTTCGAGGACTTCCTCCTCCTTCTTTTGAAGAATTTGGTCAACTTTTTGGACATGCTGGTCAGTCAGCTTCTGGATTTCAGCTTCCGCTTTTCGCAGGTCGTCCTCCGTGAGCTTGGACTCTTTTTGCAGGCGTTTCAGTTCTTCGTTCCCATCGCGACGGATGTTTCGGAGTTGAACCTTCGCCTCTTCACCATGTTTCCTGCAGAGCTTGATCAATTCCTTCCGTCGTTCTTCGCTGAGAGGAGGGATGGGAATCCGGATCACTTTGCCATCATTGGACGGGGTCAGACCCAACCCCGAGGCCAACAGAACCTTCTCAATCTCTTTAATGAGCGGAGGTTCCCACGGTTGAATCGTGATGAGTCGGCTCTCCGGGACCCCGAGATTGGCAACCTGCTTCAGCGGGGTCGGCGTCCCGTAATAGTCCACTTTGATGCTGTCCAGCAGGGTCAGCGACGCGCGACCGGTGCGTATGCCGCCCAGCTCTGTTTTGAGGTGTTCAACGGCGGCGTCCATCCGTTCAATGATTTTCTGTTTTGTCGCGCTTGGCATCGGGGCAGACTACTTCCACCGTCATCGACTGGCTGCCGTGACTAGCGTCCCAATTTTATCTCCCTGCACGATCCGCAAGAGGTTCCCGCTTTCCTTTAGGTTGAACACGATCAGGGGAAGGTTGTTATCCATGCACAGCGTGATCGCCGTCGAATCCATCACCTTCAAGTTCTTGTTGAGGATGGACAGGAACGGCAATTCGGCGAACATCTTCGCCTTCGGGTGGGTCACCGGATCAGCCTCGTAGATTCCATCCACCTTCGTGCCTTTCAAGATCACCTGCGCGCCGATCTCCATGGCCCTGAGCGCGGCGGCGGTATCGGTGGAGAAGTAGGGGTTCCCGGTCCCGCCGGCGAAGATGACCACTCGCTTCTTTTCAAGGTGCCGGATGGCCCGCCGGCGAATGTAGCCCTCCGCCAATTGTCGCATCTCGATCGCGGACTGCACACGGGTGGTGATGCCTTTGCGCTCCAACGCGTTCTGAAGGGCCAAGGCGTTGAGCATCGTGGCCAGCATCCCCATATAGTCGGCGGAGGCGCGCTCCATTCCGTTCGCGCTGGCCGCGATGCCTCGAAAGATGTTGCCGCCGCCGATCACGATGGCCACTTCCACACCCAGCGAGGCGACCGAGCCGATTTCGTCAGCGATACTGTCCAAGACCGCAGGCTGGATGCCGTACGCCTGTTCACCGACAAGGATCTCTCCGCTGATCTTGAGGAGGATCCGCCGGTACTTGGACGAATTCATTCTTGGCCCAACTGGTAGCGCGTGAAACGCCGAACCGTGATGTTCTCACCCAGCTTGGCTATTTTCTGCGCCACGTAGTCCGTGATGGTGACGGTCGGGTCCTTGATGAAGACTTGCTCCAAGAGACAACTCTCCTGGTAGAACTTCTCCAGCTTACCTTGCACGATTTTAGGCCATGCCGGCTCCGGCTTCCCCATTTCCTTGGCCTGCGCCAGGTAGATGGATGTCTCCTTCTCGATCAGTTGGGCCGGGATATCCTGTCGTCTGATGAAGGAGGGACTGGAGGCGGCGATCTGGAGGGCGATGTCCTTTACGAAAGCCTGGAATTCGTCATTGCGCGCCACAAAGTCGGTTTCGCAGTTGACCTCTACCAGAACCCCGATACGGCTGCCGGGATGGATGTACGCCGCGACGGTCCCCTCGTTCGTTTCTCGTCCCGCCTTCTTTTGTGCGGCCGCCAACCCCTTTTGCCGCAAGTGCTCAATCGCCTTTTCGATGTCGTTCCCAGACTCCACCAGCGCCTTCTGGCAGTCAAGAACGCCGGCCCCGGTCTTCTCGCGAAGTTCTTTTACCAAGGTGCTATTGCCTGCCACTCCGGTTGCTCTCCTTTTTCACGGTCAGGACATCTGCTGAGCCAGGACGCGTCACGGTGTGGGCATGCTCGCCGCACCGACGGCAGCCGTGCGGGATGATCTGGTTTCCGCCCCCATGTCCGCGACGGACATGGCAGGAGGTTTTTCGCTGTCTTCACGTTGGCTGCGGAGGTGGGCGCCTTCGATGCACGCATCGGCGATTCGAGAGGCGATCAGCTTGATTGATCGGATTGCGTCGTCATTGCCGGGGATCGGGTAGCCAATGCTGTCGGGGTCGCAGTTGGTGTCTACGATGGCGATCACCGGGATGCTCAGCCGATTGGCTTCTTGAACCGCGATGCGCTCTACGCGGGTATCCAGGACAAAGACGCACGCCGGGAGGCTGCTCATGTTTTTGATGCCGCTCAGATTCTTCTCGAGCTTCAGCCGCTCCTTCTCCATCTGGCTCACTTCTTTCTTGGTGAGACGCTCGTGGGTGCCGTCGGTCAACGCGGCTTCCAGTTTCTTGAGTTTATCAATGCTCCGGCGGATGGTCTGAAAGTTGGTCAACATGCCTCCCAGCCACCGCTGGTTCACATAGAACATGCGGCACCGTTTCGCCTCTTCTTCGAGAATGTCGACGGCTTGACGCTTGGTGCCTACGAACAACACCGATTCTCCGGCCGCCACGGTATCACGAACGAACGCGTAGGCGGCTTCAAAACGCTGGACGGTCTGCTGAAGGTCGATGATGTAAATCCCATTGCGTTCGCCGAAAATATAGCGCTTCATCTTCGGATTCCAGCGGTTGGTTTGGTGGCCGAAATGAACGCCTGCTTCAAGCAGTTCCTTGATCGTGATCATGCCCATGTCTTCACCTCCCTTCCTCGCTTGCGGAGCGCCCGCGACACGCGGGCGAGAGGTCTCTCTCCCCTTAATCCCAAGCTGAGTGGCGTGCTTTTCACGCCAATGTGAATTTGGATACGGGGCCCGTTGTGCTCAGGCCATGGATTCTTAGGCGCACAATCGAGCCTAAGATACTGTAAAGCGTTGGAAAGCTAACATAGTCCGCCATGCTTTGCAAGTGAACGCCGGGGCAGTTCTCTACGAATGGTAGGACGCGTTGATCTTCACATAGTCGTACGAAAGATCGGTGGTCCACAGCCGCGATGTGGCCGAGCCTTGACCAAGATCGACCGTGAGGGCGAACTCTTTACGACGCACGATCCGTGCGAGGCGATGCTCCGCTGAGGTACCCAGTCCCACCCCTGCTTTGACGATCGGGATGCCCTCAAACGTAAGCCCAATCTTGTTTGGATCAACGGGAACGCCGGATCGTCCGATGGCGGCCATGATCCGGCCCCAGTTTGCATCCTCCCCGAACAGTGCGGTCTTTACCAGACTGGAGGTGGCCACGACCCGGGCCACCTGCTTCGCATCAGCCCGGGTTCGGGCACCGGCCACGTTCACCTCGACGATCTTAGTGGCCCCTTCACCGTCCCGGCACACCTGCATCGCCAATGAGCGGCACGCGTGGTCAAGGAGGCGCTGGAAAGCGGCACACGCCGCGGACCCGGCGCGCAATACAGGGACCCCGGCCATCCCGTTCGCCAGGCAGAGCACCGTATCGTTGGTGCTCGTGTCCCCATCCACTGAGATGCAGTTGAAGGACGGGTTGACCGCAGCGACGAGGGCGCGCTGGAGCGTCCTCTGCTCGATCGCGGCGTCGGTGGTCAGATAGGCGAGCATCGTGGCCATATCAGGGTGGATCATCCCGGAGCCTTTGGCCATCCCGCCCACGGTCACGACGCGGCCCGCGATCCGAGCTCTCACCGCCACCTCCTTTGTCCGTGTGTCGGTGGTCAGAATGGCCCGGGCCGCCTCTCGTCCGCCTCTACGCTTCAGTTGTTTCACCAGCGTCGGGATGCCCCGTCTGATGTAGCGCATGGGCAGAGGTTGACCGATGACGCCGGTGGACCCCACGAACACGGTGCCAGGATCCGTGCCGAGCTGTGCGGCAGTCAGGACGGCCATTTCTTCCGCATCGGCGAAGCCGCGGGCGCCCGTGCAGGCATTGGCATTTCCGCTGTTGACGATGACCGCGCGTCCGGTCCCGCGTTGGAGATGCCGCCGGTCCAGAAGGACCGGCGCAGCCGCGACCCGGTTTCTGGTGAAGACTCCGGCGATGGGCCCTTCCCGCACCGACACCACGAGCGCCAGGTCCAAGAGTGGAGGCTTCTTAATACCGACGTGGAGGCCTGCCGCCAGGAAGCCCAGCGGAGCCGTAATTCCCCCGCTGATCTCTCTCATGACCACCCGTCTGGGGTCAGAGGACTGTGAGCGGCGGTGAATCGGTGGGGGGTCACGGATACACACCGGGTGCGGTGAGCGCCGTTTCTTCGGAGAACCCCAGCATCAGATTCATGGCTTGGATGGCCTGGCCGGCCGCTCCTTTGACGAGATTGTCCAGAGCCGCAACGGTGACCACCCAATCGGATCGAGTGTCCGCGAACACGGCCAGGTCGCAGAAGTTGGACCCTCTGATGGAGCGGGGATTCGGAGAGGCCTCTCCCTCCTGAATTCTGATAAACCGTTCCCCTTTGTAGAAGTCCCGATACAAGGCGCGGAGCTCGGTCGTCTCCATGCGTTTGCGCAGCCGGCAATAGGCGGTGCTGAGGATCCCGCGGTTCATCGGGACGAGATGGGGGGTAAAGACGACTTTCACGGGTCCGGCGTCGTCCGCCCCTGGTGTCCTGGAGTCTTTACGCGCGGATCGCAATGTGAGGGCGCTTAACTCCTGTTCAATCTCAGGGGTATGGCGGTGTTGCCCGATCTGGTAGGCCTCAACAGACTCATGCGCCTCCGGGAAATGATAGGGGAGGGCGGGGCTTCGCCCAGCCCCTGAGACGCCGGATTTCGCATCGATCACGATCGTGTCCGGCCGGATCAGTCCCTTGACCGCCAACGGCGCTAGCTGCAGGATGGCGGCGGTCGGGTAGCAGCCCGGTGACGCGACCAATCGGGCCGTGCGGATTTCATCCCGACGAAGCTCCGGCAGCCCGTAGACAGCTTCCCGCAGCAGGTCCTGATGGGGGTGGGGGGTCCGATACCAGGTTTCGTATGCAGTCGGGCTCTTCAGGCGATAATCCGCGCTGAGATCGACCACCCGTTTACCGGCCGCCACACAGGCAGCGACAGGTTGTAAAGATTGGGTGTGGGGGAGGGCCAAAAAGACCGCGTCCGCGCGCTTGGCGATCGCGTCGGGCGAAAGCGCTTCAAACGAAAGCGGCGGCAACGAAGCCAAATGCGGAAAGACAGAGGACACGGAGCTCCCGGCGGATTTCTCCGACGTCACGGCGACGATTTCCATACGAGGATGTCCCGCCAGCAGCCGCAGAAGCTCGGCGCCGGTGTACCCGCTGGCGCCCAGCACCGCAACTTTGACCGGTCCGCTCGATTTCACCGCAACCTCTCCGCACGCGTCAGTGTGCTTCTCAGGATGAAGGACAGAAAAAAAGGGAAGGCCCCCGGGCCTTCCCTTTTCATTGTAAAGCCCAAGCTGCTAACGTTTCGAGTATTGGAACCGTTTCCTCGCCCCTTTTTGTCCGTACTTCTTCCGCTCTTTGACGCGGGAATCGCGGGTCAGAAGCCCTTCTTTCTTGAGGGCCCCTCGCAGGGCAGGGTTCACAATCACCAAAGCTTTGGCGATCGCATGTCTGAGGGCGCCGGCCTGGCCGGTGGTCCCACCGCCGCAGACCGAAGCCCGCACATTGTATGTTCCGGCGAGCCCCGTGACCTCCAATGGAAACTGGATCAAGCTTCTGAGAGAGGGCCTGGGAAAGTACTGTTCCAGAGGCCGGGTATTCACGACCATTTCGCCGCTTCCCGCCGAGATCCAGGCCCTGGCAATGGCGCACTTCCGTTTGCCGGTTGCGTATTGCATTACGACTGCCATCCTCTCTCTCCGCCTCCTTTATTCCGTCATTCCGTCACAATCTTCTTCACTCAGAGCGTGATCGCTTCCGGACGCTGGGCCTGATGCGGATGCTCCCCCCCCGAATAGACCTTTAACTTTCTGGCCATCTGTTTGCCGAGTGAATTCTTGGGCAACATGCCTTTGATGGCTCTCGCCAAGAGTTCAGTCGGTTTCTTGGCGCGAAGATGCTCGGCGGAGATGGATTTCAGCCCGCCGGGATAGCCGGTGTGATGGATATACGTCTTCGTTTTGAGCTTGTCTCCGGTGAGGTGAACCTTGTCCGCGTTGATAATGACGACATGATCGCCTGTGTCAACATGCGGAGTGAAGGTCGGCTTGTGTTTTCCCCGTAGCAGGATGGCCACGCGCGATGCCAGCCGTCCCAAGGTTTTTCCCGCCGCATCGACCAGATACCATTTGCGGACCACTTCAGCTGGTTTCGCGAAATACGTTCCCATGCTCCGTACCCATTCCTCCTACGACGCTTGTTGAATCCTGGCTAGACCTGGTATTTGCCGAGGTTTTTCGTGCCCAGTTTTTCCAGCCAGGCGTCAAGGTTTCCGCCGCCTCTCCGCTTCAGGACATCCTGCGTCACGTAAATCGGGCTGTTCGTTCGGAGGGCCAACGCGATCGCGTCACTGGGCCGCGAATCCACCGTCTGCTCCGACCCCTGAGAGACCAGATGGATGGCGGCATAGTACGTGTTGTTTTTAACGTCCGTGACCACCACGTGGGAGACTTTTATATTCAGGTGGTCCGCAAAGCTGCGGATCAGGTCATGGCTCATGGGACGCGATGTGACGTGTCCCTCCATGGCCAGCCGAATCGCGTTGCCCTCGGTGGTTCCGACCCAGATCGGCAGGATGTCCGCGTTCTGTTCGTCTCGGAGGATGACGATCTGGGTTTCGGTGTTCGGGTCGGGCAGAACCCCATGAACCTTCAACCGGACCAGATCTGAGGATTCCTGATACTCCATGACACGTTCACTGACAGTGACGGGACGGCGACGCGTACTCATTCCCTGTCATGTTTCGTACTTACCGAAGTCTTCCGGTTTCAAGTTCTCCAGCCAGTGATCCAAATCGTCGGACACCTGTTTGCGGATCACTTCATCTTGCGCAAAGATCGGGGTGCTTGTCCGTAACGCCAACGCGATCGCATCACTGGGCCTTGAGTCGATCGCGTATTCGGAATCTTCGTGGCTCAGATGAATTTTCGCGTAATAGGTGTTGTCTTTCAAGTCGTTGACCACCACGCTGATGACCTTCGCGTCGACGGTGTCCAGAACCGATTTCATCAGATCATGGGTCATCGGCCTGGGTGCGGCGATGCCCTCGAGCGCGAAGCTGATGGCGCTGGCCTCAGACTTACCTACCCAGATCGGCAACATGTCCGTGTTGTCTTCATCCCGAAGAATCACGATATAGGCGTTGTTGTAGGGATCGAACATCAGACCCCGTACTTTCATCTGAAGCATGACGGCCATCCCTTGAATCGTGTGTCGAACTGTGCGTCTGAGCGGTGTCTACCCGAACTTGGCGAGTCACTCTACCATTGATCTTTTCGATTTGTCAACGAAACCGGCGGGGTGGACGGTGTGGCGCAGTCATGGCAGATTATCGAGATCAAAGGCTTTGCCGGAGATTGACAGAGAGGTGCAGACCGCCAAACGGAGCAAGGCTTCGGCGGGGACGGAGGGATCTCGAAGCCGTACGGGATCTTCGGTCGGGTAAGCCTCGCCCCGCATCACGGTTCGGGTGCCACCGGGGTTGAACGTCAGGGCTCTGACACCGAACGACCTCAATTCATCGGCCAGAACCTGCGTCAGCCCTTCTACGCCGAACTTTGAAACGGCGTAGGCTCCCCATCCGGCACGCCCGACCCTGCCAACCGACGATGAGACCGTGATGATGCAGCCGCTCCTTTGGGCTGCCATGATTCTTGCCGCCTGCTGGGAAATGTAGAAGGTGCCGCCGAGATTGATCCGGAGCACGCGCGCCCAGGCACGGAGCGGGTATTCGACGAGGGGCACGCGGGGGCCGAGAATGCCGGCATTGTTGATCAGAAGATCGAGTCGCCCATAGCGGCGGACCGTGAAGTCTACGAGAGCTCGTGCTTGTTGGGCGGTGCCGATGTCTGTCACGCGCGCGACCGCCTCTCCGCCGCCGGCTTTGATCACGGAGAGGGCCGCATTGAGTTCCTGTCGCGTCCGCGAGCAGAGCACCACGCGAGCCCCCTCCCGAGCGAATAATTCGGCGGTGGCCCGGCCGATGCCGCGACCGGCCCCGGTGACGATCGCCACCACATGCGCAAGGCGGGGGCTGCTGTTCTCTAAGGATGAGCGTCTGGCGGAGGGGTTTCGATCACTCGTTCTGTCCACAGAGGAAGACAGTTGCTCACGTGGGGGTGAGCCAAGACGTGAGTCTCATCAGTTGGAATCGCGATCACGCTATGGCTGAGGCCGATAGTTTTGTTGCAATTTAGAGGTATCGACTGTTTCTCCGAGCTGCAGAAAAGCGCGCATCTGCTTCTTCAGCAGTTCCCGGCCGCTTTCATCGCCCAGGTTGATCTGGTATTCATTGATGACCATGGTCTTCATCTTGCCAGGGCCGTTCCATTCAAACCAGCAGGTCTTGCACACGTTCGCCTTGATTTCCGATTCCATTCGCCCCATGAAAAGAGGCTCGGTAATCGGATCTCCAGCTTTTCCACATTTTGTGCATTGCACCTGGGCCATCTCGTGTCCTCCTGTTCTGTTCCGTTTGCCCGAACTTCGTGCCTCAGGCAGCATCGACTGACCACCGAAAACCGAGAGCATTGTAGCATTCGCCTCTCACGAAAGGAAAGGGGGGACAGCGAGCGGATTGACGGCCTACAGGGATCATGCTAGAAGAAGGCCCTCAACGGGATACTGATAAGGAACATCTCGGCCCGGATGGCGGAACTGGCAGACGCGCCAGACTCAAAATCTGGTTCTCGCAAGAGAGTGGGAGTTCGACCCTCCCTCCGGGCACCATGGTCTCGAGCCGAAGGTCTCGTACGAAGGCAGGGAGGGGCGGGCGGACCACCGGAAATCCTGTTGTTTCATCTACTATTGCAGGGACTTCGGTGAGAGTGCCCCCGCGGTATGCAAAGGGGTTGAGGTCCTCCAGTCCCCAGGAATTTCTCTTGACAGGGCGCGCGCGATTAGCCTATATTTCCGCCTGTCTTGGCAAGCACTATAGATGAGGCAGCAACAACGCTTTGGTCTGTTCATCATTTTACTTACACTCATAGTCTAACTCACAAGGAGGCAACACATGCGTACGGTATGTATGTTGGGAACAGTGATCCTGTTCGCAGGCTCCGTGGGGGTGGCCGTGGCCCAGGAGCGTCTGCCGCAGGCCTCCGGGTTCGGCACCGGCGTAGGTGAGTCGGCAGGCACCGGGACGCGCTCCCAGATCTGGGACAAGGCTGCGCTCCTGGAGAGGCTCTCGCAGGCGGAAACTCTCTATGGCCGCGTGCTTGCCATCGACTTTCCCGGCCGTAAGATCCATCTCGAGACGGGTGGAAGCTCGCACGACGAAGGACGAGCCGGGAGCGGTGCGATGTCATCCCTGACGGTGTACCTCGACGCCGATTCCAACCTGGATCAGCTTAAAACGGTCCAGACTGGAGATGACGTCATTGTTCAGGCACGCGAGGAGATAACGGACAGGCAGCCGTACGGGACCGGCAGGAAGCTGGTGCGGGACGTCACTGTATTGAGAGTTAACGAGAAAATGACGGGCTTCGGCGGCCTCGGCCAGCGACCGGATCCGACGACCGAGCGCGGGATCAATACAGCGAATGACTCTTCCCACGGTGGCGAGGTCGGTAAGGTTCTGCCGGGAGAGATCAAGTCAGGGATCCACAGCGACATCGGCGAGATGACGGGCGCGGCGCCGTGCTGGCAGTGCGA
>CAYJUP010000005.1:15302-33488 GCA_964373365.1 uncultured Nitrospiraceae bacterium
TGAGTCAAGAACCTCTGGTTCACTCTTACCGCGTCATGATCCGGAAGCGCGCTGACGTGTAGCGCTCCTCACCCCCCTTGTTGCTCCTGATCGCTTCCGGTGTCGGTTCCCTTCAACCACCAGCGTAATGTCGCCTCGATGGGGTCGGGAAGCCACTGACCTCAATACTTCCTCTGCAGTTCCTCGGACAAACTCCTCACAGGACGTCGTGAGATCCTGTGCCAGCGCGATCCAGCGGTTTCCGAGCACGGCGCGAATGTCTTCAAGTGTGACTCGAAGCCGGTTCGGATATTCGAACAAGATCAGCGTGCGATGCTCTCCACGCATCTGCTCCAAAAGCCGACGTCTTGATCCCGTACGCCCGGGAAGATATCCCTGGAAAACGAAAGTATCGCCGGCCAGTCCGGATGCCGAGAGCGCGGCCAAGATGGCGGAAGGACCGGGGACCGGCATCACCCGGATGCCGGCTGCGAGAGCCTGTGTAACAAGGAAAGACCCCGGGTCGGAGATCACCGGCGTGCCGGCATCCGAGACAAGCGCCACGCTCTGACCGTCCTCAAGCCGTCGCAGGAGCACGGAGGTTTTGTCTTCTTTGTTGAGGTTGTGATAGCTCGTCAGCGGAGTGTCAATCGCGTGGTGCGCAAAGAGGGCGCTCGTGCTTTGCGTGTCTTCCGCCGCCACTATCGCCACCTCTCTCAGGATCCGAAGCGCCCGAAGAGTGATGTCGTCCGGATTCCCGATCGGAGTGCTGACGATGTACAGAACGCCTGCCATCTTGCTCGTGAATCATCAGTGAAGAACGAACCCGACCGGCATCCTACCGTTCGGGCGGTGAGAAAGTCCAACCGGGCGACGCCCTCTTTTGGCGGGGCAACGGGCTGTGCTAAGATTCGTCAGCCAGAAGACTGGGGCCTACGATGGAATCGAATCCCCTTATCGAAACCTATGAGGAATGGAAGCGAGCCGACTACTCGTTCTGTCCGAAGTGTGGAGGTGCACTGGGACGCCGTTCTATCAAAGCATCCGAACCGGACCGGTTGGTGTGCCACGCCTGTGGATTCGTCTTTTTTCTTGATCCGAAGGTAGCGGTGGGCACGATCGTCTCGCTGGAGGGCCGCATTCTGTTGATCAGGCGGGCCATTGAACCGGCCTATGGCAAATGGGTATTCCCAGGCGGGTTCGTCGATCGAGGGGAGCGTGTGGAAGAGGCGGCCATTCGGGAGACGCGCGAAGAGAGCAACCTGGAGGTACGGATCAGCCGACTTCTGAATATCTATTCCTATCCCGATCATCCGGTCATCATCATTGTCTACGTCGCGGAGGCAATCGGCGGCGAAGCTTCAGCCGGGGACGAGACGCTGGAGGCGAGAACCTTCGAACCCGATTTGATTCCCTGGGCAGACCTCGCATTCCCCAGCACCGCCCAGGCGCTTCGGGATTATCTCGCGGGAGGCTGAACAAAGCCTGACCCGTGAATCAGCCCGGCGCGGCGCAAAGACCCGGCCGCTTCGCACCAGCCTCCAGCATTCCTTGACTCCTCTCTTTTTCTGAAGCTATAATTCCACCTGCCACGCGTGAAAATTTTCTCTGAAAAGTTGCGAGGATAGACGGGTATGCCGGTCATGTTCTTTATGACCACCATGGTGCTGTATTTTGTGGGCACCACCTTTTCCATGGCCTATCTGTTGCGGCGATCCGAAGCGCTGTCAACGGTGTCCCTTGGAGTCACCGCGATTGGGTTCATCTTCCACACGGTCGCGCTGGTCACTCGGATGACGGCGGCCGGGCATGTGCCGCTGACCAGCTTTCATGAAGCGATGCTGTTTTTCTCCTGGGCGCTGGTGCTGGTCTTTCTGGGAGTCGAGCTGCGGCATCACATCCATGTCCTGGGATCCTTCATCCTGCCTCTGGCGTTGCTCTCGCTCCTCTCGGCCGCCGCCTTACCCAAGGAGGTCCCCACGCTGGAACCGGTGCTCAAGACGGTCTGGGTGCATGTCACGCTCAGCATGTTAGGGACTGTCGGCTTCGCCGTGGCATTCGTGGCCGGCATTATGTATCTGATCCAGGACGGCCTGCTTAAGTCGAAACGGTTCAACGTCCTGTACGTCAAACTGCCCCCCCTGGATTTTCTGGATCACTTAAACCAGCAATCGATCGTGATGGGATTTCCGCTCCTGACGCTCGGCATCATTACAGGAGCGATCTCGGCCGAATTTGCGCGGGGGTCGTACCTGAACTGGAATCCGGAACAGACCTGGGCCCTGGTGACCTGGGTCTTCTATTTCGTGGTGTTGATGGGTCGCATCACGGTGGGCTGGCGGGCCAAGAGGGCCGCCTATCTGACTATCATCGGGTTCGCCGGGGTGGTCTTGACGTTTATCGGAGTCGTGCTGAAAGGTCACGGGCCGGTCGCCTAAGCCACCGGTAGTCACATGCCATGGATATCATTGTCGTAGGGCTCAGCCACAAGACCGCCCCCGTGGAGGTGCGCGAGAAGTTGGCGGTGCCGGAGAGCCGCATCGGGGAGGCCTTGTGCCGACTCTGCGCCTACCCGGGCATCAAGGAAGGCGTCTTACTGTCCACCTGCAATCGGGTGGAAGTGTACGCCGTGGTCGAGCAGGTGGAAGCAGGCTATGCGCGCGTGCAGGAATTTTTGGCGGACACGCACTTGTCGCTTTCCTCCGAGCAACTGACCCCCCATCTCTACTGGTACGCCGGCGACCGCGCCATCAGTCATCTGTTCCGGGTGGCGGCCAGCCTCGACTCGATGATCGTGGGTGAGTCGCAGATTCTCGGTCAACTGAAAGACGCCTTTGAGGTCGCCCTGGCCCACAAGGCCAGCGGCGTGATCCTGAACAAGCTGGTCAAGAAGGCCATCTCGGTCGCCAAGCGGGTCCGGACCGAGACCAAGATCGCGGAGACGGCCGTATCGGTGAGCTACGCGGCGGTCGAACTGGCCAAGAAGATCTTTTCCAACCTGAGCGAGAAGACCGTGCTGCTGGTGGGCGCCGGCGAAATGGCGAAGCTGGCGGCCCGGCACCTGATCAGCAACGGCGTTCAGCGCGTCATGATTACGACGCGCGACGCTCACACCGCGCTGGAGCAGGCCAAACGGTTCAACGGTGTGCCGATTCCGTTCGATGAGTTTCGGCACGAACTGGCCGAAGCCGACATCGTGCTGTGCTCGACCGGCGCCGCCCACTATCTCATCCGAAGCGAGGATGTGCAGCGCGCGATACGCCAGCGCATGAATCGCCCCATCTTCCTCATCGACATCTCGGTGCCGCGGAATATCGATCCGGCCGTCAAAGACATCGACAACGCCTTTCTCTTCGACATTGACGATCTGGAGATGCACGTCGAGCAGAACCGCGAGGAGCGGCGGCGCGAAGCCGGCAAGGCGGAACGCATGGTGGAGGAAGAGGTTGAGGTGATCCTCCAATGGCTCAAGTCGCTGGAGGTCACCCCGACGATCGTGGCCTTGCGCCGGCGGGCGGAGGAGATCAAACGAGCGGAACTCGAAAAAAGCATGGGTCGGCTGGGCCACTTGTCTCCCGAAGAACGCGGCGTGGTCGAAGGCCTCGCGTCGGCCATCATCAACAAGCTGCTGCATGGATCGCTCGTGACGCTCAAGACAGAAGGCAACTCGGCTGGGGGATCGCTGTTCGTCGAAGCCGCGAGGCGCTTTTTCAATCTGGATGATCGGCCGGCCTCCGACCGAGCGACTGAACCGAGCCGCGCCATCAGACCCGTGCCGGTGGCCGGATATTCCGACTCCGAACAGGAGTCGGAGCAGCACGGTCAGGAGAAAAACGCCTGAGGACCCAGCGGCGGAGCTCTTGATCAATCAAGTGCAGAATGGGGTCCGTCACGCATGCCGCAGAGCCCGAAGCTCTTTACCTGTCCCAAATGTCGGCACACATACCTCGGTACGGAGCCGCTGCCTGACTGCCCGCGCTGCGGGTATGATTACCGGGAGAAGGAAGGATTCCGCTGGGATGTGGTCGTGTATCTGCTCACGATCATGGGGCTGGTCAGCTTCCTGTTAGTGGCGTCGTATTACCGAGGGAATATGGGGATTGGAACGCCGACATCTCGGACTGCAGGAACATCCCAGGACGACGCGCAAGAGAAACTGCCTGGTTCCGGGAAAGCCAGAGCGCCCGTTCAGAGTCCCTATCATGAATCGGGGCGGTGAGAGCAACGGTGGGCATGAGCGCTCGGTCGTCGCTGGTACTTGGCACGCGGGGCAGCCGCTTGGCGGTCTGGCAGGCCGAGTGGGTTCAGGCCCGGCTCCAGGAGATTGCGCCGAGCGTGACCGTGGCGTTGCGACGGATCAAGACCTCCGGCGACATGATCGTGGACGTTCCGCTGGCCGCCATCGGCGGGAAAGGGCTCTTTGTCAAAGAAATCGAAGAGGCTCTCCTGCGTGGCGAGATCGACCTCGCGGTCCACAGCATGAAGGATGTCCCGACCATACTGCCCGACGGATTGGATATTCTCTGCGTAGCGGCCCGGGAGGATCCCCGCGACGTGCTGATCAGCCGGGATGCACTCTCGCTGGATCACTTGCCCAAGGGTGCCCGGGTGGGGACGAGTAGTCTGCGCCGGCAAGCGCAGCTCCTCCATCGCAGGCCGGACCTGACCGTTCAGATTCTGCGGGGGAACCTGGACACCCGACTGCGCAAACTGCGGAATGGCGAATACGACGCCGTGGTCTTGGCGGCGGCCGGCCTCAGGCGGATGGGATGGTCCAACGAAGTCACTGAATATTTGCCGCCAGAGGTGAGCCTTCCGGCCATCGGGCAGGGGGCGTTGGGACTGGAAGGGCGTCGGGAAGACGGCTTCGTGCAGGAGCTGGTGGCACCATTGGAGCATCGGCCCACCCGAACGGCCGTCACGGCCGAGCGGGCCTTGCTGGAACGGCTGGAAGGCGGCTGTCAGGTACCGATTGCGGCGCACGCGACGATCAAGGGAGACACGCTGATCATGGACGGGCTGATTGCCAGCGTGGACGGACGGCGGTTGATTCGGGATATGATTCAAGGACCGGTGTCTGACGCTCGCGCCCTGGGCATGCGGTTGGCCGAACAACTGTTGGCCCAAGGTGGAGACTCGATCTTGAGCGAAATTTATGGAAAAGCTTGAAGAACATGATCAAAGGGCTGGAAAAGTCTATTTAGTTGGAGCGGGGCCTGGTGACCGGAAGCTCCTTACGCTTCGCGGGAAGGAGTGCCTGGAGCAAGCCGACGTGGTGCTCTATGACTATTTGGCGAATCCGGTTTTGCTGGAGCACGTCC
This sequence comes from uncultured Nitrospiraceae bacterium, assembly GCA_964373365.1. Lineage (GTDB taxonomy): Bacteria > Nitrospirota > Nitrospiria > Nitrospirales > Nitrospiraceae > CAYJUP01. The sequence goes on from CAYJUP010000005.1 coordinate 20,603, forward strand.
CGGCGCAGGCCGAACGCATCTACGTCGGCCGTCGAGGGCGTGGACATTACCAGGATCAGGATGAGGTGAATCGCCTCATCATCCAGAAGGCCCGGGAGGGTAAGACGGTGGTTCGACTCAAGGGGGGAGATCCCTTCGTCTTCGGGCGGGGAGGTGAAGAGGCCGAGGCGATCGCCGCCGCGGGCCTGCCCTTCGAGGTCGTTCCGGGTGTCACCTCGGCCGTGGCGGTGCCGGCCTACGCCGGGATCCCGGTCACCCACCGGACATTGGCCTCCACGGTGGCGTTCGTGACCGGGCATGAGGACCCGTCCAAGGAGGCGGCCACGCTGGAGTGGCCCCGCCTGGCGTCGGCGAACGGCACCCTGGTGTTTCTGATGGGAATGAAGAATCTTCCGGCCATCGTCGAGCATCTGGTGACGGAGGGAAAGCCGGCCGACACGCCGGTCGCGCTGATTCGGTGGGGCACCCGCTCCGGGCAACGGACCGTCGTCGGGACGCTGGGGGATATCGTCGGAAAGGCTGAAGAGGCGGAGATGGAGCCACCCACCGTCATCGTGGTCGGAGACGTGGTCCGCCTGCGAGAGCAATTGAACTGGTTCGAAACCCGTCCGTTATTCGGAAAGCGCATCCTGGTGACACGGGCGCGGGAGCAGGCCCGGGAGTTGTCGGACTTGCTGGCGGGGTATGGTGGGGAGCCGGTTGAATGTCCCACCATTCAGGTCGTGGCGCCGGAGAGTTGGAGGGAACTGGATGACGCGATCGCCAATCTGCGCCGGTATCAATGGCTGGTCTTCACCAGCGTCAACGGGGTCCGCCCGTTCATGGAGCGTCTTCGTCAACTGGGACAGGATGCCCGGGCCTTAGCCGGCCTGCGGCTCTGCTGCATCGGCCCTCGGACCGCCCAGGAGTTAACCGCGTATGGCCTCCGCGCCGACCTGATTCCGTCCGAATTTCAGGCCGAGGGGTTGATCGAAGCGATGAAAGCCGCCGGCGTGGCCGGCCAGCGCGTGCTGCTCCCGCGCGCCGCGGTGGCGCGGGAGATTTTGCCGGAGCAGCTGCGGGCCATGGGGGCCGACGTGCGGGTGGTGACCGCCTACCGGACGGTCATGCCGTCCGGAGACGCCGACCGCCTGAAAGATCTGTTGCGCCGGCACGAGATCCACGTCATCACCTTTGCAAGTTCCTCGACGGTTCGAAACTTTCGTCGGCTGTTCGACAGCGGTGAGGAAATGAAGAAGTTGACCGGAGACGCGGTGGTGGCCTGCATCGGGCCGATCACGGCGAAAACCGCAGCGGAGCAGGGGCTGCCGGTGACCATCACCGCCGCGAAAAACACCATCCCGGCCTTGGTGCAGGCGATCGTCCGGTATTGTTCAACGCGCGACTAGCGCGGCGCTCATCAGAACGGAGGAGACCAGCATGGTTCCCGTGAAGTCATTCATGGTTCCGGTAGCAAAATTCGTGACGGTGGACCGCGACACGGATGTCCGGAAAGCGGCTGAAATCATGCGCGATCGTAACATCGGCAGCTTGTTCGTGACGCGGGGGAAGGACATCGTCGGCATCGTGACCGATACGGACGTGGTCCGGCGATCGGTGGCCGCGGGGACCGACCCGTCAAAAACGCCCGTCGAGCAGATCATGTCCGCGCCGATCGTGACGATCGAGGAAAACAAGACTCTGCTCGACGCGAATGACCTGATGGCGCGCGAACACTTGCGGCATCTTGGCGTCACGCGCGACAAAAAGTTGGTCGGGATGATCTCGGTGCGTGACTTGGTGGTCTTTCTGACAAACCTGCCGAGGAAGTGAGAGGCGGTCGTATGGCCTTCCCCCGTCATCGCATGAGGAGACTGCGACAGAGCGAGCCCCTGCGGCGCATGGTCAGGGAGACACGGTTGTCCTCATCCGATTTGATCTATCCCTTGTTCGTGACCGAAGGACGAGACCGACGGCAGGAAATCGGCTCGATGCCGGGCCAATACAGGTTATCGGTGGATCTCCTGGTCAAGGAGGCGGCCGAAGTCAAGCTGCTCGGAATTCCAGCCGTCATCCTGTTCGGGATTCCGGAGCGAAAGGACGAGCGCGGGACATCCGGCTACGACCCGAAAGGCATTGTCCAGCGGGCCGTCCGAGCCCTGAAGGACCAGGTGCCGGGGCTGTTCGTCATCACGGATGTGTGCATTGATGAGTACACGTCCCACGGACATTGCGGGTTAGTGAAAGATGGTCGCATCCTCAACGATGAAACGCTGGAGTGCCTGAGGGCCATGGCGCGCACCCACGCGCAAGCGGGCGCCGACATGGTCGCCCCGTCCGATATGATGGACGGCCGGGTCGCGGCCATCCGCGAGGAACTGGACCGCGAGGGGTTCGTTGACCTTCCGATCATGGCCTATGCCGCCAAGTTCGCGTCTTGCTTCTACGCGCCGTTTCGGGACGCGGCGGACTCCAGCCCGAAGTTCGGCGATCGACGGTCGTACCAGATGGACCCGGCCAACGCGCGCGAGGCGCTTCGGGAGATCGAGCTGGACGTGGAAGAGGGGGCCGATATTGTGCTGGTCAAACCGGCGCTGCCGTTTCTCGACGTGATCGCCGCCGCTCGGGCACGGACGTCTCTCCCGATCGCGGCGTACCAGGTGAGCGGGGAATACAGCATGATCAAGGCGGCGGCGCGCGCCGGGTGGTTGGACGAGCCGCGCGCGATCATCGAATCCCTGCTCTCGATCAAGCGGGCAGGGGCGGACCTGATCCTCACCTATTTTGCAAAGGACGCGACCCGGCTTCTGAACGAGTGAGTGCATGAAAATTACGCGGGGCCTGGCAGACCATAAACGTGCGCAACATCCCGTGCTCACAATCGGCAATTTTGACGGGCAGCATCGCGGCCATCTCGCGCTGCTGCGGTCGATCGTCGACACCGCGACCTCGAAGAGAGGGACGCCCATTGTGCTCACCTTTGATCCGCATCCGCTCACAGTCCTCAAGCCCGGCGTGGATCTCCTCCTGCTGACGACAATGGAGGAAAAGCTGACGCGATTTCAGGACGCCGGCGTCGAAGAAGTGTTGTTCCTGGAATTCAACCAGGCCTTTGCCGCGCTCACCCCTGACGAGTTCGTGTTTCGGATTCTGCGAGACGGCATCGGTGTTCGCGACCTGTTCGTGGGAGAACATTTTGCGTTCGGGAAGGGGCGAGCCGGAAGGACGGCGGACCTTCTTCGACTCGGCGCTCAGTCAGGGTTCCAGGTCCATCCGGTTCCGGCCATGCGCGTGGACGGCGAGGTGGTCAGTTCGAGCCGCATTCGGATGCTCGTGCAGGCCGGAGATGTGCGCGGGGCTGCTCGATGCCTTGGCCGTCCCTACGCCTTGAGCGGACCGGTCGTGCGAGGGGAGCGTCGCGGGCAGGTTCTAGGGTGGCCGACCGCCAACCTGCGCCTTCCTCAGGGCCGGGTCATCCCGGCCGACGGCGTGTACGCGACCACGATCGTCTGGAACAAGCGACCGTACGATTCGGTGACGTACATCGGCACGCGTCCGACGTTTGGTTCGGGCGAGCGGTTGCTGGAAGTGTACGTGCTGGACGAACAGGTGCACCTCTACGGAGAGGACATTCGCGTCCAGTTCGTGGAGCGGCTGCGCGGTGATGTGACATTCGCAACGGCGGAGGAGCTGTCCGCCCGCATTGACCTGGATGTGACCCATGCCCGTGAGACGCTCAGGGCCGCGTCCCGGAGCGTGACGGACGCGTAAGGTCGTCTCAGGTCAAGGTCGGTTTCTGTCATGAGCCAACGCCTTCAGCTTCAGACAGCTCGATCGCAGCTCGCTCGTCGCGTGGCCGCCACGGCACGGGCCAAGCGATTGTTCGGACGGGGGGAGCGCATCCTGGTCGCTGTCTCGGGCGGCCCCGACTCGGTGGCGCTCCTGTCGGTGCTGACAGCCTTGGCCCCCTCCTGGGAGCTGGCCCTGCGGGCGGTGCATATCAATCACGGCTTGCGCGGCATGGAATCTGATGAAGACGCCGCCTTTGTGGCCGATCTCTGCAACCGGCTCGGCGTGGAGTTGGTCAGCGAGCGCGTGCCGCTCACCGGCCCGGCCGTCCGGCGAAAGGGACGGTCGCTCCAGGAAGACGCGCGCGAGGCCCGGTACGCCGCGATGACGCGCGTAGCCACGGTCCACCGTGTCGACAAAATCGCGCTGGGACACACGGCCGACGATCAGGCTGAAACGCTCATGATGTGGATGCTCCGCGGGGCGGGAACGGCCGGGCTGGCCGGAATCCCCCCAACCCGGAGACCGCTGTTTACCCGTCCCCTTCTGGATGTCAGCCGGGCCGAGATTTTGACCTACCTCGAAGCGCAGGACTTGGCGTTCCGAGTGGACTCGAGCAACGCGAAAGCGCTCTACTTGCGAAACCGAATCCGGCACGAACTGCTGCCGGCTCTCAAACGGTTCAACCCCCGCGTCCTGGAGGTGCTGAAGCGGCAGGCCGAGATCCTTCGTGAAGAGGACCTCTGCCTGGAACAGTTCGTGTCGGAGCATCTTGCCCGGTTGACACGGGAAAGCCTCGCGGGCGAGGTGGTGGTAGACCGCGCCGGCCTGCTTGCCCTGCCGTTGGCTCTTCAGCGGCGGATGGTTCGGACGCTGATCCGACGAACGAGCGGCGTTCTGATGGGACCGTCGTTCGGGGCCGTCACAGCGGTCCTGGAGCGGGTCGTCCACGGACGATCCGGCTCGGCGATCGCGGTGCAAGGCACCCTCGTCGCTCGGGAGTATGCCAACATTCGATTTCGACCTTCTCACTCCACGACAAAAGACGGTCGGACGTCCGAGACGGTGGAGAAAACCGCGGCGGTCACGTTGGTCCTCCCGGTCCCTTCGACCATTCGCTGGCCTCTCACCGGCCAGATGATCCGTGTCAGCCTGGGAAGCGTTTCACCGGTCAATCCTGCCGCCGTTCCGACCCCGTCGCGGAACACGGCGATCTTCGACGCCGACCGGTTCACCATGGATCTCGCGGTCCGGTCGTGGCTGCCCGGCGACACGTTCCAACCACTGGGGATGCACGGACAGCGAAAGAAATTGCAGGATTATTTTGCCGATATCAAACTGCCCCGTGAAGAGCGACGACGCGTGCCGCTGTTGGTTGCGCCGGAGGGAATCTTGTGGGTGGGTGGACATCGGCCGGATCACAGGTTTTGCACGACGCCCTCCACCACCCGCACCTTGATCGCAGAGCTCACGGATGGCGGTCCGGATAGGGGAGATTGAGCCGTCATGGAACGTATCTTCGGACGACCGATCGTGACTCAGGAGGCGATGCGTGCGCGCATGAGAGAGTTGGGCAAGCAGATCACGGCCGACTACGCCGAGAAGGACCTGATCCTGGTCGGAATCCTGAAAGGAGCGTACGCGTTCTATGCAGACCTGGCCCGTGCGATCCGCATCCCTCTTCGGGTGGACTTTCTCGTCGTGACCAGCTACGGATCCAAAGGGAACACTTACGGGAAGGTCAAGATGATGACCGACTTGACGGAAGATATCGCCGGCCGGGATGTCATTCTCGTGGAAGATATCGTCGACTCGGGCCGGACCGTTAAGTACCTGCTCGACACGTTGTCCAAGCGGAAGCCCAAATCGATCAGGGTGTGCGCGCTGCTCAGCAAGCCGGAGCGTCGGAAGGTGAATGTCTCCATTGACTATGTCGGGTTCGAAATTCCCAACAAGTACGTGGTGGGCTACGGACTCGATTACCAACAGAAGTACCGCAATCTCCCGTACCTGGCGGTGCTTGACACCGTGGATGACGAGGGGCAAGGGTTCTAACGCCGTTATTGTCAGTTTCCATACATCTGTGTTAAAATCCGCCGGTATCGTCGGGGCATTTCCCAGGCTGTTTGAGTCGCTGCGGAGGAGATCGGATGAATTCTAAGGTTAAGAATCTGCTCTTCTGGGTGGTGGTGGGTCTGTTCATGATCCTCCTGTTCAACCTGTTCAGCGTCCCAACCCATACCCCTGAAGATGACGTGATTTTCAGCGACTTTATGGCTCAACTGGACAAAGGTGAGGTTACGAAGGTCATCATCAAGTCCAATCACATCAGCGCCATCCTGAAAGACGGGACCCGCATCCGAACCTATTCGGCCGAATACCCAGACATGGTGAAAGTCCTGCGGGAGCGGAACGTCCAGATCGAAGCCAAGCCGCCGGACGACAATCCTTGGTATATCACCTTCCTGATGACGTGGGGTCCCTTCATCCTGTTTCTGGGGCTCTGGTTCTTCCTCATGCGCCAGATGCAGATTGGCGGGAACAAGGCGCTGTCCTTCGGAAAGAGCCGTGCTCGGCTGCTGAACAAAGAACGAAAGAAAATCACGTTCGCCGACGTGGCCGGCATCGACGAAGCCAAAGAGGAAGTCGCGGAGATCATCGAGTTCCTGAAGGATCCCCGCAAGTTTCAAAAGTTGGGCGGTCGGATCCCGAAGGGGGTCCTGATCGTGGGACCGCCCGGCACCGGAAAAACGTTGCTGGCGAAGGCCATCGCCGGAGAAGCCGACGCCCCGTTCTTCAACATCAGCGGGTCCGATTTTGTGGAAATGTTCGTCGGGGTGGGCGCCTCGCGCGTCCGAGATCTGTTCGAGCAGGGCAAAAAAAACGCGCCGTGCATCATCTTCATCGATGAGATCGACGCCGTGGGACGGCTCCGTGGAGCCGGCCTCGGCGGCGGCCACGACGAGCGCGAACAGACGCTGAATCAGCTCCTTGTGGAGATGGACGGATTCGACACGACCGAGGGGGTCATCCTGATCGCCGCCACCAACAGGCCCGATGTCCTCGACCCGGCCCTCTTGCGCCCGGGGCGATTTGATCGACATATCGTGGTCAACCGGCCGGACTTGCGGGGCCGCGCCGAGATCCTCAAGGTGCATACGAAAAAAGTGCCGGTCGCCAGCGATGTCGAACTGGAGAAGATTGCACGCGGGACACCCGGCTTCTCTGGTGCGGATCTGGAGAACCTGGTGAATGAAGCCGCCCTGTGGGCGGCCCGGCAGAACAAAAAAGTGGTGGAGGGGGTGGATTTTGAAACCGCCAAGGACAAGGTGCTGATGGGAGCGGAGCGCAAGAGCTTGATCCTAAGCGAGGAGGAGAAGCGGATCACCGCCTTTCACGAAGCCGGCCACGCCCTAATGGCGAAGCTGCTTCCGGGCGCCGACCCGGTCCACAAGGTCACGATCATCCCGCGCGGCCGCACGCTGGGGATGACCATGCAGCTCCCAACGGACGATCGGCACAATTTTTCCAAGGAGTTCCTGTACAACACGCTGGCTATCCTCCTTGGCGGACGAGTTGCCGAAGAGCTCGTGCTGAACCACATCACGACGGGTGCCGGGAATGATCTTGAACGTGCGACCGATCTGGCACGAAAAATGGTGTGTGAATGGGGGATGAGCGAGAAGCTGGGCCCGTTGACCTTCGGCAAGAAGAATGAAGAAATTTTCCTCGGACGCGAGATCGCGACCCACCGCGATTTCAGCGAACAAGTGGCAATTGAAATCGACCACGAGGTCAAACGGCTAGTGACCGAGAACTACGAACGGGCGAAGCGGATGCTGACGGAACACATGGGCATCCTAAAGGCGCTGGCCAAAGCGCTCCTGGAGAAGGAAGTGCTCGACGCGCCGGAGATCGACCAGATCATCCAGCAAGGGTCGCTTCCCCAGACCGTGCCCGCCTGATCATACCCCGTCCGGTGTCAACTTATCAGGATTCATTCGGGGGATCGCCAGAGCCTCCTGTTGGCGACGTCGCCGACGCTCAATCGAGCCGATCGTTGCGTGAGTCACGATTGAGTTATGCGTCGTCTTTCGAGCTTCCCGATTCTCCACCATTCCCGTATGGGCGCCGTAGGAGACTCTCGTCACGATGCTCAATCCCAACATCGCTCCTAGCCCCGCAGCACTGAAAGCCCGAGAGCGGCTCATTCCGCTGGATGCCGGTCCCCTCATCATGGGCGTCCTCAACGTCACGCCCGATTCGTTTTCGGACGGCGGTCGCTATCTTGATCCGGATGCGGCGGTGGCTCACGCGGTGGCGATGGCGGAGCAGGGAGCCGACCTGATCGACATCGGAGCGGAATCCACACGCCCGGGGTCGGATCCGGTGGACGAGAAAGAAGAGATCCGACGACTGATCCCGGTCGTCGGCGCCGTGTGTCGCAAGGTGTCGGTTCCGGTGTCGGTGGACACGACAAAAGCCGCCGTGGCCCGGAAAGCGCTTGACGCGGGCGCGGCCATCGTCAACGACATCAGCGCGCTCCGGTTCGACCCCTTGATGAAAGCGGTGGTCGCAGAGACGGGTGCCGGACTCGTCTTGTTGCACATGCAGGGCACGCCCAAGACGATGCAGCAAGCCCCGTCCTACCGCGACGTGATCGAAGAGATCCGACAGTTCTTTGTCGAACGGATCAGGGCGGCGCTCGAAGCGGGCATCGGTGCGGAACAGATCCTGCTTGACCCCGGGATTGGATTTGGGAAGAATCTAGCGCACAACCTGAGTGTGCTGGCACACCTCGACGCCCTTGTCGCCTTGGGCTATCCCATTCTGGTGGGTGTGTCCCGGAAAGCGTTCATCGGACAGGTGTTGGACCGTCCGGGCGACGAACGGGTGATGGGAACCGCCGCGGCCGTGGCGGTCGCTATCCTGCGTGGGGCACGGGTCGTGCGGGTCCATGACGTCAAGCGTATGCGCGACGTGGTCAAGATCGTCAACGCCATCATGAGCCATGAAGAAAACGCAGGCTGAGACCGGAAAACACCCGAGGAAGCTCTTCGGCACGGACGGGGTCCGGGGGGTCGCCAATCTTGAGCCGATGACCAGCGAAACGGCCATGAAGTTGGGGCGCGCAGCCGCGTACCTCTTCAAACGGCGTTCCGGCCGGCATCAAATCGTGATCGGGAAAGACACGCGCCTGTCGGGGTATATGCTGGAATCGGCGCTGACGTCCGGCATTTGCTCAATGGGCGTGGATGTCCTTTTAGTCGGCCCCATGCCGACACCGGCGATTGCATTCCTGACCCGAAGCCTCCGAGCGGACGCCGGGGTGGTCATTTCGGCTTCCCACAATCCCTACCAGGACAACGGCATCAAGTTTTTTTCGAATGATGGGTTCAAGCTCCCCGACGAATTCGAGGCGCGGATGGAGGCGTTGATCGTCTCGGACGAGATCGAGCACCTGCGCCCGACTGCGGATGAGGTGGGCAAAGCCTACCGAATCGACGACGCCGAGGGGAGGTATATCGAGTTCGTGAAACGCTCCTTGCCCAGGGATCTGGACTTTCAAGGCCTGAAAGTCGTCGTGGATTGCGCAAACGGCGCGGCCTACAAAGTCTCTCCGAAAGTCCTGCGGGAGTTGGGTGCGGTCGTCTGGGTGATCGGCAACGAACCGGATGGGGTGAATATTAATGCCGCGTGCGGCGCGGTGCATCCCGAACGGCTCCAGGAGGCGGTCCTTCAACACCACGCCCACGTGGGTATCGCCCATGACGGCGATGCCGATCGGGCGGTCTTCGTGTGCGAGCAAGGCCGCACCGTGGACGGCGACCACACGATGGCCATGATCGCGCTTGATCTGCATGCGCGAGGACAACTCAAACGGCAGACGCTGGTCGGGACGGTGATGAGCAATTTCGGCCTTGAATTGGCCATGGCGAAGGCTGGGATCCCGCTGGTGCGCACGCCTGTCGGCGACCGGTATCTCCTGGAGCGGATGGTCACGGACGGCTATAACTTCGGCGGCGAGCAGTCGGGACACCTCATTTTTTTGGATCACAATACCACGGGCGATGGCCTCATTTCAGGGCTTCAAATCTTGGCGCTGATGAAGAGGACCGGTCGGCCTTTGTCGGACCTGGCCGGGTGCATGACCGCGGTACCGCAAGTCCTCCTCAACATTCGGGTAAGGGAAAAGCCGGATTTGGCCAGTCTGCCTGAAGTTCAACGGGCCATTCAAGCCGGAGAAGCCAAGCTGAACGGAACCGGTCGTGTGCTGGTCCGATACTCCGGCACCGAACCCCTGGTCCGGATCATGGTTGAAGGAGAACGGGACTCGTTGATCCGGTCGGTGGCTGACGAGCTGGCGGTGGCCGTTCGCGCACGCCTGGGGTGAGGATCGTGCCGGTGTAGCGCCGGGCTCACATGCTCCTGTCTGTTACCGTCGCCTTCCTTCTTGGATTGGTGTTGGGCTCGTACCTTCCCTTTCTTCCCTCCGTCATACTCTTCACCCTGGCTATCGCAGCGCTGTTTCTGACCTACCTGGAACATCGGGGACGGCTGACAACTCGGCACGGCCTCCTGGTCTATATCAGTCTCCTGGCGGGCGTGTTGTACTGGACCGCCGTTGCCCATCTTGCAACCAATAGCCACCTCCTTGATCGGGCCGGAAGTGATCCCATGATGATCATGGGGACCATCGTAGAACCGGTCCGGCATGCTCCTGGTCGCGTCGTGATCGTGCTCTCGGTGTCCCGACTCGGAGAAGGGCGTGACGCCGAACCGGTCGATGGGCGACTCCGTCTCACCTGGCGGAAACCGGATCGCACCGTTGAGCAGGGAGACTGGGTGGAGCTCACCGCGCGAATTCGCGCACCGTCAGGAACCGTGAATCCTGGGGGATTCGATTACGCTGCGTATTTGGAGCGTCGGCGGATCGACGCGGTTGCGTCGGTGTCCGGACCTGGACAGCTGACCGTCCTCCACTCAGCCACGGAGTGGTCGTGGTGGACCCCCTGGCGGGTGATTGACCGGTGGCGGGAGCGCATCCGCCAAGCGGCAGTTGCGACGCTGAGCGGCTCGGCAGCGGGTATCTACCTGGGAATGATCGTCGGAGAGTCCGGGTACCTGACTCCTGAGGTGCGGGACGCCTTCATGGCGACCGGCACCGTTCACATCTTGTCGATCTCCGGATCACACCTGGGCCTGATCGCCTTTCTCTCGTTCTTCTGTATCAAGGGAGCGTGCCGCCGCCTGCCGACCCTCTGGTTACTCGCGCTGTCACGGCGGATCACGCCGACTCGGTTGGCGGCGATGGCCACGATCGCGCCGGTCACATTTTACAGCCTGCTGGCAGGCGCGGAAGTGGCGACCGTCCGGTCGCTCGTGATGATTCTGATCTTTCTGCTTGCGGTCTGGCTGGGGAACCAGCAGAACCTGCTCCTGGCCTTAGCCAGCGCCGCGCTGCTGATTCTGATCCATGATCCGCGCGCCCTCTACGACATTTCCTTCCAACTCTCCTATCTCTCCGTGCTCGCGATCGCCCTCGTGCTTCGCTGGAGAGTCAGCGACGACCGGAATGGTCTTCCAGGCCCTGGCGCACGAAGCTGGGGGGCACTGAAATGGTTACGCGAGTACGTCTGGATCACCGGTGGTGTCACGCTTGCCACCATCCCGCTCGTCGCGTACTACTTCAACCAAATTGCCTGGCTCGGCCTTCTGGCCAACCTGGTCGTGGTCCCGCTGGCGGGGTTTCTGTTCGTCCCGTTAGGCCTGGGGTCCGCCATCTGGCTGCTGCTGGCCGGAGGGGACTCGCTCCCGGCCGGCCCACTCAATCAGGCCGTCCTCGACCTGATGTCCGGCGCTGTGGGACTCGTGGCTCGAATACCGGGCGCCGAGTGGCACGCGGCGTCGCCGGCCATCCCCGCCATGGCAGGATTTTTCGCGCTGCTCTATGCGGCCGGCCGATCAGGAAGCGCAACCGCGCTCCGCTGGAGTTGTGCGTCGGCCGCCCTTCTCATACTTGTGTGGTGGAGTTGGTCTCCCCGCGGACTTCCGGATGGGGAAACCCTGCGCGTGACATTTCTGGACGTGGGTCAAGGCGACGCGTCGGTGATCGAGCTGCCTGATGGCCGGACGGTATTAATTGACGGAGGGGCGACCTATGACACCTTGGACATGGGTCGAGCCGTGGTCGGGCCGTATCTCTGGGACCGGAGCATCAGACGCCTTGATCATGTGATCGGCACGCATCCACAGCTCGACCACGTGGGAGGACTGGCGTGGGTGATCCGAACATTCGAGGTCGGTCGGTACTGGGATAACGGCATAGAAAGGGACGAGCCTTTCTACCAGCGGTTGCGGGCCGCGATGCAAGAACGAGACCTGGCGGCATCGATCGCGGAGGAGGGACACATGATCATGTCCTCGGGCCCCTGCCGACTGCGAATACTGAATCCACCCGCCATGAGACACGCGACCGCTGATCGCGCCGTTGGCCTTCCTGCCAGGGACATGACAAGCGGCAGTGCGCTGAACAACATGTCGGTGGTCACAGAGCTGAATTGCGGCCCCCACTCGTTCCTGTTTACCGCGGATATTGAAGCGGCGGCGCAAGCGCGTCTGAGTCATACCGGTAGCTCCTTGGGGGTCCGGGTACTGAAAGTTCCACATCACGGCGCGCGCAGCTCTCTCCACACGCAATGGATCAGGCGGGCAGGAGCAGACGTGGCGGTGATCTCGGTCGGGCGTCACAATCCGTACGGCCATCCTGCGTCCGATGTGCTTGCCGCCTACAAGGGGGCGCGTCTCCTGCGAACAGACCGGCACGGGGCGGTCTGGGTCACCGCGAAGCTGTCATCACCGGACATGGAGATCCACACGGCACAGGAACATCAGCCGGAGCCCGTTCATGTTGGTTCCTCGATGCTGGTGTCCGAACGCCGGAACCTGACTCGGTTGTGGAATCAGTGGATGGGACCCTAAGTCGCGTTAAAAACACACCGCGTCCGCTCGAGCAGGTCTTGTGGGCACAGCCCCCATGGAACGCACGTTCAGCGGGGAGCACACCGACGAGCCTGCGTGTGGGCAGGCGCGTACACCAGCATGAGTTCCAATTGCT
>CAYJUP010000006.1:0-24874 GCA_964373365.1 uncultured Nitrospiraceae bacterium
GTGACGTATCCAGACCGAATCGGCCGGAGCCTGGGCCCCTTTAATCCTGGTATTTGGTCAGGTAATATTCTGTCCGATCCGACGTTGCGCGTGAGCTCGGTTGAAGATCTCAACGCCAACGGGTTCAGCACGCTGACGACGCAGGCCCATCAGGATGTGATCGGAAACGGCTTGTGGGAACCGGCCGGGTCCATCAAGGGCGGGTGTTGCGTCGGTCCCACATGGCGCATTGTGATGAAGCGCGCGTTGACCACGAGTGACGCGAACGACGTTCAATTTAAAGCAGGGGCGTCGGTTCCTGTGGCGTTTGCGGTGTGGGACGGGGCCAACGTCGAGCGGAACGGCATGAAGGGCATCTCGACCTGGTTTACGCTGAAATTACCCTGAGGCATTCTTGCCCCGACAGGGGCAGGGTCGTTGACCGGAGAAGGCGTCCTCTTCGGGAGACGGGAGCCTAGCGAAAAGCCTCGAGTCATCCGTCGGTAGAGGCGGGCAAGTGACTCGGGGCTTTTTGCTTGTTGGGCCTGTGGCGAGACCGGATTGAGCGCCGGCGATGATCGCTCACAAGCCGTTTTGAAATCAGTCGAATTGCTTGGCGAGCGGTTGCATTTTGACGCTCGGAGGGTGTATAAGAAACAAGAGTTGGAATTTGGCTTTCGCAATCATTGCTGACCACGAAGTGGTTGGGCTTTCTTATGAAAGTATCACTTTTATTTCCACCAACCTGGCATCCATCCCAGCCCTATCTCAGCCTGCCGTCGCTCACCGGTTTCCTCGCCCAGTCCGGCATCAAGAATGTGACCCAGCGTGACCTCGGGATCGAACTTCTCGACACCGTCCTCACTCAAAAGTACGGGGAGGAGGTGTACGCACGTCTGGTGGAGAAGGCAAAGAAGCTTGAGCGGGGTCGAACGGGGGAGACCGGCCCGTCCAGTGCCGAACATTACACGCGCGTGGTCGAATCGCTGGACCGATTTCCCTATCTCATTGATCGGGTCGAGCCTGCCAAGGAATCCCTGCGGGGGGAAGAATTCTACGAGCTCGAACGATATCGCGAAAGTCTCTTTCTGATCGACAAATGGCTGGAGCTGGTTTCGACGCTCTATTTCCCGACACGCATGACCGTCGTGGACAACCAGTTCAGCAGCTATTCCATTTATTCGTCGAAAGATATTCTGAAAGCCATCCGGGATGAGGAGCAGAATCCGTACATTGAATTGTTCCGGGAGCACTTCCTGCCCTCGATTCTGGCCGACCAGCCTGATCTGGTCGGCGTGTCCATCACGGCGACCTCACAGATCATTCCGGGTCTGACGCTCTGCAGGCTGATCAAAGAGGCGAACCCCTCGATACACCTCACCATCGGCGGAAGTATTTTTACCCGCCTGGTGGATAACCTGCGCCGCTGCGCCTCATTGTTTGAACTGACCGACGACTTCATCGTCTTCGAAGGAGAAACCGCGCTGCTTGAACTGATCGGGCAATTGGATGGCAAGCGAGATTTCAGTAAGGTGCCGAATCTGATCTACCGCCAGAACGGGAAGATTACGGTCAACCAGCCGTTTTACTCCGAAAATATCAACGAACTGCCGGCGCCGAACTACGACGGATTTCCTCTCGGACGGTACCTGGCGCGGGAGACCGTCTTGCCCGTTCAGTTTTCCAGGGGATGCTATTACAAAGATTGCGCCTTTTGCGCCTTGACCCTCGACCATCAGAATTTCAGGCAGAAGGATCCGGGCAAGACGGTCGATGATCTGCAGATGCTGTCGGGAAAGTATCACACCCCCTACTTTTTCTTCACCGATGAATGCTTGGCGTTGTCTCCCACCAAGCGGCTGTGCCAGCAGATTCTTGACCGGAACCTGCATCTCCAATGGACCGCCGAGATGCGCTTCGAAAAGAACCTGTCGCGGGACCTGCTCACGCAGATGCGCGATGCCGGTTGCCTGAAGATCGTGTTCGGTCTCGAGTCGTTCAATCAGCGGGTCATGGACTTCATGAAGAAGGGCATCACGCAGGCGAGCGTTCGTCGTGTGACGGAGGACTGCCTGGACCTCGGCATCGCGATCCATTGTTACATCATCGCGGGATTCCCTACCGAGACAGAGGCAGAGGCCCTCGAAACGATGAACTTTATCGTCAACGACACCCGTCTGAATTCGTCCTACGGCTTCTCCTGCCAGCCATGCCTGTTCGATCTGGAGAAGGAAGCTCCAATCATGAGCGATCCGGGCAGCTACGGAATCCGGCGGATCATGAGGCCTGCCTCGGAAGATCTGAGCCTGGGGTTCTTCTACGAGGTCCAAGAAGGGATGACCCCGGAGCAGGCGGAGACGGTCTATCAGCATATCTACGAGAAGGTGAGCGAGGTTGTGTGTGAGCTGCCGTTTAATTATTCGATGGCGGACGGCCTCCTGTATATTGCTCGGGCAAAGGCGCAGGCCCAGCGGGTTCCGCAGCCCACTGGTTGCTAAGGCAGGGCGGCATTCCAGATGGAGATACGTATCCTCAGCGGGGCACGCTGGCCGTGAACGTGTTGACGGTGTTGGATTCTTCTGGATATAATCCGACACCCAAGCGTGCCGATCATGGGGAAAGGGGCTGTGCGGAATCATGGCAGGGGCGGAGGCGTTGGAGAAGGGGGGTGGAGGGGGCAAAGAGCAGGGGATGCTCTTCGAGTACACGGTTAAGCTCCTACTGCTAGCGGGGTTCCTCGAACTCGTCCTCTATCGTCTCGTCTCGCGACTCGGCATGCACCTGAGCAAGGTGGCGGAAAAATACGAGTCGGTACGCATCACCTTTAAGGCCTTGTCTTCCATTGGGTTCACGCTGCTGAACTTCGTATCGCTTCTTGTCTTTCTCGCCATTTTTCTTCTCCTGTTCAACAAAATACGAGCGGTAGGAAGCGGACGGTACGATGCCCTGCTCATTCCTTCCGCGTCTCTTCTCTTGCTCTTGACCGTTGCGTTTTTGCTCTTTCCTCCGGCGATGCTCGGAGCCGTGGTCTATAACACCATTTCCTTCGTGGTGCTGGCGATTTTGGTCTTCGAGTACCTGATGACGCACCAGTCCCGGGTCCAACGCGCGATGGTGCTGTGCTACTTCCTTGGCGTCTCAGGATGGCTCTATTACCAAATTCTTTCCACCGCCTACGGCCTGCTCGGGCTGGTGGCGGTCCCGCCGCTGGTCCATGAGATCAATCGGGCTGGCGAAGCCATGCTGGTGGTGGCCAGCATTGTGGTGTTCTGGGCCTATGGGGGAACTCCGCTGTGGACAAAGAACAGACGTCAGCGGCGCCGGGCTGCGACGTTTGCGCTTGTCGGGGGGAGTACCTTCGTCGCACTCCTCTTCCTGGACTATTTTCTGGCTCTGTATGACAGGGCGTTGGCCGAAAGTGTTCGAAAAGCCGGCGAAGGGATCGGCTGGATCTTTCAAATGGGCATGGGCTACAGCTTCTATCTGCCCTTTGCCTTTTACGTGACCGGCTTGCTCTGTTGGGCGTACACCGTCGTCAAGCTGATCACCCTCGGCCGGATGGCAGGTTTTGGCTTGGGATTGATGTTTATGGCGGGCTACGCGCTGCAGCTCTCGCACCTGACTCTCATGGTCGTGTTGGGCCTGATGCTCCTCAACCTGGACCGACGACGGAGGGTGGCCCTGGTGAGCGAAACCGTAGAAGACAGGTGGTTTCCCAGGGCCGCAGCGCCTCTCCTCGGCGAACAGACCTCACCGTGACGGTGGGCACACGCGATGGGTGAACAGGACGTCTCGAATCCGACCGAACAGGGCGGCGCTGCCGTTGAGCAGCCGCTATCGCCTGACGAGGAGATCGCCGAGCTTGAAAAGCTCCTCGGGACGGAGCCTGACGATTTTCAGGCTCGCTGCCGCCTCGGCGAACTGTACTTCAGTAAAGGGCGGCTGGACGACGCGCTGACTGAGGTCAAGAAATCAATCGAGATGGCGGAAGGGCTGCGGGCCGAAATGAATCGCTCGCTCGCCATGTATTATTCGAACCTCGGAACGATTTACGCGCACAAGAACATGGTCGAAGAGGCGGAGGCACAGTTCAAGAAAGCGCTCGAGCTCAATTCCAGCGACGTGCTCGCCCTCTTCAACCTGGGACGCGTCAATTCCGAAAAGCGGCAATACATGGAAGCCAAGACCTATTACGAACGACTCGTGGAGGTCGCTCCTGAAGATCCGATTGCCTGGTATAACCTCGCAGGGGTCTATGTGGAGCTGGATAATCCAGCGGTATCGGATTACAACACGATCGACATGGCGACGCAGTGTTATCTCCGCACCCTGGAGCTGGACCCCAAGCATTTAGAGGCCAGCTTCAAGTTGATGGAGATCGCGCTCACTCACAAGAAAATCGATCTGGCCATCAAGGTGATGGAAGACGCGGTCGAGCATAATCCGGATGAGCCGCTGGTCTACTACAACTTGATCAACGCGTATGAGAAGTGCAAGATGTTTGAGCAGGCCGAACAGGCCAGGAAGAAACTGAAAGACCGATTCGCCAAGCGAGCCAAAGAGGCCGGCAAGGCTTAAGCGAATTCTCACGAAGGAGAGCGTGTCCCCATGTTTGGGAGTATCGGGTTTACCGAGTTGATTCTGATTTTGTTCATCGTGCTGATCATTTTTGGAGCGGGAAAGCTTCCCCAGCTTGGAGAGGGACTCGGAAAGGCCATCAAAGGATTTAAGAAGTCCGTTCATGAGGCGGACGCCATCGAGGCGGACGCACAGGCCCAAGCTCAGGCGCAAGTGGCAGGGACCCCGCAGGGGCAACCGACACAGATTCCTACACAAGCCGTGGCCGCCGCGCCTCCTGTCGAGGCGTCAGCGCCGGAGCAACCGACGGCCGCTCTGCCACCTCCCTCGAAAGGGTAAGAGACCGGGACGGCCTTCACCAGCGCCTCTGTCCGAGGTGTCCGACCCCGTGTTGATGATCCGCCATCGCCCTGTAGGTAGGAAGGAGTCGAGATGGGAACCGGAGTCGAACTAGGCATCGGGTACATCGAGTCGTTTGCCGGAAACGGAAAGGCCAGGAGCACCGGAGACGGCAAGCTGGCCGTCAAGGCGGGCGTTCCGCTCCCCCACCATGTGGCGATGGATCGGGAGGAACGGCACCTCTATTTTGCGGAGTGCGGGTCGGATCGTGTGCGGCGGGTGGATTTGAAAGAAGGTACGCTTCACAATTTCGCCGGCATGGGGGAGACTTGCTACAGCGGGGATGGTGGACCATGCGGCGAGGCGGGGTTGTATCTTCCCCTCGGAGTGGCATTTGACTCTCACAATGATCTTTTCATCTGTGACTCGGGAAGCAACCGGATTCGGAAGGTCGACCACGAGACCGGCGTCATTACCACCGTGGTCGGAACGGGCCAGTGGGGGTTCAATGGAGATGGGCCGGCCTTGGAGGTCAATCTGACCTACCCGGCCGGCATCGCGTTTGATGCGCACGACGTGATGTTTATCGTGGACACGCAAGCCCATCGAATTCGCCAATACGATCCGCGTACAGGTCAGGTGACCACGATCGCTGGAATGTGGTCGGCTGAAGATGAGGCGCGTGAACAACCCCTGGTGGCGAGGAATCTGGTTGTCCTTTCGGGTGATTCGATCGGCATCGATTTCAGCGATGACCACGGATGGCTGAGACCTGAATGTTCCGACGGCCTGGACATGTCCCTCTACTTGGATGACGGCCGGCCAGCAGTGGAAGCCAGACTGTACGATCTGGTCGGGATCGCCCTGGATAGTCGTGGAGACATCTACGTCGTTGATAAAGGGAGCAACCGTGTGCGGAAAATCGATCGAACCACGGGGATCATCTCCACGGTGGTCGGGGTCTGTCGGTACGGGTTTGACGGAGACGACAAACTGGCTGTGAAGTCGATGCTGCATGCCCCTGAAGGGGTTGTCTTTGATCCCTGGGACCACATGTACGTCTCGGATACGATGAATCATCGGGTGAGAAAAGTTGACGCCAAGACCGGAATCATCACCACGGTGGCGGGCACCGGAGACAGCGGGTACGAGGACAAAAATATGGGCGGGTGCGGGATGGCGAGGTTTGTGGCTAAGGAGGCCGCAGGCTTGATCAAGCACGGAGACGGCCGTCTGGCGGTGGAGGCGGTGGTGAATTCCCCGGTCGGACTTGCCCTTGACTCTCAAGGATGCCTGTATATCTGCGAGCGCGCCGAGAACAAGATTCGACGAGCAAAGTTGTGGTAGGTCTCTAGAATAAACGAGTCAGGCTTGCAACCGGCGCCGTGCACACCGGCTGCAAGAGAATTGTTGAGCACAGTCTTATGAGGCTTCGACATGGCACGGTTGGAGATCCGGTCTCATTCCATCATCCCTCTTTTTTCAGGCTTGCTGATCAGCGCGCTCCTTCTTGGGTGGTTGGGCATTCCGATCGTCAGTTCTGAGGGAATGTTCATCCGGTCCCACCTCATCACGGGCGACATCCCCGCTGCGCCTGAGGACCCGGCCTGGGAAAAGATCCCTCCCATGACATTGCCGCTCAGCGGTCAGGTGATCACGAGGCCCTCGTGGCCGGAGCCGTCTGCGCGGGCCTTGGTGGTCCGCTCGGTCCACAACGGAACCGAAATCGCGTTTCTCCTGGAGTGGCAGGACAACACCAAAAACGACCGATTGTCGCCCGGAACATTCCGGGATGGGTTGGCCATCGGTCTGCCGCTGGGGGACGCCCCGGCTTTCTTCTGCATGGGCCAACTGGACCACTACATTAATATCTGGCATTGGAAAGCCGACTGGCAGAGCGATATCGATCGGCGGGCGGCCAGAGCCACAGAAGGGAAACGCGAGGGTGGGGAGGTCCGCAGGTTCGAGGTCATCCCGAGGCGCGCCTCGTCCGTGGAGGATTTGGTCGGCGGAGGCTTCAGCACGCTCACCACCAAACACACACAAGGCAGAATTCAGGGAAAGGCCACGTGGAAGGACGGCGTCTGGCATGTGGTGATGAGAAGGCCGCTGGCCAGCACCGATCCGGAAAACGAAGCCAGGTTGGAGCCGGGCCGTCTGCAGACCATCGCGTTCGCGGTCTGGAATGGCGAAAACAAAGAACGCAACGGGCAGAAGGCGGTGGCCCCATGGTACCAACTTTCCATTGATCCGGTCGTGAAACTGTGATCGTCCGTGCCAGGCCGTACGAGATCGTTTCCCTCTCAGCACTCTGGAGCGGTGTCAGGGCGTGAATGGGACGTAGGCGGCTCCAACACATGCGACTAGGAAGAAAAGCCCTCCCCGCGGGTAGGGCTTTTTTCATGTGTCTCATGGTGGTGACGTGCTGCTGCGTGTACCCGCCCGGGCTGCTCTTGGCCGGCGCAGATGCAGAGATGACAGAGGCCGAAGCGGTCCGCCTCGGGGAAACCTTCGGCATCGTGGTTGGCGTCGTCGACGAGGAGATTCGGAAGGAACTCAAGATGCAGAAGCCGGAAGGGGTCGTCGTCTTCGAAGTGATCGGAGGGACCCCTGCCGATTCAGCCGGAATCAAAGTCAGGGCGGTGATCAAGGAGATTGACAAGGTTGAAGTGAGAAGCATGGTGGACTTCGGCCGGGCATTGAAGCGTGTCCTCCCAACCTGTAACTTTACGGTGGGGACGTATGAGCCTGCGGATCCAGACAACCAGGGAGTGGCGGGAATTCTGAATTTCCATTTCGTTCCGTGTGTGAAGGACTGAGCTGGGACCCTAGTCGAGCCTTCTGGGAGTAGAGGGCATGGGGAGGATAACAATTCTGGCGGCCGGAGTTCTTCTCGTGCTCTTTGCTGGCCTGAGTAGCGTCTATGACGGTCGAGCGGTAGCCCAAAGAGCTGATAGCCAGTCCTCGAGCGAATGGGTGGCTGAGATTGAAAATATTTTTATCCGATCGGAGGATTGCAAACAGTGCCATGATCGTCACTACGAGGAATGGAAGGGGATGCGTGAGCAAACCCCAGATCTCAAAACATTTGGCCGGGTTGACGCGGCCCTCCTCCACGGCACTTCCTTAGAGTCACCCGTCTTCAAAACGGTCTTCGGTATCTGGCTCCAGACCAATCCGACCCTCAAGCAGCGGACGCTGTGCTTGTCGTGCCATGCACCGGCCGTCACGGTCTTTCCTCAACACGTGGACAAGATAAGCGGCCAAGTCCTGTCCGGCAAGGTCGAGGTCGAGGGCATTGGGTGCGCGTCCTGCCATCTCATCAATGCGGTGTCGGAAACCGCGGCCCCTCCGCCCACGTTCAAACTCAAGCCCGGGAAAGTGCTCTATGGGCCTTACGCCGAGCCGGAGGACAATTTGGTTCACCCTTCCCGCCAATCTGATTTGTACCGGGGCGCCAACTACTGCACAGCCTGTCACTTTGACAAGGTCAAGGATGTCACGCGACGCGACCTGCCTGGTGAGATCCTCCAAGGGACGATCTGTCAGGATTGCCATATGGAATCCTCGACCGGCAGTTCGACCTCCAAGCGTGGAGCTCTGACGCGTTCAATCGGGCGCCACTGGTTCAGAGGTGTGGTCATTCCCGGCATCATGCTGAAGAATCGCAACCTGCAGGCCGAATGGATGCCTCGGCTGGATATCGAGGTCAGCAAATCTACGACAGCAGTCGAAGGTACGGTCCTGGTGCGAACCGGTAGCCTGCCTCATAGTTTTCCGGACGGAGATCCGGTTCTGAAGCAGTTCTTCATTACGATCGTGCTCAAGAATGCCCAGGGTCAGGTTCTAACCACTGAGCAGAAACGATTCGGTCTACCCTTTGATCAGATACTCCGCGGGCCCATTCCGGACCCGCTCATAAAGGGGGGAACCACCACGCGTGTTCCGTTCACCATGACGCTGCCTGCAGGGGCCTCCCCGGTCTCCGTGGAGGCGCTCCTGACCTATGCGCTTGTCCCTGAGCCTGACCCCAAGCTCATGGAGAAGTATCTGGCCACGCTCAGGACCGACAAGGAAAAGGCGGAGGCGACCAAGCTGATCCAGGAATATTCGCTGCCGCGCGTGCTTACGTTCCGAACCAAGACGTTGCAATCCTGATACCGTGCTGTGAGTGTGGAGGCTGCCTCTCAAGGAGCCAGGAGGGACGTCGAAACGGTGACACGATCGAAAGAGCAGTGGAAGGGTGTCGCCGTTCTCGTGGCGGCGCTGGCGATCATGGCTGCCGTGGGGATGGCTCACCTGAGCCTCGCCCAGGATTCGGCCAAATCACCGGGGACGCTGGAGAAGGTCTTTCCCCATTCCAACCAATGCAAGCGGTGTCACGAACGAGTGTTCGAAGAATGGGAGACCTCGCCGCTTTCCAGGTCGATTCACTCGCCCGCGTTCCGCGCCGCGCTGGATGAGTATCTCGCCTTTTCGGGAGGCAAAGACAAGGCGCTCTGTTTCCGGTGCCACGCGCCGCATGTGAACGAGTTTGTGGACCAGGCGCAGACGTTCGTCTCACAGGTGCAGTCCGGGGACCCCGCCATCGACGGGGTGGCGTGCTCCCAATGCCATCTGATCAAGCAGGTTGACCGGACCAGCTTGCTGCCGAAGCTCAAGTATGCTCCCGGCAGAATTCTGTTTGGCCCGTACAAAGACTTTGTGGAAAATAAGGCGCATCAGTCCATGGAGCTGGAGCTGTTCCGGAAATCGGATCTCTGTCTGAACTGTCATCTGGCGGTGCCGTCCGCCGCCAATCTGGGCAAAAGCAACGACTTGCTGGGGACGTGGGAGAGCAGTCAGGCGACCAAATCCGGCAAAGAGTGCCAGACGTGCCACATGCCCGAACAGGTCGGGGAGTCTGCCAACGGCGAGAACAAACGAAAAGTGGCGAATCACACGTTTCCCGGAAGAGTAGGTAAGCTGAGGCAGGAAGCGGCCAAGCTGGAAGTGGGGACCGAGGTGAAAGGTGATCAGACAAAAGTCACCGTGACGATCCAGAGCTTGGTTCCTCACAACCTTCCGACAACGCATCCGGCCTGGGCCCGAGTGGTGCTTGATCTGGCGATCAAGGGTAAGAATTTAAAAACGGTGTTTGCAGAGCAGCGCGTGTACGGGCGAGTCTTTGCCAATGCCAAAGGGCAAAAAACTTTCTTCGACTTCGAGGCGACCAAAGTCTTGGAAGACACCGTGCTGAGGCCGGAAGAGAGCAGGGTGGAAACCTTTACGTTCCCCACGCCCAAAGATACGCGGTCCTTTGACGTCGAAGCATCGCTGAACTATGCACCGGTGGCGGGGTCACCGGCTTTCCTCCAGAGAATTGAAGCGGAGTCGTCGAAGGGGGGCCAGGATCCGGTCTTCCAGTCCATTCCGATTGTGAAGCGGGCCGTGAACGTTCCGTTGCAATGAAGCCGACCGCAAGAAGGGCGCGAGAATTCCTAATCGGCGGCAATCGTCGAGCCAGGAGATTTCATCTTAAAAATCTGGATGGCGGAGTAGATATTCTTGGCCGGCTGATTCAGAATCAGCTCCGAGTTGGTGATATGGGTGTCGATCAACTCAAAAGGACCGCCGCTGTAGTAGATCTGGCAGTGATCCATCGTGCAATTCTTGAAGACGTGGTTGTCCAACGCAAGTTGCTCCTTGGTAAAGGCCTTCCCTTCCACCAGAATGTATTCGGGGCCGACGCCCATCAGTTTCTCCCTCCGCGGGCCACTATATCAGATTTCTGACCGCTCCCGCAAACCGTCACACGTGACTCTCTCGTAAGCAAGAGCCTGGCGTGAGTCCCCGGAGCGTCTTCCGGATGGCGCGCTGGGGTTTCGTGTTGATCATTGCCACCTGGCTATATAGAATGGCCGGGTTTTTCAATTCCCTCCGCATGCGAATCGCCCACCGTGTGCGGGCCCGGTGCGTGCAAGAGGGTGAACCCGTGCGACGGATGAGCTGAACTATGGGAGGGCGAAGGTCTACTTCTGAAGAGGAGGGTTTTCTGTGGACATGTCGACGGGCGTGATCGTATTCGCAATCGCCGCCGCGGCCGCGGGGATTGGGTATGGGCTTTACCTGACCCTCTGGATCTTTAAGCTCGATGCCGGAAACGCGGAGATGCTGCGGATCGCTCAGGCGATCCAAGAAGGAGCCGCTGCCTACTTGAACCGTCAATACCGGACCGTGGGGGCGGTCGCTGCCGGCTTGTTTGTCATTCTCTGGCTGGCCGGGAGGTGGTCCGATTATTTCGGCCTGCTCACCGCAATCGGGTTCTTGGTCGGGGCGGCCGCTTCGGCCACGGCGGGGTATGTCGGAATGAACATCGCCGTTCGCGCCAACGTGCGGACCGCCCAGGCCGCGCACCAGGGACTCAACGCGGCGCTGACTGTGGCCTTCAGGGGCGGGGCCGTCACCGGGCTCCTGCTGATCGGATTAGGATTGTTGGCGCTCACCGGGTTCTACGCCATCGCAACCGCCCTGGCAGGTCAGGAAAAGGCGGTTCATGCCCTGTTGAGCCTGGGGTTCGGCGGAAGCCTGATCTCGGTCTTTGCGCGCGTGGGCGGAGGCATTTATACCAAGGCTGCTGATGTCGGGGCCGACCTGGTGGGTAAGCTGGAAGCCGGAATTCCGGAAGACGACCCCCGTAACCCGGCGGTGATCGCCGATAACGTCGGTGACAATGTGGGCGACTGCGCCGGCATGGCGGCCGACTTGTTTGAGACCTATGCGGTGACGACGGTGGCCGCGATGGTTCTGGCCTTCACCATGTTCAAGGGACAACCGGAACCGGTTCTCTACCCCCTTGCACTGGGGGGCATGACGATTCTCGCGACCATTATCGGCATCCCGTTTGTGAAGGTCGGGCCGGGCGGTGGGATCATGACGGCGCTCTATAAGGGGCTCTTCGTGGCCGGCGGGATCGCGGCTGCGGCCTTTTATCCGATCACCATCCGCATGATGCAGGGGGTTGGAGGGGTCGACGGAACCCGCTATTACATCGCCGCGCTGGTCGGGCTTGTGGTCACATTGGCGCTGGTCTTCATCACCGATTATTACACCTCCAAGAGCTATGCGCCGGTCCGTGGGATCGCCAAGGCCAGCGAGACCGGTCATGCGACGAACATTATCGCGGGCTTGGCGGTGGGAATGCAGGCAACCGTCTGGCCGGTGGTGGTGATTGCGGCGGCTATCCTGGCGAGTTTCTGGCTCTGCGGGGGAGCCGCGATGGGCGGCTTGTATGGTGTGGCGGTGGCGGCCGTCTCCATGTTGTCGATGGCCGGCATCGTGGTGGCGATCGATGCGTTCGGACCGATCACTGACAATGCCGGTGGCATTGCGGAAATGGCCCATCTGGGGAAAGACGTCCGCAACATTACCGATCCGCTGGATGCGGTGGGCAATACCACCAAGGCCGTGACCAAGGGCTACGCCATCGGCTCGGCCGGGTTGGCCGCGATCGTGCTGTTTGCGGAATATGCGCGGGCGGTGACGGGTGAGAACAAGACGAGCGGGTTCGATCTATCAAACCCGGACGTGCTGGTCGGATTGTTCCTGGGCGGCATGCTGCCGTTCCTGTTTGCCTCGCTGTGCATGAAGGCGGTCGGACAGGCCGCAGGGCTGGTCGTCGAAGAAGTCAGACGGCAGTTCCGGAGCATCAAAGGCATCATGGAGGGCACAGCGAAACCGGAGTACGGCAGATGCGTGGATATCGTCACGCAAGCCGCCATCAGGAAGATGATGATTCCCGGACTCATTCCGGTCATCTCCCCCATACTGGTGGGCGTGATTTTGGGACCACACGCATTGGGTGGCGTGCTCGTGGGCAGCATCGTGACGGGACTGTTCGTGGCCATCTCAATGACGAGCGGCGGTGGCGCATGGGATAACGCCAAAAAATACATCGAGGAACAGGGCAAGAAAGGCAGTGAGACACACAAGGCGGCGGTCACCGGCGATACCGTCGGCGATCCGTACAAGGATACAGCCGGTCCGGCGATCAACCCGATGATCAAGGTGATCAATATCGTGGCCCTACTCATCGTTTCGTTTCTGGTGCGTGAATGAGTGTCCGTGGAACATGTCATCCTGCTTGACGGAGCCCGGCACGTGAGGTATCCTGGCACATAACAGAATGCCGTATTTGTGATCTGGTGAGTCGATAGTCCGACGAGGTCTGGAGGTACTCCCATGGAAAAACAGGAGAGGAGACCCGAGTCCAAAAAAGACACGCAGGCGAGGGAGGAGGTAAAACCGAATCCGAAAGTTGTCGAAGCCGGCAAGAAACTCAAGGAGGATATCGATAAACTGGTGGACGAGATTGACGACGTTCTGGAGAAAAACGCGGAAGAATTCGTGAAGAATTATGTACAAAAGGGTGGAGAGTAGTTACGGCAGTTCTTTTCTTCCGATATCCCCTAATTTGATCAAGCTCGACCGGGCTGAACAAACGCAGGCAGTTATCATTCGGCCTCGACTTCCACCTGTACTCTCTCGCTAGATCCTTACCCATGCCTGGGCTTGGATGATGGAAGTCTGCCTCCTATGCAAGCTTCTTGATTCGAACTTGCTGTAATAACCGACAGGAATTCCCAGTAGATCCGCACGGTTCAGCACCGCGTCACACACCAACTCATTTTCAACCGGCAAGAGGGTTCCCCAGCCCGGTTTGACAAAGCTTTTTTGAAGGACTAATGTTTCTCTGAAATCTCAGCAAGTTGCGAGAGTTTCAATCGTTTTCTTAAGGAGCCGGATGGTCAAAAAGCGATGGATATTTCGTCAGGTGGACCGGGAGCAGCAAGTTGCGCTTGCCCATACTCTCTCTATTTCTCTAATTACGGCGTCGGTCTTGCTCGCCCGCGGAGTGAGCACCAAGGAACAGGCACACTCGTGGCTGTCCCCGCATCAGACCGCGCTGCACGATCCGTTCCTGCTTCCGGATATGGAGAAGGCGATCGAACGTCTCCACCAAGCGGTCATCGCGAGAGAGCGCATCTGTTTTTACGGTGATTACGACGTAGACGGAATTTCGGCAACCAGCCTGTATCTGACATTCTTCCGCAGTCTTGGGGCCGACGCGGCCGTGTACATCCCGCATCGTGTTCGTGAAGGGTATGGACTGAATGAACGCGCGCTTCGTGAACTCACGAAGGGAGGAGTGCGGCTGCTGGTGACATCGGATTGTGGCACCACGTCTCACCATGAAGTCGAGGTGGCGAACAGACTGGGGCTCGATGTCATTATCACGGACCACCACCAGCTTGAAGCCCGCATGCCCCCCGCGCTGGCGGTTCTGAACCCACATCGGACGGACTCAGGATATCCTTTCAACGGCCTCTGTTCCGGAGGACTCGCCTATAAAGTTGCACGGGCCTATGAAGAGAAATACGGAGGCGGAGAGCTGGCTCTGGAATCGCTACTGGACCTGGTGGCCTTGGCCACCATAGCCGATGTCGTCCCATTACGGGACGAGAATCGGTTCTTCGTCCGCGAAGGGCTCGCGTTGATTTCGCAAGGGGCGCATTGCGGGATACGGGCGCTTAAGCAGGTGGCAGGCGTGGACGGAGTTTGCACGACCGGTACCGTGGCGTTCAGGCTGGCTCCTCGGATTAATGCCGCCGGACGATTGGCCGATGCTGGGGTGGGAGTTCGGCTGCTCACGACAGAGTCTGATCGGGAAGCCAGGGATCTCGCTGAGCAGCTTGAACAGTTGAACCGAGAACGCCAGCGGATCGAGAAAGAGACGACGGCAGAAGCGTTGGCTGCGGTCGGGAGTACGGAGACCCCAGCGGCGCTGGTCCTGGGCGCCCGGCACTGGCATCTCGGTGTGGTTGGGATCGTGGCCGCTAGGCTGGTGGAGCGATACCACCGACCCGCTGTGGTTGTCGCTGTGAACCAGAACGGAATCGGGAAGGGTTCAGCGCGAAGTGTCCCAGGCTTTGACCTCTATCACGCCCTCTCCCGGTGCCGCGATTTACTGGAGGGATTCGGCGGTCATCCCGTCGCCGCCGGCCTCACGATCCGGGAATCCCGTCTGCCGGAATTCCGGGACAGATTTGCGGAGATCGCGGCTGAGTGGAGCGGCGATCAGCCGCAGGGTCCGATGCTTGACGTGGATGCGGAGGTCAGCCTGAAGGAGGTGGACCAGCAGCTTGTCCGCGAGCTGGACATGCTGCGGCCGTTTGGAGCAGGGAATCCGGAGCCGACGCTCGTGGTCAGAAATCTGGCCATCTTGGACAACCGAGTGGTTGGCAATCGTCACCTCAAGCTGATGGTGCGTCACGGGAATTCGCTGCCATTCGACAGCATTGGGTTTCGGATGGGCTCCTTGGCCGATCTTGGACTTTCGGCTGAGCGGGCGGTGGATCTGGCTTTTGTGCCCGAGTTGAGCCGCTGGAATGGTCTTGATCGGATTCAATTGCGGATCAGAGACGTGCAGGCGAGTCAAAATTTGTAACCCGACACATGCCGTACGAGACCATCACAGAGATCGACCAGTTAATCAAGCGAGTCCAGAGCTACAACCCGGACGCGGATGTGGAGCTGGTGCGTCGGGCCTATGCCTTTTCGGCGAAAGCCCATGCAGGCCAGACTAGGCGGTCGGGCGAGCCCTACCTCCAGCACCCGTTGGCCGTGGCCGGGGTCTTGACGTCGCTCAGGTCCGACGTGACCGCCATCGTGGCCGGCTTACTGCACGACACTGTTGAGGACACGCTCGCGACGCCGGATGAATTAGAGCAGGAGTTCGGCAAAGACATTGCGCGTTTGGTGGACGGGGTCACCAAAATCGGCAAGATCCAGTTCAGGAACTACGAGGAGAAACAGGCCGAGAACTTTCGGAAGATGGTGCTCTCGATGGCGGATGACATCCGCGTCGTGCTCATCAAGCTGGCCGACCGCCTTCATAACATGCGGACGTTGGAGCATCTGAACGAAGTCAAGCGGCAGCAGATTGCCCAGGAAACGCTCGAAATCTACGCGCCGCTGACGAACCGACTCGGCATCGGATGGATGAAGAACGAGCTGGAAGATTTGTGTCTCAAGTATCTCAAGCCGGACGTGTTCGCCGGGTTAAAGCTACGGGTGGCGAAGCGTGACGAAGATCGCCAGCAGCACATCGACGAGGTCATTCGGCTTGTGAGGAAGGCGTTGGCTGATGCGGGGCTTGCGGGGGAGGTGAAGGGCCGACCCAAGCATCTGTACGGCATTTATCAGAAGATGGAACGCCAGGCGATCTCCTTTGAAGAGGTGTATGACCTCGCGGCGATCCGCATCATCACGGACACCAAGATGAACTGCTACGCGATCTTGGGATTGATTCATTCCCTCTGGCAACCGGTTCCTGGACGCTTCAAGGATTACATCGCGATCCCGAAATCGAACCTCTACCAATCCCTCCACACGACGGTCGTGGGATCCAAGGGCGAGCATGTGGAGTTTCAGCTCCGCACCGAGGAGATGCATCGGGTGGCTGAACAGGGGATCGCCGCTCATTGGAAGTACAAGGAGCACGGACAGGTCGATGACAAGGACGGGAAAGTATTCAGTTGGCTGCGACAGTTTGTGGAGTGGCACCAGGACCTGACCGACAACCGTCAGTTTATGGACTCGGTCAAGCTGGATCTCTTCCACGACGTGGTTTACGTGTTCACGCCCAAAGGAATGGTCAAGGAAATGCCGCTTGGCTCGACACCCGTGGATTTCGCGTACGCTATTCATACCGAGATCGGCGATCATTGTGTGGGGGCCAAGGTCAACGGGAAAATCGTTCCCCTGAAGCATCAGCTCGCCAGTGGCGATACCGTGGAGATCCTTACCGCCTCCACACAGGTCCCTCACAAGGACTGGCTCAAGTTTGTCCGGACACCACGAGCCAAGGCGAAAATTAAGCATTGGCTCAAAGTGGAAGAACAAAAGCGGAGCGTCGAAATCGGCCGTCGTCTTCTAGAACGGGAATTCCGACGCCACGATATGCCACCGGCTCAACTGTTCAAGTCGGACAGGCTCCTGCAGGTGGCACGCGAGTCCGGCTTTGAGACGACGGATGAAATGGCCGCTGCGGTCGGCTATGGGCGGCTGTCCACA
Organism: uncultured Nitrospiraceae bacterium; assembly: GCA_964373365.1. GTDB lineage: Bacteria > Nitrospirota > Nitrospiria > Nitrospirales > Nitrospiraceae > CAYJUP01. The sequence goes on from CAYJUP010000006.1 coordinate 17,011, forward strand.
CTCCAGGTGATCAACCGGTTGAACCCCCCACCCCCTGCTGGAGAGCGTGCTCCTGTCACGCAAGAGTCTCCCGCTATGCGACCTTCGATCGGGAAGGCCAAGGAGAGAGGGGTCAAAGTCAAGGGTGGACGTGATCTCCTGATGCAGCTTTCCAGGTGTTGCAGCCCGGTCCCCGGCGATCGGATTATGGGCTACATCACCCGTGGACGTGGCCTCACCATTCATTCAGTGGGGTGTCCGAATCTCGAAGCGCTGGATTATGACAAGGAACGGCTGGTGGAGGTCGAGTGGGATACCACGGCTCCCAGCACTCACCCTGTCAAAGTGTCGGTGCTCGCGGTGGACAAAACGGGAGTGCTGGCCAATGTGTCGTCGTCCATCTCCGAGTGTAAAGCCAATATCAGCCGAGCCGAGATCACGACGCGGGACGACCGAAAGGCGCTGCTCGATTTTGTGGTCGAAGTGACCGATACGGAGCATCTTGACCGGCTGCTCAAGGCAATCGAGCGCGTGGACGGAGTCATCACGGCTCGGCGCATCCGCGCATGGCAGGAACGGTAGGGCACTCCTCGCGCTATGCGAGAGAGCTAGGGGGACGTACGTGTTCGTTGGTCAGAAAGAGGGCGAGGCGTTTGAAATCGGAGCTTGGCACCTCGTTGTAACTTCAAGGTGTCGGCCATGCCTGCGGCCAGCTCCAGTGCGTACAGGGCATCGTCGTTCGGCTGGTATTGGGGACAGCCATCGTCGGTCCGGCTGCAGCCCGGCACATTCCGTTCCACGTGCACGATCTTCTTGTCCCGGTCCATCCAGATGATGTCGAGTGCGATACGGGTGTTCTTCATCCAGAAGGTCCAGGGCTGTGGTTCCGGGAACGTAAACAGCATGCCACGGTCCTTGGCCAGTGACTCCCGAAACATCAGTCCTCTGGCTCGTTTCTCTGTAGTGTCAGCCAATTCCGCGAGAATCGTGACCCCCTGTGGGGTGGTCACAGACACCAGCCCCTCCTCCGACGACTTGCCCTCCGCTCCTGCTGCCGACTGGAGCGTGGTTGTCAAGCAAAGAACGGTCGTAGCCAGACCGGCTCGTGCGACAGGCATGCAGAGCTGTTTCAACGATGTCCACAACTCGGCCGCCGACATGCGCGAATCCTAACGACCCCCCTTGCCTCTGTCAAGGTGCTCGCCCGGCGGCAATTCCTCCCATCATATCCCGTCAATGGCATCCTGTGTCGACAGTCAAGACTGAACTTCACGAGTCCGGGCTGGATCGCTCTGCGACGTTTGACAATCTCCGGAGAGCACGATAGGGTGGCGCCGAGCTGACGGATTCCTGATGGAACGCATTTGGCTAGAACAGTATGATCCCGAGGTTCCCCACGCGCTGTCCTACCCCGACATCGCCCTGCCCGATCTGCTGACTCATGCCGCCGCGCGGTATCCCGATCGTCCGGCGCTCCGCTTCTATGGTCGCGTGATCCGATACCGGGAGCTGGACGCTCTCGCGAATCGGTTCGCGCATGCCTTGATGAGGCAGCAGATCCGCAAAGGGGGAGTGGTGGGACTCATGCTGCCGAACCTGCCTCAGATGGTAATCGGTTACTACGGGAGCCTTCGGGCTGGCGCGATGGTCACTCCGATCAACCCTCTCTACGTCGAAAGCGAGATCGCGCATCAGGTCACGGACTCCGGCTGCGAAACCATTCTTGCGCTGGACCAGTTCTACTCACGGATCAAGCCACTGCTCGGGCGGACCTGTCTCAAGCGCGTGATCCTGACCGGGGTGGAAGACTACCTGCCCTGGCTGAAACGCCTTTTGTATCCGCTCAAGGAGATGCGGGAGGGTCACCGCAGCCCCAAGACGGTCGATCCTGCGGTTCATACAATGCGGCAGTTCATGGGCGGCCCAGCCGGTCCTCCTTCTGTCGAGGTGCGTCAGAACGATATCGCCCTGCTTCAATATACGGGAGGGACGACCGGGATTCCCAAAGGCGTGGTGCTGACCCACCACAACCTGGTCTGCAACACCTGGCAGTGTCGGCACTGGATGCCGTCCCTTCGTGAAGGGAAGGAGGTGTTTCTCGGCGTGCTGCCGTTCTTTCATGTGTACGGGATGAGCGCGTGTCAGAATTTGGCGGTCAGTGTCGCGGGTTCGTTGGCGCTGCTCCCACGGTTTCACGTGGTGGAGGTGTTGGACACGATTACGCGTGAGCGAGTCACGGTGTTTCCTGGCATCCCGGCGATGTATTCGGCTATCAATAATCATCATCACCTGGAGCAGTACGACCTTCAGTCCGTTCGGCTTTGCATCAGCGGAGCCGGCCCGCTCCATCCGTCCGTCCAGGATCGGTTCGAGGCGCTTGCGGGAGCCCGGTTGGTGGAGGGCTACGGGTTGACCGAAGCCGGGCCGGTGACCCACGTCAATCCGATCAATCGCGTAACGGGAGAGCGGCGCCGGCGGAGCATCGGGCTGCCCCTGCCTGATACCGATGCAAAAATCATGGACGTGGAGACCGGCGAGCGCGAACTTCCGACTGGAGAGGTCGGAGAATTGGCAGTCCGTGGCCCCCAGGTGATGCGTGGCTATTGGAACCGGGACGAAGAGACTCGGCAAGTTCTGAGGAACGGGTGGCTGTTCACGGGCGACCTGGCTCGAATGGATGCGTCGGGGTTCTTTTACATTGAAGACCGTAAGAAGGATATGATCAAGTCGGGAGGTGAGAATGTATACCCTCGCGAGGTCGAAGAGGTGCTCGTCCGGCATCCGAAGGTCAAGGAGGCGGTGATTGTTGGCGTCCCTCAGGGCTTACGAGGGGAACTGATCAAGGCCTATGTGGTGTTAAAGGATGGTGAGGACGCCACCGCGGTGGACATTCTGGAACACTGTCGAAAGGATCTGGCGAAGTTCAAGGTTCCGAAAAAGGTTGAGTTCAGGTCTGAGCTTCCCAAGACACTGGTGGGGAAGGTGCTCCGGCGCGTGCTGGTAGAAGAAGAACTTAAGAAGGAAGACGGACAGCGCGAAGAATAAGGATTCACCCGACAACGAATGAACGGCGCCATGTGTACCGGCTTGCAATCGGACAGCATCCTGTGCCATTCTTTTCATTGCTCGTCACTAGATTCGGCAGGAAGAGAGGAAGACGATGAAAGAAAAGCGGAGGGTTCTCTTTAAGAAAGGCGTCTTCGTCTGCCCCCAATGCCGTCAGTCGTACGTCCAGGAAAAATGGATCGAGGAATGGCGGATTCGCTGCCACAAGTGTGATTACAGAGGCACGTTGACCGAAGTGTCGGTGGAGGAGCATATGGACGAGGAGACCGTGCGGCATTGACGGCGTACACGACTGGCCTTTTCCGTGGCGTGCACGGCGCTATTTCCTGTCGAACGCATTTCCATAACCCGCTCTCTCGCTCAGCTCTCCGTCGGTCTCTTTTTTTCTTCTAGACATTCGGTCTCCCGACTGACCCCCTTCCTGCTCTGAACCATACTTACGAGGAGTGCTATGCGCAAGATGTCTGTCCTTCTGATCACTTTCACCTGGTTCTCTCTTACGCTGCAGAACTTCGCAGCGGCCGCCGAGCCGTTTCCGAGCATCAAGGTGCTGGTGACGTACCATTCCATGACCGGCAATACGGAAAAAATCGCCAAGGGAGTTGTGGAGGGGGCACAGGCAGTACAGGGAACGTCCGTGGTACTCAAGCCGGTGGGACAGGTCACGGCAGCAGACCTGTTCTCGGCTGACGCCCTGGTGGTCGGTTCTCCGGTGTACTGGTCCAACATGGCCGGCGAGGTCAAAACGTTCTTCGACAACTGGCAGCTCAAGTTCGGGGTCTTTCCGGAGTTCAAAATGCGGGATAAGGTGGGCGCGGCCTTCACCACCGGCGGGCAGGCGGCTGGCGGCAAAGAGATCACGATGCTCACCATCTTGGCCGCGATGCTGGGCAATCAGATGATCGTGGTAAGCGGCGGTGGCGCCTTTGGGGCTTCGGCAACCACCGAGGGGGACAGCCCCGGAATTGACGACAAGGAGTTGGCCGGCGCCAAGGAGTTGGGTCGGCGGGTGGCCGAGGTGACGTGGAGGGTCAAGCGAGGAAGCGCGAAGTAGCCGTTGATCATCCTGCCGTCCGCTCCAGCTCCTCCACCATGCCCTTGATAGTGTTGAATCCCGATTGCCAGAATGTCTCGGAGCGCATGTCGACGCCGACCTCGGCCAGGATTGCTTCCGGGCTCTTCGATCCTCCGGCGGCCAGCAAGTCGAGGTACTTGGGTACAAACGCGGGGCCGTGCTCCGTATAGCGGTGATAGAGCGACAGCACCAGGAGGTTGCCGAAGCTGTACGCGTAACAGTAAAAGGGGCTTCCGAAGATGTGAGGAATTGTGAGCCACTCCCACCGAAACTCATCCGGGACCGCGACGGCCCTGCCGAACTGTTGGCGAAGATTCGACAGGTACACCTCCGAAAGATCCTGCACGGTTCCACCGTTGGCGATCATCTCATGCGCCGTCTTCTCGAACAGGACGAAATACGCTTGGCGGAGCACGGTGGCATAGATGTCGTCGAGCTGGGCCAGCAACAATCCCTGCTTGACCGCGTTGGTGGTTTCCTGCGCCATCAGGGCATCAGACAGCACTCGTTCACCGAATACCGACGCGGTTTCTGCCAGCGGCAGTGTGGACTGGAAGGTGAAGACGGAGTGATCTGACGCCATCATCCCGTGGACGGCGTGGCCCAGCTCGTGCGCCAGCGTGGCCACATCCCGTGCCTCGCCGGTGTAGTTCAGCAGCACATAGGGCGTGAACCCCGGGACCACGCTGTAGCAATAGGCTCCGCTCAGCTTGCCAGGACGGATCCGCACGTCGATATGGCGCTCGTGGAAGACCTGTTCGGCAAGCTCAGCCAGGCGCGGTGAAAAGGCCCGGTACGCGTTCAGAACCATGCGGACCGCGTCGTGGTATCGGTACCGCTTCCGCTCCGCACGGTGTGGCGCATAGAGATGGTACCGGTTCATCGGCTTGATCTTGCAGAGACGGCCCTTGATCCGAAAGTATTCCTGGAAGATCTCCGCGTTCTTCGAGCAGACGGACAGCAGCGCGTTCACCGCCTCGTCCGGCACGTCGTTTCCCAGATTTCTCGCCGTGATCGGCGTTGAGAACTTGCGCAGTTCCAGGTTCTCGCCCTTCCACTCGTTGACCAACGTGGTGTAGATCTCGCCGATCAGGTCATGATGGGCGGCGAACACCTGAAACAGTTCCTGGTGGGCCTGCTCCCGCACTCGCGGCTGGGAACTTCGGAGGTAGGACGACAGCTGTTCGCGTGTCAGGATCTTTCGCTTGCCGTTGATCGTGAGCGTAAACGTGAAACCGTTCGTGAGCACGTCATACAGGGTGTTGATCGCGTTGCGACCGGTGACGTTCTTCAGGTTAATAATCTTCTCTTCGGGTTCCGACAGCGTGTGGTTCTTGAACCGGCGAATCGTTTCAAGGTGGTACCGGAAATCACCTGAGGTTTCGAGCAGCCGCGTTACGTTCGCCTCGTCCACCGCCTGCCACCAGAGGTCGAAGAACAGCGTGCGGTTCTGCAACGAGGTCAACCGCTCTTCGACCCTGTTCTTGAAGGCGCGTGCGTGGGAGTTCTTAGTGTCCTCCGAAAACCAGAGGTACGCGTAGGCCCCCAATTTGGTCGAGATCGCCGCAATCTCTTCGTTAAGGCGCATGACTTCGTGAAAAGCCTGGCCGGTTATCTCGGGGCTTAAGCGGTCCCGAAACGACTCGAACTGGGAAACCTTGCTGTCTAGCTCCTTCGCCAGGATGTCGAAGTCATCCTCTGGGTTTTTGAGCAAATGGGACAGATCCCACCGCTCCGATATGCTTCCCGAGCGGGAGTTCTGGGTCGATGGCTTCAGACTCATCCGTTCCATGATGGGGCGTTTCATGGGCGACCCTCCGGCCCTTGCACGAGACACAGCGTGATCATAACATTGAAGTCTAGCCGGTACTAAAATTAAAATAACTCATGAATATCAACTTGCTATGATGTATTACAAGAGACTTAGGACGAGAAAGATGGTCTTTCCCCCTGGGAGTCATCCTACGGCACGGAGTCCGTTGACAGGGTCGGCAGTGATGCTAGAATTTCCTTCCGAACTCGAGCGGGGAAAGCGAGTGACTGAGAACGAGATCAACCGTGCGGTTCAGTACGTGACAGCCAGCACCTCCTACGGGCGCGAGACCGTGGCAGAGATTATCAGGACCGGGCTTGCGGAGCTGACCGCTCTCGCCACCACCTCATCGCGTCACTTTGAGCGGGAAGCGCTGCTCGAGTATGTCTGCTACTGGACGATCAAGCGAACAGCTCATCCGGAACCGTTGGTTCGAGAGGTGTTGGGATATGCGGGCCGCTGGTTGGACGAGGTGTACGAAACGATCGTCCGCCAGAACCCGGAACTGCTTGAGAAGCCAGACAATTAGGGCTCGACCTCCCGCAAACGTGCCCACGTCAGCGACCCACGAAAGCCCGGCAGAACCGGCAGCGGTATGCGAACATTCCTCACCATCGTGTTGAGATGTGGTTGAGACAACGAGCGGCCGGCAATGAGGCGATTTCGTTCCAGAAGAAGGTCGGAGCGGCACGTCGAACTGGAGGGCCGACGAGTACGCGCCGAACGGTTGGCCCGTGCCGAGCGGCCTGCGCGCTGGGGTCGGGAGTTTGAGGCCCAATGGACCGCGCTGCACCGGCTCTGCACCGACCGGGCGAGCCGAACCCGCCTCGCTCGTCTCCTGGACCGGCGCACCGGTCACGACCGCGGCGCGCTGGAGTCGGCGCTCGCCGAGCTGGAGCTGGCGACCCTGCTGGTCCGCGCCGGGTTCTCGATCGGGTTTCTTCCCGAGTCACAGTCGAGGACGGCGGATTTGGAATGCTCCCTCGGTCAGGAGCGGATGTACGTCGAAGTCACGGCGTTGGTCGGCTCGAGGCGTCGCCCGCGCTGGGACTCAACGGCTCGTGAACGGAAGAGTGTTGACGAGGAAGAGAATGACGGTGGCCACGTTCTGACCAACCGTTTGGTGGCCAGAATCTCGCAGAAAGCCAGACAGCTGGTCCACTATTGCGCGCCGGTGCTGTTGGCGGTCACGGTGCCGCATCGCGATTCATGGCAAGATCGCGTGACGGAAGAACTGGACCTCAAGCGTCTCGCGGGCACCGTCACCGTGATGTTGACGCTGGTCCGCCACGTGAGCGCGGTGTTACTCTCCCTCTGGGACGTGGAACCGGCTCCAGCGCGATCCGGCGTGCGGCTGGCGAACGTGCATGTGGTGGAGCGGCCCTCACGGCAGACCGCGTATCCACGGGTGCGGCTGCTGATACTCAATCCCGCTGCTGCGTATCCGTTAAGCGGATGGGAGATTGAAGCGCTGAAAGGATTATTGTGAAAGGTTTCGGAACGAATCTTACCCAAGGCTCTGCGTGAGCAACTCCAGATTCTTGGTCACCATCGCATCGCCGTTTCGGGTGGATACGTCTATGCCTTGCTGGCAGACCTGCCGGCATTGTTCGATCCGCCCGCTCTTTTGCAGCGACTGGGCCAGGGCTAAATAGGCGGCCGAATAGGTCGGTTTCACGCGGATGCAACTCTCCAGTGCAGTGATGGCTTCGGCAAAATTCGCGTCCTCCATGTAGGCTTTTCCCAGCCCGAACCACGCCACTTCGTCATTCGGATCCATTGCCAGCACTTTTTTCAGGGGTTCGATGCGAGGATTCGCCACCTCACGTCCTCCTTCGTGAAGGTGTCTCCTGCACGATGTGAGCGGGTTACTGTACTACGTCCCGCTCGTCATTGTCTATCGAGTTTCGGCCATGTTACGATACCGCCCT
>CAYJUP010000006.1:24974-32250 GCA_964373365.1 uncultured Nitrospiraceae bacterium
TGGCGCGCACCGGCTTCGTGTACCATCCGGACTATCTGAAGCACGACATGGGGGGTGGGCATCCGGAATCGCCGGAGCGGCTGCGAGCCATTGTGTCCCGCCTGGAGAAAAGCGGCGTTCTTGGCCGCTTGGTGCGAATCGAGCCCACGATGGCCCCGGATGAGTGGATCACCCAGGTCCATGCGGTTTCGTACCTGAGAGATCTGAAAACCCGGGCACCGGTCAGCGGCTATGTGTCCCTGGACCCGGACACGTCGATGTCGGTCGGCTCCCTGCCGGCTGCGTACCTGGCCGCTGGAGGAGCGCTGGCAGCGGCCGACGCGATCATGGCCGGCAAGGTGGACAACGCGTTCTGCGCGGTGCGCCCTCCGGGCCATCACGCCGAGCGAACCCGTGCCATGGGGTTCTGTCTGTTCAATAACGTGGCGATCGCTGCGCGTTACGTGCAGCGCCGCTACGGCGTGGGCCGCGTGTTGATCGTGGACTGGGATGTCCACCATGGGAATGGAACTCAGCACACCTTCTATGACGACCACTCGGTGCTCTTTTTCAGCACCCACCAGTATCCCTATTACCCCGGGACCGGTCGGGCCACCGAGCGCGGGGAAGGGCAGGGAGAAGGGGTGACGATTAATGTACCGATGTCGCCCGGACAGGGCGACGAGGAATATCGCGAGGTCTTCGAGCGGGTGTTGGTGCCCGCTGCTGATACGTTCAGGCCAGAGTTCGTGCTGATCTCGGCGGGGTTCGATGCGCACAGAGATGACCCGCTGGCCGGGATGGGATTGACCGAGGACGGCTATGCTGCCTTGACCGGTATCGTGGCCGGCATTGCCCGACGCTACAGCAAGGGACGGATCCTGTCGTGCCTGGAAGGGGGCTATAACCTGAAGGCTCTCGCCGCGTCTGTGGAGCGGCACCTGATCTCGTTAATGGAGGCGTGAAGCCTCCAAGAGGTCTGCAAGACCGTATGCGAAGAGTCTGGACGATCATCCTGGGAAGCCTGGTGGTGGCCGCCGGCCTGATCTATCTATTCTACGCTGAGTTGCGGCCTACGGTAATTTTCGGTCTCCGCTCCGATTACGCCAGGCCGATCCCCTACCAGAAAATTCCTGCGGGAATCGACAGTGTGCGGGCCGAGTCCTGCGGGACCTGCCATCAGGAGATTTACGAGGAGTGGAAGACCAGTATCCACGCACAGGCCTACGAGGACCCATTCTTCCAGGCGTACTGGAAAAAAGACGGGAGTGTCTGGGTCTGCCTGAACTGTCATACACCGCTTGAGAACCAGCAGCCGACTTTGATCAAGGAGATCCCTCGCGGGCGGGTGGAAAAAGCGGTCCAGGAGCCCAACCCCCGCTACGATCGCGAGTACCAGAAGGAGTCGATCACCTGCGCCGCGTGTCACGTCCGGGATGGCGTGATACTGGGACCGTTCGACGACTCGGTGGCGCCGCACCCCACCCGGTTTGATCCGGCCTTCCGCACAACCGAGGTCTGCTACCGGTGCCACAACGTGGTCTCGGGACCGCTCCAGTTCTACAACGTGGGGCCCTGCGGGACATATGCGGAGTACGAGGGCAAGTATTTCATGCAGGAGAGGGGAATGATTTGCCAGAGCTGCCATATGCCGGAGGTGGAACGTCCGGTGGCGGTGGGCGGGCCGATCCGGCAAGGACGTCGGCATCTCTGGCGGGGCGGCCATGATCCGGAGATGATCAAGCGCGCGGTGGCGGTGCAGGTGCAGGCCGATCCACCGGCCCCGAAGGCGGGAGCCAACGTCCGGTTCACCCTGACGCTGATCAATGCAGGGGCCGGGCATAAGATTCCCACCGGCGATCCGGACCGCCACTTCACCGTGGAGTTTGTCGTGCAGGACGGTCAGGAAAAGGTCCTCGATCAACAGACAGAGACCATGGGCCGCTGGATCTTATGGCAACCGGTGATCCTGGAGTTGCATGACAATCGACTGCTGCCGCTGGCGAGCCGGGACTACACATTCGCGTATCGCCTTCCGGCCCAGGCGTCTGGGCTCACGCTCAAGACACGCGTTCGCTACCACATCCTGACGGACGCGCAGCACAAGATGCTGAAGAAGAAGTATGGACTCACGGCCGAGGACCCGTACGCGTTTACGATCTACGAGCGCGACTTTCCCCTCTCAGGAGATCTGACGGCCGCTTTGAGTCAGGGAGCACAGGGTCCACGACTGGCCTGCGCGGCCGATGACAAGCGGCGTGGCTAGCGCAAGCGGGCTTCGCGATAAAAAGGAGACACATGATCCATCCGTTTCTGATCGACACGGTCACCCTGGAACAGAATGTAGGCCGCGCTGACCTTGTGGTGATCGATGTCCGTGGCAAGGCGGCCTATGCCTTCGGCGGCCACATACCTGGAGCGGTGCATGCCACCTGGCACGAGTTCAGCGACGCGACCGCCGCCGCCAAAGGCTTGCTGGACCTCGATCTTTCCCGGATCGAACACAAGCTTCAGATGCTGGGCATCAATCACGACAGCGACATCGTCATCTACTCCAACCCCTTTGATAACTGGGGCGACGAGGGGCGCATGTTCTGGATGCTCCAGTACCTGGGCCACACCAAGCTCAGAGTTCTGGACGGCGGCTGGGTGAAGTGGGTCGCCGAAAAGCGACGGTACGAGCACGGGACCGTAAGTCCAAAACCGGGCAATTTCCACGCGTCACCGAACCCCGGGCTGATCGTGCTGAAAGAAGAGCTGAAAAAACTGGTCAAGCGCCCTCATCCTGAGACCGTCATCGCCGATGCTCGCAGCCTGGAAGAATATGCCGGCAAGGAAGTGCAGGGGATTCCCAGGCCCGGCCACATCCCGTCCGCGATCAGCGTGCCCTGGAACACCTTCTTGAAGCCGGACGCCACGGTCAAGGACCTCGACGTCATCAAAACGAATTTGGAGGACAAAGGGCTCCATGAGAGCCACGAGGTGATCTGCTATTGCACCGGCGGGGTTCGTTCCGCATGGCTCTACTTCGTGTTACGGCTGGCGGGTTACTCGAAGGTCAGAAATTATCCGGGTTCGTGGTGGGAGTGGAGTCGGGACTTTGCCGCGCCGGTCGAAACGGACGTGAAAATGCTTCACACGATCATCGGGCACGAGGACGCGAAGCCTTCTTGACACTGTAAAATTCCGCGTGGTATCGTGCCCCCAACGATCGATATTCCCGGAGAGTTGCACCCGGGTATATCAAGAACTAATCCGGATATAAGAGGAGGTGGGCGATGAGCAAAAGAGGTCTGATTGGAGCAATGGTGCTTGGCGCGGTCACGGCGCTCGTGAGCGTTTCTTCCCTGTACTCCATTGCGCTGGCGGGGAGTAATAAGCATGTGGACGAAGCAATCCAGCATGCCAATGAAGCGGTGGCGCACGGGAAGCAGGGCCATGCCGACGTCCTGGTGAAACATGCGCAGGAAGGCTTGAAGCATGCGCAAGCGGCTCAGAAGGACATGAAAAACCCGCACCTCGATGAAGGGGTGAAGGGGCTCAAGGATGCGGTTGAGCACGGGAAGGCCGGCCATGCGGACGTGGCCACGAAAGCGGCTGAGAGTGCAATCATGCACATGTCGGAGATCAAATAACAGGTCTTTGAAGTCCAACACGGGAACGGGCAGAGGAAGCTCCTCTGCCCGTCGTGTTTTCGCGCAATGCGCGTCGGTTACTTTCAATTCAATCCGGTCTTCGGCGACGTGAAACGCAACCTGGATGTCGTCACCGCTCGACTGGCCAAGACCCGCTGCGACCTCATGGTCTTGCCGGAACTCTTCGCGTCCGGCTACCAGTTCGTCTCCAAAGAGGAAGTCGACTCCTTAGCCGAGCCGGTTCCTGGAGGCCCGACCACGAAACGGCTCATCGAACTCGCGCGAGACCGAGCCATGCACCTGGTGGCCGGTCTGCCGGAGCGCCACGCGAACCGCTGCTACAACTCGGCGGTGCTGGTGGGGCCTTCAGGGTTCCTCGGCGTCTACCGCAAGGCGCATCTCTTTTATGAAGAGACGCTGTTCTTCTCCACGGGCGAGACCGGATTCCGGGTCTGGGACATCGGCTCGGCGAAAGTCGGAGTCATGGTCTGCTTCGACTGGTTCTACCCCGAGGCGGCGAGGACGCTGGCCGTCAAGGGCGCCGATATCCTGTGCCATCCCTCGAATCTGATACTGCCGCACTGTCCGGACGCGATGGTGACCCGGTGCCTGGAAAATCACGTGTTCAGCATCACGGCGAACCGGATCGGGTTCGAGGAGCGGGGCGGGAAGGACCGGCTGACCTATATCGGGCACAGCGAGATCGTGACCCCGCAGGGCCGCATCCTCCACCGCGCATCAAGCGACCAGGAAGAGTTGATGATCCTGGACATCGACCCCACAGAGGCCCGGAACAAATCTCTCAATCCTTACAACGACCTCCTCCGCGACCGTCAAAGACACCTGTACGAGTTGTAGCCCGCCCTTGCCTTCTCTCGCCCCGAGCTTATCTTGATCACCGTATGTTTCCGATGTAGGATGCATCCATGGCTCCATCGCTCGGCAAAGGCATCTTCCTGATCGCGAGCCCCACCTTGCGGGATCCGAATTTCAGGCAATCCGTCGTGTTGCTCTGCGAGCACGGGCCGGAAGGCGCACTGGGCGTCGTGGTGAATCGGCCGACCGCCATGCACATCTCGGAAGTGCTGCCCCAGGTTCCCGTGCTTGAAAGCCAGCGCCACGTCCTGTTCTCGGGTGGCCCTGTGCAGCCCAATCATGTGCTGCTGCTGTATCGTCTGACGCAGGAACCGCCCGACACCCACCACGTGTTCGACGGGGTGTACCTGGGCGGCGATACCACATCGCTGGAGCGGGTGCTGGCGACGCCGGCGGGGACGGAAGCGTTCCGGGCGTACCTCGGCTATTCCGGCTGGGGCCCGGGGCAGCTTGAACATGAGATGAAGACCGGCTCGTGGATCACGTTGCCTGCCGATCCCACCGTTGTCTTCGAGAAAGACCCGTCACGAATCTGGCCCGACATTCTACGGTCACTAGGAAAACCGTACGACCTGTACGCTGACATGCCGATTGAGCCGCATTTGAATTGAACCGCTCTGCCAGACATTCAGTGGCTTACGTCGAGCAGGGGGCGCAAGAAACGGCCTGTATGGGAGCCTGACGCTTCAGCCACCTGCTCGGGGCGACCTTCCGCAACAATCCAACCGCCGTGCTCGCCCCCTTCCGGCCCGAGGTCGATAATCCAGTCGGCGGTCTTGATCACATCCAGGTTGTGCTCCACGACCACCACGGTGTTGCCGGCGTCCACCAACTTGCCGAGAACCGCCAGCAGCTTCTTGATATCCTCAAGATGGAGGCCCGTTGTGGGCTCGTCCATAATATAGAGAAGGTCGCGTGCCGATTGGTCCCTTAATTCCGCCGCGATCTTCAGGCGCTGCGCCTCTCCGCCGGACAGGGTCGTGGCCGGCTGCCCGAGCCGCACATACCCGAGACCAATGGATGACACCAAGTGGAGCTTCTCGCTCAGCCGCATGGAGCCGGCGAAAAAGGGCTGTGCCTCGTGGACCGTCATGCCGAGCACGTCGTGGATCGTCTTTCCACGAAACCGGACTTGGAGCACTTCCGGGCCGAACCGTCGGCCGCCGCACTCCTCACAGGTGGCGTACATGTCCTCGAAGAAGTACATCTCCAGCTTTTCGTACCCGTTCCCCTGGCAGCGCTCGCATCGGCCGCCCACGGTGTTGAACGAGAAATGAGCAGGGGACAGGCCTTGCCGCCTTGCCTCAGGCGTGGCGGCGAAAATCCTGCGAACATCATCGAACATCTTCAAGTAGGTGACCGGATTGGATCGTGGTGTCCGGCCGATCGGCTGCTGATCAATCAGGCGCACCCCGCGGAGGTGTTCCAGCCCTTTGATGGCGGTGAACCGCCCCATGGGCAACGACTCGACACGAAACGCACGCGCGACGGCCCGATACAGAGTGTCCTGCACCAGTGTGCTTTTCCCCGAGCCCGACACGCCGGTGACGCAGATCAGCGTCCGGAGCGGAAACCGGATCGTCAGGTCCTTCAGATTGTGCTCGCGGGCGCCGGCCAGCATGAGCGCCTGCCCGCTTCCCCGGCGACGGATCCGCGGCACCGGAATCGTTTCATCGCCTCGCAAGTAGCGGGCCGTGAGGGAACGGCTGTCGGCGAGAAACTCGTCGCGGGGCGCCGCGCAGACCACCTCGCCACCTTTCTCGCCCGACCACGGCCCCAATTCCACCACGTGGTCGGCCGCCAGGATCATCTGCCGATCGTGTTCCACCACGACGACTGTATTTCCGGCTTCGGCCAGGTCTCGCAGGATCGTCGCCAGCGTGGAGGTGTCGCGGGGATGGAGGCCGATGGTCGGCTCGTCCAGCACGTACAACGTCCCCACCAGCCGAGCCCCGAGCTGGTTCGCCAGCGAGATGCGCTGCGCCTCCCCGCCGGACAGAGTGCGGGTCTGTCGCGAGAGGGTCAGATACCCGAGACCGACCTGGAGCAGAAATCCCAGCTTCATCCTGAGTTGGCGGAGGATGTCATGCGCCACTTGGGCTTCAAAATCAGGGAGCTTCAGTGTGTCCAGCCACTCGGCTGCATCCCGAATTGTGAGTTCCGACACCTGATGGATATCGCACCCGGCGATCTTGACATAGCGCGCTTGCGGTTTGAGCCGCGTGCCCTCACATGCGACGCAGGGAAATGGGCTGCGGTAGCGGCTGAGAAAGACCCGCACGTGCAGTTTGTACCGCTTCTGCTCGAGGTACTCGAAGAACTGCTGGATCCCATCGAGCTGCTTGTCGCCCCTCCAAAGCAGCGCTCGATCCTTGTCAGGCAGCTTGGCGTAGGGCGTGGTCAGGCTGACGCCTCGCCGCTTCATAGCCAGCAGCATCTGCTTCTGCCACCAGTCCGTGCCCGGCTTGGTCCAGGGCTCGATCGCGCCCTCCGCCAGAGAGCGGTTGCGGTCGGGGACGACCAAATCCTCATCGTACCGAAGGATGTTGCCGAAGCCCTTGCAGTCCGGACAGGCGCCCAAGGGGTGATTAAACGAGAACATCACCGGCCGGATCGGCTGGAAGGCCCGCCCGCAGCGTTGGCACCGGAAGCGCATGCTGTAGGTCTGTGACGCGTGGCCGATCACATCCACTCGACAGACGCCGTCGCCCTCCCGGAACGCGGTCTCCACCGCCTCGATCAGGCGATTTCGGTTCACAGGACGAAGCACCAGTCGGTCCAGTACT
>CAYJUP010000007.1:0-26708 GCA_964373365.1 uncultured Nitrospiraceae bacterium
GAGTTATCACATATTCGTTTAGATTTAGACTCTCAAGCGACCCCACCTTGCACACATCTACCTTGGCGGGCTGTGGCTGCTTGCCGAGTAGTGGTATGCAGACGTACGTGTCTTTGGCATTCGCAAACACAGGCAGACCACCGAAATCCACTAACTCAAGAATCGCACCTGATTCTCTGATATACCGACGCAATGGAGTCCCATAAGTGGTACGCAGAAAGCTACTCGAAACGATGATGCTGAACAGCCCCCCAGGGCGAAGCAGGGCTAAGCCTTTCTCGACAAAGTACACATACAGGTCAGCCATACTGTGATACGACCTGTACTGGTGCTCCATGTAAGTCTTAAGGTCTTTTAGAGACTCCTGACGCACATATGGCGGATTCCCAATCACTGCATCAAATCCGCCAGCCTGCATGATCTCCGGGAATTCGGCCTTCCAGTCGAACGGGTTGATCCGGCGCATAGCCTCTTCATCGGGAAGCAGTTGCTCCGAGAAGTAATCTGTCCCGATCAGGGAATTACCGCATTTGATGTTCTTGCCCAAGTCGGGCAGCGCCCGCTCCTTCACGAACGACAATTGTCGCTTGAGCGTCTCATCACTTTCTCCTTCCAGCACTTTGAGCAGGAGGCTGAGCTTGGTCACCTCCACCGCCTGCGGATCAATGTCCACGCCGTAAATATTGTTAAGCAGGATGCGCTTCTTCTCTTGCGTCGTGAGGCGCCACTCGCCGCTCGCAGCCCGAAAGAGTTCCTTGCGATGCTTCTCAGGCCCGTCTTTGACGTACCAGTCACGGTGGTAATTCAACAGCCAGGCATAGGCGCCGATGAGAAACGAGCCCGATCCGCAAGCTGGGTCCAGAATCCGCAGCTTGGCGATCTGCTTCGGCGTCTTGTCTTCACACAGCTTGCCCACCGTGCGCTGGACGATGTAGTCCACGATATAAGCCGGGGTGTAATAGACGCCCCCGGCTTTCTTGACTTCCGGTTTCTCCTCGACCTTAGCCTGATGCCCGGCCGTGAGCCGGATGACTTTGCCCAGGAACTGCTCATAAACCTGACCCAGAATTTCGACAGGGAAAACCGAAAACTCGTAGGGGCTCTGGGGATAGTAGAGGTGGCCAATGATGTCCTTCAGAACTTTGTCGTCAATTTTAAGGGTTGGGGTAATCTCATCCGGCGCTTCGGCGCGGTCCTTTTCAGGGGTAAAATGAAAAAGCCCCGAATTGTAGCGGTCGTCGGCTTGGTGAAGCAGTTGTTTCAGGCGGCCGTAGATATTTTCGCCGTTCAACAGAGCTTGAAGTTGCCCGTAATACTCAACACCACGATCTTCGGAGATGCGAAGGAAAATTAGGCGATCAATGGTGCGCTGGACTGCGAAGTTGAGCTCATGGACCGAGAGCTCGTGGTTTCGCAGCGCGAGGTTTTTGGCCAAAGCCTCACGCCACCCTTCGATTTCGGCCAGGAATTCAGCGTCCACCGTGGCGGTCCCACGCTTCCGCTCGGAGATCGCGTACTTGTCGAAAGAGCCTTTGAGGATTGCCTCTTTGGAGAAGATCGAGGCGATCTCGTCCCAGTGCGCGAGATAGTCTTTGTAAGTCCAGTAGTGAATCCGGCCAGTGGCGGGTTTGTCGGTGGGGCTCGGCCGCGTCCGGCAATCGTAGACGGCGAACTCTTCGAAATCGGTCAGGATCGAGAGCGGGAGCTTGGCAGACCAAGCATAACGTCGGAGCTGATAGGCGGGTTCGGGATCATCTTTGAGGTTGACGCCTGGCCTTTTGGCTTCCAGAAAGAATTTCCGCGAGCCGCCAATCCGAAAACAGTAGTCGGGCGCCTTGGTGGCGCCACCCATTTTGATGGCATCTTCGTGAATGACGTCTTTGTACGCCTCGGCATGGCCTTCCTTGTTGGCCACATCCCAGCCCAGTGCTTCGAAGAACGGATTAACGAAAGCTTGCCGGAGATTGGCCTCGTTATAGGTCTGGCTGCGATACGAATCGAGGTTTCGCTCGAACGTGGCAATCAGCTCGCCGATAACTGATGGTGCCTGACCCATCAGAGCCCTCTTCAATCCATCTTTTCTTCGTCAGTCTAGGGAGAAGCCTGTGGGTTGTCAATTTGCGCTGACCGCGTCTCGGTCTAGCCTGGCTCGGCGGTCAGCAAAGCGACCTCGCGAGCCCGTTAGTCTCCCGCTCACTTCACTACTCAAAAAGGACGGGCTGGGCTGCTGGAGCGCGCATCAGAGCCGTTTTGTGCTCCGCCTATACGACTCCAGAAGGCCGGGTGGGAGTTGGTGCCGCCCATCACCGGAGGGGGCGGGACACACCTTGCCGCAGCACACGCCCTTGCTCCTGCTGCTGCCTTTCCTCAGGCTAGCCCTTACTTCCCAATAAAGTCTCGGATGGAACGGATGCACGCCGAGGTTCGCGGCATGGCGCTGACTGCCCGCTAGAAGCTGGACGGGTGTCACTGCGCCGTTCCGGTGGCCCGATGAGGCGCTGTGACCAACAGTACAAGACTGGAGGCCGTCCGGGGGCAACGCATCATGGCGCAACCGAGA
The DNA here is from genome assembly GCA_964373365.1 of uncultured Nitrospiraceae bacterium. Taxonomy (GTDB): domain Bacteria; phylum Nitrospirota; class Nitrospiria; order Nitrospirales; family Nitrospiraceae; genus CAYJUP01. The sequence continues at coordinate 2,561 of CAYJUP010000007.1, forward strand.
GCGTGCGCCGTTCGTCAGCCGAGACGCCCCCGTCCAGCGTTGACACCCCTCGCGCGAGTGTGTTAGAAGCACCGCATAAAATAAGACAATTTTCGATACGAGTGCGAAACGCCTGAACCGACTGAGCGGTTTAGGAGGAGGAACAAGATGGGCGGCCATAGTCACTGGGCGACCACGAAGCGGCATAAGCAGGCCCAGGATGCCAAGCGGGGTAAAACCTTCACGCGGATCATCCGGGAGCTCACCATTGCCGCTCGACAGGGCGGCGACCCCGATGGCAACCCGCGCCTCAGGTTGGCAATCGCCAGGGCGAAAGACGCCAACATGCCGGGCGACACGATGAAGAAGGCCATTCAACGGGGAACCGGAGAGCTGCCGGGCGTGCATTACGAAGAGTTTTCCCTGGAAGGGTACGGACCCGGCGGCACAGCCCTGCTGCTCGAGATCACCAGCGATAACCGGAACCGCACCGTCGCCGAGATCAGGAATCTGCTCACCAAGCACAGCGCCAATATGGCTGAGGCGGGCGCGGTGGCCTGGCAGTTTCAGAAGAAAGGGCTGCTCGTGGTCGAGCAGGGCAAGGTGGACGAGGACCGGCTCCTATCGCTGGCCCTGGAAGCCGGCGCCGAAGACGTCAAGGTGGACGAGAAAACGTTTGAGGTGATCACGGCCCCGCATGACTTCGAGTCGGTCAAGAAGGCGCTGGCCGACGCGAAGATCGAGTCCTCCCTCGCCGAGGTGACCTTCGTGCCGCAGAACTACGTCAAGCTGGTAGAAAAGACCGCGGAGCAGATGCTGAGGCTCATGGAAATCCTGGACGAGCACGATGACGTCCAGAAGGTGCATGCCAACTTCGACATTCCGGACGAGATCATGGAGAAGGTCGCGGCAGCCGGCTAACAGAAACCGTGATCAGTGACCCGTGATGCGTGACAAGTGAGGAATTGTGGACAGTCGTTCTTCTTGCTTTATGAGTCTCGGTTTTTCACCCATCACGCATCACCGGGGACCCGTTGCTCCAAGATTGCAACGGATGCTCCCCATCACGTGACTTGAATGATCGCCGCCCTGACCGGCCGGCTGGCCTTTAAGGCTCCCTCGCACATCACGCTTGATGTTCAGGGCGTGGGCTATGAGGTCTTCATCCCCCTCAGTACGTTTTACGCACTGCCGGACCTCAACGAATCCGCGTCCTTCAGCATCCACACCCATCTGCGCGAGGATGCCATCCAGCTCTTCGGGTTCCTGACCACCCTTGAGAGAGACGCCTTCATCCTCTTGAACGGCATCTCCGGCATCGGGCCCAAGCTGGCCTTGAGCGTGCTGTCGGCTCTGAACGTGCCCGATCTCGTCTCGGCGGTTCACGCCGGCGACGTGGAGAAGCTCGCGTCGGTGCCCGGTATCGGCAAGAAAACCGCCGCGCGGATCGCGCTGGAGCTCAAGGACAAGGTCGAGCGGTTGCGCGTGACGCTCAGTCCGGTCCCGCAGGCCGCGAGCGGTCCGCTGGGCCGGCTTCAGGAGGACGCCTTGTCGGCACTGGTCAACCTGGGCTATAAGGCCGCAGACGTGAAAGAAGCCATCAAGCGGGCCGCGCAGGTGCGCCCGGAACCGATCCCGCTGACCGAATTGATCCGCGAGGTATTGAAAGATCTGACACGGGGGTAATATGAACAAGACCATGCGCAGCAAGTCCCTGTTGGTCCGGTTCGCCATCAGTGCGCTGGTGATTGGCCCATGTCTGCTCGCGCCGCAGGCGGCCTTCTCGGAAGACAAAGATCAACCCAAGAACCCTGGTATTCTCGTGCCGCGTGAAACCTTCTTGGACGAGAAAGATAAAGAGAAACCCAAGGTCCCTCTACTGACGTGCGGCAAGTGCCCGGAGGGCTACGTCAAGACCGCTGTCGGCGCACCTCTAGTCGGACCCGCGCTAGGAGCTGACTTCGACACATCGGATATTTGCAAAGGGCTGTTTAAGAGCGAGGAGTCGACACTGGTGGAGTGCAAGCCTATCGGGAAGCAGGACCAGATGCCGGTCTGTGGCGCCTGCCCGGAAGGATACCGAGAGGTCGGGCGAACGCTTCTCCCCGCCCTCTGCGGAAACGAGGATGGCGGCCTGAGAACGCAGTGCCAGCTCCCGAAGATGGAGAGCGGCTTTCCGGATCCCACCAAAGGCGGCATCTTCTGCCCTCCGAACTGCCCTGGGCCAGGACAGATGCCGACGCCGGGACAGGGCTTCCTCCCTCTTCCGCCGAAAATCCCATCGATAGAGATCAGAAAAGAAAAACCAGAAAATTTACCATGATCCGGTGATCGCGCGACTGATCAAGGAAGTGATCCCGGAAACGTTCAAAGATTTAGGAAGGGGATGACCTATGAAGCTGCTGTGTGCAATGGTTCGGATGAGGACCCGACAACGGACCGGCATGGTCGGGGGCTTGGCGCTGATCTCGCTGTTATTCACGCCGTCCCTTGGGTTGCCTCAGGAAGACGCTCTGCCAAAACCCAAGACACCTCGCATGACCTGCGGCAAATGCGACGAAGGCTATGTCACGACGGGGCGGACGACCGACGCGAACATCTGTAAGGAGGACGACCATGCCCTCGTTTCCTGCATGCCCGCCGGCAGCCAGGCTCAGATGCCCGTCTGCGGGTCCTGCCCTGAGGGTTATGTCGAGATCGGCCGCTCGCTGGTGCCGGCCCTCTGCGGCAATGTGGATGGCGGCCTGAGGACGCAGTGCCAACTCCCGAAGATGGAGGGCGGGATGCCGGATCCCACCCAGGGCGGCCGGCGATGCCCTCCTGACTGCGGACAGGGGGCAACGGGGGCGGCTCCGGCAGATATTCCACGGCCCGGCAAGTCTCTCTCCGTGCCAGAAACTAAATGACCGCGGGGCATGATGCCCGCCAAGGACAGAGTGTGACCGACCGTCTCGTGACCAATCAGTTGACGGAGGACGAGCGCAGCATCGAGGCGACGCTGCGGCCGCAGACACTGGAGGAGTACGTCGGTCAAGAGCGGATGAAAGAGTCGCTGCGGATCTGCATCGAGGCGGCGAAGGGCCGAGGCGAGGCGCTGGACCACGCCATCTTCTACGGCCCCCCGGGACTCGGCAAGACCACCATCGCCCATATCATCGCGCGCGAGATGGGCGTGGCGATCCGCTCTACATCGGGATTGGTCTTGGCGCACGCGGGCGATTTGGCCGCCATTCTGACGAATCTCCAGGAACGCGATGTCTTGTTCATTGATGAGATTCACCGGCTGCCGGCCTCCGTCGAGGAGGCGCTCTACCCCGCGATGGAGGACTACCAGCTCGACCTGGTCATCGGGCAAGGGCCGTCTACGCGCACGGTCAAGCTGGACCTGCCGCACTTCACCTTGATCGGGGCCACAACCCGCGCCGGTGCATTGACGTCCCCGCTTCGTGAACGGTTCGGCCTCGTCAATCGGCTTGATTTCTATGCCCCCGCCGAGTTGGAGAGCATCGTCACGCGCTCGGCGGGCCTCCTGGGAATTCCGATCGAGCCGGAGGGCGCGGCCGAGATGGCCGGCCGTGCCCGCGGCACTCCGCGGATTGTGAACCGGCTGATCAAACGGGTGCGCGACTTTGCCCAGGTCAAAGCCGAGGGTCGGATCACCCGCCAGGTCGCTCGGGACGCGCTCGCCTGGCTGGGAGTGGACTCGGTCGGGTTTGACGACATGGATCGCAAGATCCTCCTGAGCGTCATCGACAAGTTCGGGGGAGGACCGGTGGGGATCGAATCGCTTGCGGCCGCGGTCAACGAAGAAAAAGGCACGCTGGAGGATGTGTACGAGCCGTTTCTCATCCAGTCCGGCTATCTGGAGCGGACCGCGCGCGGCCGGCAGGCCACAAGACTCGCATTTGAACATTTTGGAAAAATGAAGGATTTACTCTCCTGACCGAGGGCGCACGCCGGTATCTTTCCTTTCTTCCAGACCATCATTCGGCTAACTGGAGCCGATCTTCCAGCACACCGCCCAACCGCACAAATCCTGTTGATAATCCTTGCAAAGCGGGTCTGCATTCTGTATCATTTCTTGTCTCTCTGCAGCAGGCCGACGATCGGAGTTCCGTTGAGGAACGGATGGCGAGCCACAAGGACATTCAGCAATACCGCAAGGAGATAGACCGGCTGGATGATGAGATCCTGCGTCTGCTGAACGAGCGGTCCAAGAACGTCATTGAAATCGGGAAGTTAAAGAAACAATCAGGCGCAGAGGCCAATTTGCACACGCCCGGACGGGAAGCCGAGATTGTGGGTCGGCTGATGCGACAGAACCACGGGCCGTTCCCGAATGAGGCGATTCGATCCGTCTACAGAGAAATCATGTCCGCTTCGTTGTCGCTGGAGGGACCGCAGAAGGTGGCGTACCTGGGCCCTCGGGCCACCTTTACCCACCTGGCGTGCATTCAGAAGTTTGGCGAGTCCGCCCAGTACGTCCCGGTCAACAGTATCACGGATGTGTTCAACGAAGTGGAGCGAGGACGAGCCAACTTCGGCGTGGTGCCGATTGAGAACTCAACCGAGGGCGTGGTGAACCACACGCTCGACATGTTCATCGACTCCAACCTGCTGATCTACGGCGAGGTGCTCCAGGAAGTCTCCCACCATTTGCTCTCGAAGGCCGACCGCGTTGAGGACATCAAGAAAATCTATTCGCACCCGCACGCCATCGCGCAGTGCCGGCACTGGCTGGAGGCGAACCTGTCGCACGTGCCGGTGTCGGAGGTCCCCAGCACGGCGCGGGCCGCGGAGTTGTGCGCCGACGATCCGGCGTCGGCGGCTATCGCCTCCGAACTGGCCGGCCAGCTCTACGGCTTGAAGGTGCTCAGGTCGAGGATCGAAGACAACATCAACAACTTTACCCGGTTTCTGGTCCTGTCTCAGAAACCGCCTGAGCGCACCGGCAAGGACAAGACCTCGATCATGCTGTCCGTGAAAGACAAAGTCGGAGCACTGTACGAATTGCTGCGGCCCTTTGCCTCCCACGGAATTAACATGACCAAGATCGAGTCCCGTCCCTCCCGACGCAAGGCGTGGGAATACATCTTTTTCGTCGACATCGAAGGGCACGTGGACGAGGACCGGGTCAAAAAGGCTGTGGAAGAGGTCAAGGGCCGATGCCTGTTCTTGAAGACCTTGGGATCCTACCCAGCCCACAGTTAATGCTATGCCGCTGAAAGTTCACCCCAATATCGCGTCGTTGGTTCCCTACTCGCCCGGCAAGCCCATCGAGGAACTGGAACGCGAACTCGGCATTGCCCGCGCCATCAAACTGGCCTCCAACGAGAACCCGCGCGGACCGTCGCCGAAAGCGCTGACCGTCCTGTCGGAGGCCGCCCAAACCCTGAACCGATATCCGGACGGCGGCGGGCACCGCCTGCGTGGGGCGTTGGCCGAACGATGGAAGGTGACCCCAGACCACGTGATTCTCGGCAACGGCTCGGACGAGATCATCGGCCTGCTCACCCGCGCGTTCCTGTCGCCCGGTGATGAAGCGGTCATGGCCGACCAGACCTTCGTGATTTACAAGATGGAGGTGTCCGCTGCCCACGGCGTGCCGGTCGTGGTCCCGTTAAAGGAATGGCGGCACGACCTGCCGGCCATGGCGGACGCCGTGACCACCCGCACCCGGCTTGTGTTCGTGTGCAACCCGAACAACCCAACCGGCACGATGGTGCGCGCGGCCGAAGTGGACACCCTGATGGCGCGCGTCCCGGAGCAGGTCATCGTGGTCTTCGACGAGGCGTACTACGAGTATGTGCGCAACCGCGACTTCCCGGACAGCCTGGGTTTTGTGAAGCGGAACCGAAACGTGGTCGTGCTCCGAACCTTCTCCAAGATCTACGGTCTGGCCGGGCTGCGCATCGGCTATGGCCTGACCACCCCGGAGATCACCGACTACCTGAACCGAGTCCGCCCCCCCTTCAACGCGAACAGCCTGGCCCAACGGGCCGCGCTGGCGGCGCTGGAGGATGAGGAGCATGTGGCGCAGAGCCGCGCGATGAATCAGGCCGAGATGGCCACCGTCCGGTCCGGGCTCGGCGCGCTGGGCCTCCAGCCTGCCCCGAGCGAAGCCAACTTTCTGTATTTTGACGTCGGTCGGGACGGTCGAGAGGTGTTCGAGGCGTTGCTCCGAGAAGGCGTCATCGTCCGCCACATCGAAGGCCGCATGCTGCGGGTCACGATCGGCCTGCCGGAAGAGAACAGGCGATTTCTGCAGGCCCTCAAGAAAGTCCTATCTCGATAGTCGAGGAGTGAAGAGGGAACCATGATTATTGTATTGAAGCCAGAGGCCACTGAACGCGAGATTGACCACATCCTGGATCGGCTCCGCGAGCTGGGATTGAAATCGCATATTTCGAAGGGGCAGGAACGGACGATCATCGGCGTCATCGGTGACGATCGGATCCTCCAGAACCAGCCGCTGATCGCCTTCCCGGGCGTGGAGAGCGTCACCCCCATCCTGGCGCCGTGGAAACTCGTGAGCCGCGAGTTCAAGAAGGACAACACTATTATCGACGTGAGCGGCGTCAAGGTGGGCGGGAAGAAGCTGGCGATCATGGCGGGGCCCTGCGCCGTCGAGAATCTGGAGTTGACGGTGGGGATCGCCCATGAGGTGAGAGCGGGGGGGGGCAGCATTCTGAGGGGTGGCGCGTACAAGCCTCGCACGTCTCCGTACTCCTTCCAAGGGCTCGGCCGCGAGGGGCTGGATTTTTTGGTCGAGGCGAAGAAGCAGACGGGGCTGCCGGTGGTCAGCGTAATCCTGGACCCGCGGGACATCGAACTGTTTCTGGAGAAAGCGGACATCATCCAGATCGGCGCGCGCAACATGCAGAACTTCGAGCTTCTTAAGGAAGTCGGCGCGTACGACAAGCCGGTGCTGCTCAAGCGCGGGCTCTCGGCGACAATCAAGGAGTTACTCTTGTCCGCCGAGTACATCATGTCCAGGGGCAACCGGAACGTGATGCTGTGTGAACGCGGCATCAGAACCTTTGAAACGGAGTATCGAAACACCCTGGACCTGGCCGCCGTCCCGACCATTAAAGAGTTGTCCCATTTGCCGGTTATTGTGGACCCCAGCCATGCCACCGGCAAATGGAACCTGGTGGCGCCGATGGCCAAGGCGGCCATCGCGGCCGGTGCAGACGGCCTGTTGATCGAGGTTCATTCCAACCCCGAATACGCCCTGTGCGATGGTGAGGAATCCATCAAGCCGACCAAGTTCAAGGAACTGATGCACGACCTCAAGAAAATTGCGGAGGCGGTCGGGCGCGAGCTGTAACGAATCGGATCACGTTATACGTGAATCGTGAACCGTTAAACGCAAGACTGTCTCGACCCACGGTTCACGAATAACGTTTAACGGTTCACGGAGTCCATGGCGCTTCACTTCAAACAGGTGGCCATCGTCGGCGTCGGGCTCATCGGCGGCTCTCTGGGCATGGTGCTCAAGCGACACGCCCTGGCCGATTCGGTGGTTGGCATCGGTCGCCGGATTGAGAATCTGAAAGTGGCGGTCCAGCTCGGCGCCATTGACCGGTACGTCTCCGATGCCAGAGAAGGCGTGCGCGGCTCCGAGCTGGTGGTTCTGGCCACTCCGGTGGACACCTACGAACGGCATCTCAAGGTGTGGGGCGCCGGTCTGGAGCCCGGTTCCATCGTCAGCGATGTCGGGAGCGTGAAAGGACCTCTGGTGGAACAGGCGGAAAACCTCCTGCCGGAGCGAGCGCGCTTCGTGGGCGCGCATCCCATTGCCGGGCGGGAAAAAACGGGTGTGGCGGCCGGCTCTGCTGACCTGTTCTGCGGGGCACGCTGCATTCTGACGCCGACCCGGCGGACGGATCCGCAGGCGCTCCAGACCATTCGCGAGCTGTGGGAAGCGGCCGGGGCCACCGTGGTGTCCATGGATCCGTTCCTGCACGATCGGGTGCTCGGCGGGGTGAGCCACCTGCCCCACGTGGCGGCGTTTTCCCTGATGAACGCGCTGCTCGATATCCGGGAACGCATGGTGCCGGAATTGGACTTGCTGGCCTATTCGGGCGGCGGGCTGCGCGACACGACACGCATCGCCGCAAGTTCATCCGAGATGTGGCGCGACATCTGTCTCTGGAACCGAGAGAACCTGGTCGCGATGATCGAGGTGTACGAACGTCACCTCCGTCATCTCAAACAGCTCATCGCATTGGGGGACGGACCGGGCATCGAGAAAGAGCTGGAGCGGGCCAAGCAGGCCAGAGAATGGCTTAATTAGAAAGCGGCTCATCAGACATCATGACTTCTCTCACCATCAAGCCGGGCGGCCCTTTGAAGGGGACCCTGACGGTTCCCGGTGACAAGTCCATCACGCACCGGGCTGTCATCCTCAGCGCGCTGGCTGAGGGCGAGAGTATCATCACCGGATACTGCCGCGGCGAGGACTGCCTGAACACGGTGCGGGCCTTCCGGGCGATGGGTATCCGAATCGACGAGAAGCCCGACCGGCTCCGCGTCTCAGGAAAGGGTCTGTGGGGCCTCGCGGAACCGCAGCACCCGCTCGACTGCGGAAATTCCGGAACCGGCATCCGTCTTCTGGCCGGCCTGCTGGCCGGCCAGGATTTCTTCACCGTCCTGACCGGGGACGAGTCCATTCGGCGACGCCCGATGGGACGCGTCGTCAAGCCGCTCCGGGAGATGGGCGCCACGATCGCAGGCCGCAAGGGCGGGGAACTGGCTCCGCTGGCCGTCACAGGGAGCCGCTTGCGCGGCATCGCCTATACCTCTCCTGTTGCCAGCGCCCAGGTGAAGTCATCCCTGCTCCTGGCGGGACTCTATGCCGAAGGCGTCACGCGCATCACCGAGCCGCAGCGTTCCCGGGATCATACCGAGCGTCTGTTCCGGTACTTCGGCATCCCGGTCCGAGAGGACGGCCCAGCCGTGGTCTTGCAGGGTCGCTCAGTCATCGGATGGTCCGGGAACGAACTGCCGGTGCCGGGCGATCTCTCTGCTGCGGCCTTCTTCGCGGTGGGCGCATCCATCGTGCCCGGCTCCGAGATTACATTGACGGGCGTGGGGATCAATCCGACCCGCACCGGCGTGTTGGAGGTGTTGACCGAGATGGGTGCCGACATTCAGACGCTGAACCGACGGGAGGAAGCGGGAGAGCCGGTCGCCGATCTCCGCGTGCGCTCCGCCGCCTTACACGGGATCCGCGTGGGGGCGGAGCGAATTCCCGAGACCATCGATGAGTTCCCGATCCTCTGTGTCGCGGCGGCTCTGGCAGAGGGTGAAACCGTCATCACGGGGGCGGAAGAGCTGCGGGTCAAGGAAAGCGATCGGATCGCCACCATGGCGACGGAGTTGGGGAAGATGGGCGTCGCTATAACCGAAACTCTGGATGGGCTCATCATTCAAGGGTCCGGAGGGCGGGAAACCCGCTGGCTCCGTGGCACTGTGTGCACCAGTCATGGTGATCACCGTGTGGCGATGTCGCTTGCGATCGCGGGACTGGTCGCGGACGCTCCCACTCGCATAGAGGATACCGCCTGCATTGAGACCTCGTTTCCTGATTTCAACGACAAGCTCTTGGAATTATTGACAAAGTCTGGTCGAGGTCTATAATAGGCAGCCAACGGGCCGGTAAGCCTGAGCAGCGTCTGATCGTCAGCATTGATGGTCCCGCCGGGGCCGGGAAAAGCACGGTGGCTCAGCGGCTCGCCCTGCGTCTGGGGTATCTCTACCTCGACACCGGCGCGCTCTACCGCGCAGTGGCCTGGAAAGTGAGAGCGGCTGGCGTCAGCCCATCGGATATGCAGGCAGTGGCTCAACTGCTGCCTGTCACCCGCGTCACGATGCAGCATCGCGCCGGACGCGTGTCCGTGTTTGTGGACGGTCGGGACGTGACGCAGGAAATTCGGACGCCGGAGATCAGTCGGATCGCCTCCGTCGTGTCGGCCATCCCGGCGGTGCGCGAGTGGCTCCTACCGGTCCAGCGCCAGATCGGCTCGGCCGGAGGTGTGGTGGCGGAGGGACGGGACCTCGGGACGCACGTCTTTCCGGCCGCCGACGTGAAATTTTTTCTGGAAGCCGACATGGAGGTCCGGGCGGGGCGGCGCCATCTGGAATTAACGGCGGCCGGCCACGCCGTTCCCATGGCCCAGACGCGCCAAGACCTCGATGCCCGCGACGCGCGGGATCGCTCCCGGGGTCTCGCGCCGCTGGTACCGGCGTCGGACGCCTGCGTGATCGACACCTCGGCGCTCGAGGTGGATCAGGTTGTGGACCGGATGATGGCCGTGATCGCGACCAAGCTGTGAGTGCGGTGTTTTATGGTTTTCTCTGGCTATTGCTCAACGCGGTGGGCCGGCTCCTGTTCCGGTACCGGGTGATCGGACGTGAACATATCCCGAAACACGGCGGAGTGCTGGTGGCAGCCAACCATTCCAGCTACCTCGACATCCCCCTGCTGGGCTGCGGGATCACGCGACGAGTCGCGTTCCTCGGACGCCAGGATCTGTTTCCGATCCCGGCGCTCAAGTGGGTATTTCGATGGCTCGGCTGGATTCCGATCCGGCAAGACCGACTGGACCGCGAGGGGTTTGGAAAAGCGATCCGCCTGATCAAGGAAGGAAGGGTCGTGGTGATCTATCCGGAGGGCACCCGGTCTCCGGACGGCGCGTTGAGGCCGGGAAAACCGGGAATCGGCATCATCGTCGCGGAGACAGGGTGCCCGGTCGTCCCTGCCTACATCGCCGGGACGTTCGAGGCCTTGCCCATGGGAGCTTCCTGGATCCGATTGCATCCGGTACGGGTGACCTACGGTGAGCCGATCGATTTCACGGCTGAGGCGCAGCGCTCTTCAGGGAAAGAGTTTTATCAATATATCAGCCGGACCGTGATGGCAAGGATCGCCGCGCTGGGGCAGGTCGCTCCACCGGCGGAACCATCCGAAAGTGCGGAACGTGCCGAGAGGGCCGACTGGTCCGAACGGCACCCGGCAGCCAAGCCTTACAACGCTGAGTGAGGCCGCGGCATCGTCAACCATCAGCACCGACCGAAGTCGGAGGATTAGGATCGCGCGCATGAACATGGGGGCAAAGCAGACAGACGAACAGTTGGATCGGGGGGCTCTGGCCGCCCTGTACGAGGAGACCTTCCGGAACTTCGAGGAGGGGACCATCATCGAGGGCCGGATTGTCGCGATCAGCAAGGACAAGGTGGTCGTGGATATCAGCTATAAGTCCGAGGGCATCATCCCGGCGGATCAGTTTTCGAGCGAAGAACTGCAGGTGCTCAAGGTCAACGACCGGCTGCAGGTCTACATCCAGGAGCGGGAGGACGCCGAGGGCAACCTAATCCTCTCCAAGGAAAAAGCGGACAAGATGAAGGTCTGGGAGGACCTGGAGAAGGCGTACAAGGATGAGAAGATCGTTGAGGGGCGGATCCTGTCTCGCATCAAGGGCGGGATGATGGTGGACATTGGCGTCAAGGCGTTCCTCCCCGGTTCACAGATCGATCTGCACCCGGTGCGCGACCTCGACGCGCTGGTGGGCAAATCGTTTCCCTTGAAGATCATCAAGATCAACCACCGCCGCGGCAACGTCGTGGTGTCTCGCCGGGTGTTGCTGGAAGAGTCCCGAGACAAGAAACGCCAGACGACGCTCTCCAGTCTCAAGGAAGGACAGTTGATCCAGGGGACGGTGAAGAACATCACCGACTACGGTGCCTTCATCGACCTGGGTGGAATCGACGGCCTGCTCCATATCACCGACATGTCGTGGGGCCGGGTCGGCCACCCCTCCGAGTTGTTCGTCATTGGCGACAAAGTGGAGGTGGTGGTCCTCAAATATGACCGCGAGACCGGCAGGATCTCCCTGGGTCTGAAACAGAAAAGCGCCGACCCCTGGACCAACGTGGCGACCAAGTACCCGATCAACTCCCGCGTCCGCGGACGGGTCGTCAGCTTGACCGACTACGGGGCTTTCGTCGAGGTGGAACCTGGCGTCGAGGGTCTAGTGCATGTGTCCGAGATGTCTTGGACGCACGAGGTGAGACATCCCTCTCGCCTGGTATCGGTCGGCGACCAAGTTGAAGCCGCCGTGTTGAATGTGGACCAGAACAGCCGGAAGATCTCGTTAGGTATGAAACAGACCGCTCCCAACCCGTGGGACATGGTCGAGACGAAATATCCAAGCGGGACTCGGATCGAGGGCAAGGTCAAGAGTCTGACCGACTTCGGCGCCTTCATCGGCCTGGACGAAGGCATTGACGGATTGATCCATATCTCCGACATGTCCTGGACCAAGCATATCAGGCACCCTTCGGAGCTGTTCAAAAAAGGGCAGAAGGTTGAGGCGGTTGTCCTGAGGATTGACAAGGACAAAGAGCGGCTCTCGCTCGGCTATAAGCAGTTGACGCGCGATCCGTGGGAGGATGAGATCCCCCAGCGCTACAAGGTGGGCGCGAGCACGGTCGGGAAAGTGACGAAGATCACCGACTTCGGGATTTTCGTTGAGCTTGAGGGCGGCGTGGAAGGGCTGATTCATATCAGCGAGACGGGGCTCGAACCGCAAGCTCACTTGGAGGAGAAGTTCAAAATCAATGACACGGTGTCCGCCAAGATTATGAAGACGGACCGCGAGGAGCGAAAGATCGCGCTGAGCCTCCGGGAACACCAGATCGAGTCCGAGCAGAAACAGGTGGACGAGTTCCATGCGACCTAGGGCGCGGTGGACCAGAGCCTGGGTCGTACAGCCAAAAAGACCAAGAAGCGGAACGGCACTGATTTGGAGGACGCCTGACACCGAGTCGTGATCAGGCTCCGAAGCCCGTGACGGAAGAAACTTCTCAAGCCCCTCGCCACCGGAAGCCTTTGCGGGTCATCCTGTGGGTACTGCTCGCTGGGGTCCTGCTCGCGTGTCTGGCCACGACCTTGTTGCCTGATCTGGATCTCTCCGGAGAGGATCGAATCGCCTTGATCCGCGTGGAGGGCGTGATTCTGGACGCGCAGCAAACGGTGGGCGATCTGAAGAAGTTCGGGGACAGCCCATCGGTAAAAGCGATCGTGCTCCGCATTGACAGCCCCGGCGGCGGCGTCGTGCCGTCCCAGGAGATCCACGACGCGGTCAAGCGCGTCCGCAATAAGAACAACAAGGCGGTCATCGCGTCCATGGGAACCGTGGCCGCCTCGGGCGGGTATTACATCGCGGCCGCGACCGACCGTATCATCGCCAACCCCGGCACGTTGACCGGCAGCATCGGCGTCATTATGGAGCTGGCTAATCTGGAAGGACTCCTCAAAAAAATCGGCGTGGAGAACGTCGTGGTCAAAAGCGGTCGGTACAAGGATATTGGCTCCCCCTTCCGGAAGATGAACGTGGAAGATCGCCGAATCCTCCAGTCGGTCATGGACGACGTGCACACCCAATTCATCGAGGCGGTGGCGGAAGGGCGCTCGCTCGACGTCACGGATGTCCAACCGTTGGCCGACGGACGCATTTTCACGGGCCGACAAGCCAAGGACGCGAAGCTGGTGGATGAACTCGGCGACCTGGATGACGCGATCAGACTCGCGGCTGATCTGGCCGGGATCGAGGGAGAGCCCAAAGTCGTGGAGCCACGGAAACGGTTCTCACTACGGGAGTTGATCGAGAGCCGTCTACTCAGCACGTTACCCCGGCTCGATTTCCAGACCGGCGTCAGCCTCAAGTACCTGATGGTGTTCTAAGAACGCACAACGGCTAGGACCAAGCTCGGCAGGAGGACGAAGAATGACGAAAGCACAGATCATCGAGAGAGTCTCGGGGCAAGTGACGACCCTCACCAAGCGGCAGGCTGAGATCGTGGTCAACACGATTTTCAACAGTATCCGTAATTCCCTCCAGAAGGGGGATAAGACCGAGATTCGAGGATTCGGCAGCTTCCGCCTGCGCGCCCGTCGCATGAAAGAGGGTCGAAATCCCAAGACCGGTGCCACCGTGTCGGTTCCAGCGAAAAAAGTTCCGTTCTTCAAAGCCGGCAAGGAATTGAAAGAGCTTCTGAACAAATAGCCGCCCTGCTGAAAGTCGCCCCATGGGAATTTTCGAATCAAAAGAACAGACCGCCGCTTCCGAGATCGTCTGGGCCGATGCGGCGCTGAAACGCATGGAGCGCGCGCCGATGTTCCTCCGCGGGATGGTCAAGCGGCTGGCCGAGAAGAAGGCCCGCGAACTCGGGTACACCGAGATCACCGCGGAGATTTTGGACCAGTTCAAGAACCAGATGATGGACCGGATGGGCGGTGAGGCAGGCTTGGCGGCGGCGGCCGATCAGATTGAAAAGGGGAAAGTGCCCTGGACCGCTGCGGCACAGGCACGACTCGAGACCGTTCCGGAATTCATGCGACACATGATTAAACAGATCGCCGAAGAGCTTGCGCTGGAACGCGGTCATTTGGAAGTGAACATCGAGCTGTTCGAAAAGGTGGAGGCGCTGGGCGACCTGCAGGAGCAAGCTGGGCCGCCCATGGAGTGGACTGACGGAGCGCGGGCCCGGCTGCAGGAAAAGATCAAGAACGCGCCGCCGATCGCCATGGACTTCGTGACCGACATGCTGAAGCGGGACACCGAAGACCAGGCCCGCGAGAAGGGGCTGGCCCGGATTGATGAGGCGGCGCTCGTCCAGCTCTGGGATGCGCCACAGGAACGTGTGCTCTGGACCGATGAAGCGTGGAAGCGCCTACTGACTTCACCTGATTTCGTGCGCAGCGGGATCCGCAAGGCCGCCGAGCGCCGGGCGCGCAAGATGGGGTTGAAAGAAATTGATTCGGAACACCTCACGAAGTTCCGGAATGAGGCGATGATGAAAGCGGTCAAGCGCATCCGGAGCTTCGGGTACCGGGAACTGACCTTTGACGCTTTCGAGGACGCCTTGGAGAAGGTGAAACGGCTGCAGGGCAACGAGCAGGCCGAGAAGCGCCTCGCAGAGATCCGTGCATACATGAAACAGAAGCCCGACGTCGGCGTGCTGGGCGAAGAACTGATGGAACGATTTCGGAAGTACCTGAAAGGCGAAGGGACGCTCTAGAAAGTCGGCCGGAAGGTATCTTTCCTCCCTCCTTGTTCGGCCCCCGTCCTCCATGACTCTTCCACAGAACTCCGCCGTTGAATTTGAATGAGCCCCGCAGAGGGTGTAAAGTAAATTAAAGGTGTTCCTTCTCAGGCACGGAGTCTCTGATGAGAACGTCGTGCGTGATCCTGATTGTCGTCTGGCTGACCGGCTGCGCAACCGCCATGAAGCGAGACGGCCAGTGTTTGGCCATCCTGACCCCCGACTTCCTGAGCGCGCACGAGGAATTGGCCCACCTAGAAGCTTCCTGGCGCGCGTCGCTGCTCAGACGCGATGTCGAACTCGGCCTGCCTCTTTCCCCGTTTGCCGCGGTGCAGGACCGGCCGAGCACGGCATCCCCCTCAAGTTCCGATCCACTGGAGCCGAGCCTGGTTGACCGTCGGGAGCACGCGCACCAAGCCGCCAGCGAGGCATACAGGAAATGGGTGGATGCCAAGCTTCGTCACCGGCCCACGCTGGATTGGTACGAGAAGGTGTATGAACGGTTGCGCACGCGCCTCGACGAGGAACAGATCCTGTCCGAGGTCCGGCTGGTGCTGTTGGCCGGACCGGGTCTCGTCTTCTACCCGATCGTACACTGGAACATCCATTCCGTGTTCTGGGACGGCACCGACCCGGATGCCGAGTCCGATCCCATCACGCGGTACTGCACCGACCGGCTTTCGAAGACGGTCGCCTCAGCTGCCCCCTCTCCAGGGCAAGTTGAGTCATCCAACTGAAAAACGCTATTGGGGCTTCATCTGGCTGCGGGAATCAGGAGCGGCGGGTGATAAGCGGTGGAGGGACGTCTCTACAGGAGGATGAGAGACGTCACTTACTTCGTGGCACACCCAAAGTAAGCCACCTCCACCACTTCAATAAACCACATACGTGGCGCTTTCTCAAGAGTCGCAACCATGCGACAAATTTAGACTCTTCCTTCAACCATCAGCTCGGCCGTTTGTTCGCTCTCGCCAGACGGGGTCGGGGGGATTCAGGAAAGAAGGCGGAACCGGCTCTCAATGTGAGGCGCTCTGGTTTGGCCAGAATTTGTGTCGGATCTGAGGAAGCTGAACGTTTTCGTAATTCGGGATGTCGTAGAGACACCGATCGATCGTTTCGACCTCCTGCTCCGTGAACTCCAGCACAACTTTTTTCTTCCAGAACTGGTCCAGGGTGAAGTAGTCCCCCGTCTGTGGTCGCTCGGCGAGGAGAGTTTGCATCTTTTTGAAACCCTCGGTCTCCGTCCCTGGGACCCGGCCTTTATTTTTTTCGATGCACCATTTGAGAACTTCCGCAATCCCGTACATCGTCAGTTCAATCTTGACCATCTCTCCCATGAGATCCTCCTCATACCTCCTCAGTGTGACGACATTCTACCCCAGCTATGCGTGGTTCTTCCAGAGGAAAGAGAGGGCCCCCGCGGCCTTGACGAACTCAGTAGAACACCGCTCGTGGTATCCGAACGAGAACGGGTGGTGGAGGTGTCGGGAACAGACCTGCCGTGAATGACCATTGCGGAACCGCAAAAGGGATCTGTATACTCTCGTGACAACCATGACCGCGTTTGGACGTCTCTTGCCGACGATCGCGATCCCGAGCAACCGCCCCCAGATCAATTGATGCATCAACCAGTTCCAGCGCGTCCGGCTTGTCCACGCAGAATCACTCTCCAGTTGATGCTGGTCGTGGGGCTGGTTGCGGTCGGCGGGTGCTCCCCAAAGGATGCCTATGTCCCTCCGGACCTCTTCTACCTCTTTGCCACGTATACGGTGGGGAAAAACCCCACCTCCGTCACGACGGCGGATTTCAACCAAGATGGCTTCACCGATCTGATTACGACCAACATCGGCAATAATTCGCTGTCTGTCCTGTTCGGAAACGGGGACGGGACCTTCAAGGAGCAGGTCAAGCTCGACGTCGGCAAGGAGCCTCGGGCCCTTGCGCTCAATGACTTCAACGGCGACGGGTACGTGGACTTGGCGGTTGCCTGCTCGGGCAGTGATCAGGTTGCCATCTTCTTCGGCCTGGCGAAGGGAATGTTTGGGGTGGGACAGCGCTATACGATCCATCGAGCGCCTGTCTCCATCGCCAGCGGTGATTTCAATGGTGATCAGAAACCTGATCTCATCGCGGCGTTACGCAACGACAAACTGAAAGTGCTCCTTGGGAATGGCGACGGCACATTTGTGGAGGGCCCTCTCTACGAACACGGCGACACTCCCACCTCGATCGCGGTGGCCGATCTGAACCGAGATGGAAAGCTTGATCTGGCGGTCACCAACGGAGGTCCCATGAGCAGCGCCGTCTCGATCTGGTTGGGGAACGGTGACGGCACATTCCGCGAACCGAACGACTATCGGACCGGCAAACGGCCCCTGGTCGTATCGTTTGCCGACTTCAACAACGACCGAATGACCGACCTCTTGGTCATCAACGGAGAGATGGACACGGTCACCACTTTCCTGGGAAACGGGAATGGAACCTTCCAAGGGGGCAAAGAATCCGGAGCCGATGCAGGTCCGGTCCACGGCCTGGCCAGAGACTTCGACGGCGACCGACTCCCCGACGTCGCGATCGTCAACATCCAGTCAAACGACCTCTCCATCCTCTACGGACGCGGGGATGGGACCTTCCGGTATCCACCTATGAACTATCGGACGAAAGGTGGACCGTTCGCCGTGGCCACCCTGACCCTCAGAACAAACGAGACCGAAGAGCCCGGGCTAGTCACCGCAAATAACGGAGCCGGGAGCATCTCGATCTTCCTGCACCGAGGACTGAAGTCGCTCTCCCCGCATCCCGTTCCGTCTTCGTCGTGATTCGCAGCCCTTTTTTCATTCTTCTTTCCATGTCAATCCTTTTCATTCAACATCGTTACGCGGGTGGCGCCCGCACCCGCAAGGCGGGTACCCTGGGGCCCTGCTGCCCGCAGCGGGGTCCCTACATCGGGTGGGGAAGAGGACGCACGGCGCGATGAGCACCTGCCAGGCGGGTACCCGGTTTGTGCGCCGGGTACCCGTTGCCTGTCTTGGTGCAAAGGGGTGCTGGTGATGAGTCGGTGAGGCGGCCGGGCCGGCGGGCGGGTACCCACGGGAGTGGGTGGCAAGCCGGTGCCCTCCGGGCGGCGAGCTGGCGACAGGACCCGCTTCGCCTTTTCTCCTCTTCCTTGACAGTACCCACCTGCTAGGCTAGATTGGTCACAGACCGTGTCGTGACAGTGCGCGAGACGCGGGTGTACTCTGCGGCCGGGGATGGCAAAGTGTGAGGACTTTCATCTGGTGGTTCTGGATAGGATCGATCACAACCTTATCGGTGTTGATGGTACAGGGAGGCGTTCGAGACCTCCTGTACGAAACGCATCCGGCGGGGAGCGCCAGTGCGTACTTGACTTTCGCCATCACGATCGCCGGCGGGGGCCTGCTAGCCGGCTGCATCGCGCTCATCATGAACCGTCTTCGTTGAGCCGGCACAATTCGCTTGACAGCTTGAAGGGTCACACGGTAGACATCACCTGAACGTTCACGACCTTGCGGACGGACGAATGGCTGAGACGGAGGCGGAGGCATTCGCGAAACAAATCGGATATGAACTGCCTGAAGTGCAAAGGATTCATGATGGTGGAGCGGCATTACACACTGCTCAACCGTCGGCTGTACGCACGCTGCCTCAACTGCGGATTCTGGCTGGACCTGGCGGACTTGTTGAGATTTTTCCACAAGGTCCTCGACACCGGCTTTCGTGGCGCCAAGGTTCGTGAGACCCTCACGCTGTAACTCCCCCCAGATGCGTCCTTGGCTCCTCCAGCATACTCCTCAGTCGTTGTTGTCCCTGGCGTGGCACCATTGGCCGCCGCTGGTTGCCATAGCGGCCGTCCTGGCGGCGCTACTGTGCCTCTCTTCACCGTCCCAAGGCGAGACCTACCTCCCCGCAGCCCCGCTGGCGTCATCCGCTGGACTCTCCACCGGCATGAAGCCCATTCGCGCGTTCCTGGGGCCGCGTCGCACCGCCCAGAGCATCCTGCTCAAAGACCTGACCACAGGTCGCAGGCTCTACGAGTTCGAAGCCGACCGACGGCTTTCACCAGCCAGCCTTACCAAGGTGATGTCGGCGCTGCTGATCCTGGAATACGGGCACCTGCAGGACTACGTGAGTGTAAGTCGCAAGGCCGCAGCTGCTCGGAAGATCCGGCTACGGCTCCGAGTTGGGCAGGTCTTCACCCTGGAGGATCTCGTGAAGGCGATGCTGATTACGTCAGCGAACGATGCGTGTCTGGCGGCCGTCGAGCACGTGGCTGGCTCGGAAGAGTGGTTTGTTCTCCTGATGAATACGAAGGCCCGTGCGCTCGGTCTCGTGGATACCAACTTCAGTAATGCCTGCGGCTTCGATGCTCCCGATCACTACACGACGGCGGCAGACCTAGCCACATTAAGCGAGATTGCCCTGCGACACCCCGTCTTCAGAGCCTTCGTGCGGTCGGAACTGGAGGTCATCACGGCGGTCAATGTAAACCGGTCTTATCTGCTCAGAAACACGAACCGCCTGCTCGGCCGAGTGCCGGGCGTTGAGGGTGTGAAGACGGGGTTCACCTCGAGAGCGGGGCGGTGCCTCATCGCCAAGGTCTCCCAGAACCGAAAAGAGCTGCTCCTGGTGCTACTCCACACCACCCGTCGCTGGCATACCGCCACGAGTCTGATTAGTTACGGATTCCAGAGGCTCAATACCACAACCACCCCGATGCAGTAACTGTTTAGAGCGGCACGTCCGGGGGAACCGAGGGGTCTGCGTAAGACAGGATCAAGCGGCGTCCCTTGTCGTTCGACTGAATCACCAGCCGGAGCCGGATGCCCGGCGTCAGGTTCTTGAGCGTGTCGAACTGGATCCCGTCTCGGGGATAGACCAGCAACATAAACTCCCCATCCAGCGTTCTCCACACTTTCTTCCCCGAAGGATGGTCTTCCAGACGACGATCCCAGTGGAGCCAGATCGCACGCTCCGACAGATCGACGTACCGGATCCGCCCCTCAATGGTGGTGGGATTGCTGAAATCCAGAAATTCGAGCGGCGAGTCGAAGAGGAGCGGCTCAGGCGCCAGGAGCTCTTGATCCTGTTGCCCCTGCGCGTGAGCCAGGGACACCGCAAGCACCACCACACAGATTCCGATCGAGACGGCGGACCTCCAGTGGGGCGAGCGGACCATTCGCCATCCTTCCTACTGGGGGAGGGTAAACTCGACGTTCACATCCTTGCCCAGGTAATTGACCAGAATTCCCTGTTTCTCGTAGTTCATCGCAGCACCCATCACGTTCTCATCCCCAAAATCTTCTTTGCCGAGAAGTTTACGAATCTCGTCCGGGCTCTCGCTGTTGAGGATATTGCGAAAGATGCCCCTCGCCTTGTACGCAAAGCGATTATTGATGAAGATCAGGTCAACTTTCCCATCAAGCAGTCGAACACCCGCCATAGGACCGGTGGGTTTGCGCTGATCCAACAGCAAGATGAACGTGGCCTCCTGTTCAACTTTCACCCCCGGAATCTTTTCGTTCACCAAGATATCCAAGGCCTTGCTCTCAGGATCGCCGAGCTTCACTCCGAACAATGAGATATCAGTGCTCTTGAAGATCTTGGGATCCATCACGTCATTCTTGCTGAGCTCGTAGGGTTCGGCTCCGACAACCGGATCCATCCCGGCCATGAGCGTGAGCCCCAGCGAAGCAAGTAAGAGCAGCGATCGCCTCCCTCTCATCGAGTCCTCCTTTACCACTGGACGCAAGCCTCAAGGCTGAAGCCAGGCCTCAACCACCAGGGAAAGCAAGAAAAAACGGAGGCATTGTAGCCGACGACACCTGAACTTGCAAGGCAACCCAAGGTCCATCTCATCACTTCACCGGCTGAAAGACAGCGCGTGTGAACGAGCCTTGAAAAAACGACCGGCGCTGAGGTATGACAGCGACAGAGACCTGCAATGGAAAACGCGAGAGCGACGAAAATTGCGATCAGGCGGGCCACGGAACGGGACTTCTCGGACATTCTGAAGATTCAACGGGAGGCATTCTCCGAATATCGCAACGTGTACGAGGTGAGCCCCTGGACAACAGAGTCTCTTGAAAGCATCAAGCTGGACGCGACTGACAAAGCGATCCTGGTTGCGGAGT
This sequence comes from uncultured Nitrospiraceae bacterium, assembly GCA_964373365.1. Classification (GTDB taxonomy): domain Bacteria; phylum Nitrospirota; class Nitrospiria; order Nitrospirales; family Nitrospiraceae; genus CAYJUP01. The sequence continues at coordinate 23,803 of CAYJUP010000007.1, forward strand.
CGGACGGCACCGTCGTGGGCTCAGTTCGATTCTGGACCGTGGCGGGCGTCTGCGTGATTCGCCTGCTTTCAGTGAGCCCCTCGCACCAAGGCCGCGGGTTCGCCAAAGCCCTCATGAAAGAAGTCGAACGAATGGCCACCGACGCTCACAAGTTTTACGTCTGCACGATGCTGAGCACGCCTCGCAACATCGGATTGTTCCTCGGGATGGGATATCAGCCCGAATCGCTCCTGCCCAACCATTACCACAAGCTGAACCTGATCTGTTTCGCCAAATACCGCCACTCAGACCCTCTCCGGCAGTGAGCGACTCAATGAGCTGATTGAAATCGGCCTTGGCGATCTCCACAATCCCTTCGTCCCACCACGCACACCGCCAAGTCTCCCCCTCCGTAGGCCCAGATCGCTGTGACGCCATGGGCCAGCCCAGTCATGAAAACGTTCAACCGCATGACCTGAAACGTTGCCGTCCTCGCGCGCCCCATGGGGCCTGCCAGTACAGCAGAGCCAAGAACCGCGACCGGACAGGCGCAAGCTATGGATGATGGTGGGTCTCCAGAAGCAACGTGGCGAGCGTACGCAGACGTTCAAAGTATTGGCCGGCCTCATCAGCCAGCTCGGGTAAGAGCCCGTTGAGGTCGGCAAGACAGCTTTCCAGCATCTCGACTCGCTGAGGATCCAGGCCGTCTTCGGACTCCAAGTAATAGGTGACGCACCCGCTGATGACGGTATCCAGCGTCATCAACTCTCCCTCGTTCGGATCCGTGAATTTGGGCCAGCCCGCATCCCGGTGCACCTGCCAGAGCGAAACGATGTCGTTCATGGCCCTGCCCTGCCAGTTATCCTCGCATCGTGTCGATGGTCAACAGTGTGGCCAGTGTCACCGTCATCACGCCGGCAAGCCGACAGGCCCACGCTGGGGTGCGTTCCCATACTGCTAGCAGACGTTCACGGCGTGACTCCCCCAATCCGAGCAGGACCATGCCTTTCGCCACTCCGAGCGAGCCTACGGTCACCCACAGCCAATACCCCCGATGGGTGGAAGCGCCCAACACCAGAATCAGCCCTCCCAGGATCAGACCCTGAGCCGCCACGTATCGGTGGAGGGCATCCGCCACCGAACGCTTGACCCACGCGCTCCACCACAACGGTACCGCGATCATCGCCAGCCCCATCGCCAGCCAGATCAGACTGATCAGCCCAAACAAAAGAGCGCTCAGCATCCTCTCAGGTGTTCCCCAGCCAGCCCAACGCGTGCAACAAGAGTAGCGCCAGGGTGCACAGCCCCAATCCCCAGAACCGGTAATCCACATCCTCGCGTTGCAGGCACCATCCTAACACCCACTGTCTCCACTGCTCGGGCCCGACGGCAAGGAACACGCCTTTGATGACCATCGCGGCGCCCGTGATCGTCCACAGCGGTTGGTACCGGAGCCCCTCGGTCCCCAGGAGTAGAAGAATGCCCAGGCAGGCGGCCACGCCTTCCACCCGCAGCATCGTCGGTGAGAGCGTCAGCGCTTCCCGCACCCGCGCGATCACATGACGGGGAGCCACCACGAGCGCGAGCCCATCAGCCATCCAGACCCCGGCGATTGCTGCCAGGACGTACTTCATGAGGTGCTCGTTGTTCGTTAAACGTGAATCGTTAATCGCCGAGGAAGGTTGGCCCGTTCCTCTGTCTCACACTCAGCGGTTCACGGTTCACGTATAACGGTTAACGTTCTTACGGATACAGCCCCCGCGCCAGGTGGGCCTGGGCCACTTTGTCGATGCCACTCATGAGCGCGGCCATTCGCATGGTCGCCCGCTGGGCCGTCGAGAATTGCAGGGTGTGATGGAACGCCGCCGTGATGATCTCGTGCAGCCGGTCCCGGATGTCCTTTTCCTTCCAGAAGAATCGTTGCGCGTCCTGGACCCACTCGAAATAGGACACGATGACCCCTCCTGAGTTGGCGAGGATATCCGGAATGATGAAAATACCCTTGTCGGTCAAGATCTGATCCGCCTCCAGCGTCGTCGGTCCATTGGCTCCCTCGGTCAAAATCCGGCACCGGACCTTGGCGGCATTCTTGTGTGTGATCTGCTCCGAGAGAGCCGCGGGGACCAGTACCGTGCAGTCCAGCCCCAATAGCTCCTCATTGCTGATCCAGTCACCCATCTTGGTCTCGCGAAGCGGCTGACCGTCTACGCGGTAGCGTTTCAGCAGCTCGGGGATGTCTAAGCCGTTGGTATTGTAGAGGCCGCCCGTGGCGTCGCTCACCGCGATAACCTTGGCACCGGCTTCCCTGATGATTCGCGCGGTGTTCGACCCGACATTCCCGAATCCCTGCACCGCGACCGTCGCCTTCTCAAGATCCACACGGAGATGCCGCATCGCTTCCAGCGTCACGTAGACCACGCCGCGGCCCGTGGCCTCCTCGCGTCCGAGGCTGCCTCCAATAGACAGTGGCTTGCCCGTCACGGCGCCCGGCACGGCGAAGCCTACCTGCTGGCTGTAGGTATCCATGATCCACGCCATGACTTGCGCGTCGGTGCCGACGTCAGGGGCGGGAACGTCCTTGTCCGGACCAATGAGCGGAAAGATTTCTGCCGCATAACGGCGGGTCAGTCGCTGCAACTCGCCACGGGAAAGCTGCTTCGGAGCCACCTGAACGCCGCCCTTTGCCCCGCCGAACGGTAGCCCGGCCAGCGCGCATTTCCAGGTCATCCACATGGCCAGAGCCGCTACCTCCCCGAGATTGACGTCGGGATGGTAGCGAATCCCTCCCTTGGAGGGCCCCCTCGAAGAGTCGTGCTGGACGCGATATCCCGTAAACACCCTGACGGTGCCGTCGTCCATTCTCACAGGAATGCTCACAATGAGTGAGCGCTCCGGCATCTTCAACCGCTCGCGAAGATTCGGATCCA
>CAYJUP010000008.1:0-25297 GCA_964373365.1 uncultured Nitrospiraceae bacterium
TCCTGCTTTTCCCGTCTGACCGCCTCACTGAGCCCCGCCTCCTGATCCTTCAGCTCTTTTTCGATCTTTTTCAATTCCTGGTCATCGGCGGAGACGATTTTCTGACGGCTGGCCGAGAATTCCTTCAGTGCATCAAGCGCATGCTTTCCGGATTTCGACTTTTCCAGTACCGCCTGCTGATCGATCACACCGACCTTGAACGCCTCCGCCGACAGGCCCGATCCCTCCTGGCTCAACACCAGCAAGACCACCCCGGCCACCGCAACCCATTTCCCGCGCTTCATCCTTTCAAGCTCCTTTCTCTTCCGCACGCAGCAGAACAGGTCATGAGAATTCTGTTACTGGGCCTCTTTCCCGAACTCCTCGATCACCCTGGCGGAAAGGTCCAACGAGGAGTCATTGTACACAGTGGAGCCGGCCCGACCTTTTTCGATGACCACCAGCAGCCCCATCTGCTGCGCCACTTTCGCCACCACTTTTTCCACTTTATCCCTGAACCCTTCGAGCACTTCCTTCTGCTTGTCCTGGACTTCACGGTTCAACTCGTTCACTTTCTGCTGAAACTCCATCGCCCGACGGCGCAGTTGATCCTCACGCTCTTTTTTCGCATTGGCGCTGAGCACGCTCGTTTGCTTGACGAGATCATCTTCCATACGCTTCAGCTCTTTCTCCTCCAGCTCGATGAGGGACTGACGATTCTTCATAAACGTGTTGAGCGATCCCATCACTTTTTTCCCGGCCTCCGTCTCATTGAGCACTTTCTGTGAATCGACTACGCCGATCCGGACGGCCGGCTGGGTGGACGACGCGGTGGCGCACCCCCCCCCTAGAAGGAGCACTGCCATCGCCCCCACCCCACACACCAGGACGTTGACTTCCTTCACACGACTCGACTGGTTCTCTACTCTTCGCTTCATAGATCCGCTTTCTCCCCTGTTCTTCTTTCCACACCCTTCATCTATATGCATTCTCGATGCCGTTAATCGTTAAACGTTGTTCGTGAATTGTGAGAGGAAAATTTCCTGTTCGGAATCGTTTAACGGTTAACGTTTCACGATTAACGTCCTCCTAGAACAGCGACCCGACCGAGAATTCAAAGACGCCCTTCCGCTCCAGCGGATTCGGGTCGAGGTTAAGTCCATAGGCGACACGGAGCGGGCCGAACGGCGAGATCCACCGCGCCTCTATTCCGGCTGCCGACCGGAGCTTCGTTCTCAGCTTATCACCTTCTTCGAATCCTTCGCCGTAATCGAAGAAGAAGACCCCGTTGAGTTTCGCCTCCTTGGAAATCGGGAAGATGAAGTCGTTATTGATGATGATCTGCCGATCGGCGCCCAGCAGTGCCCCGCTCGACGTCACCGGGCCGGCGCGGCCGAACACGAATCCGCGCATCGTGTTGATGCCGCCCACGTAGAACCGTTCCGTGAGAGGGATCGGTTTCCCACCCAAGCCTTCAGCAATACCGAACCGTCCGCGAATTGAATGACGAAGATCCCAGAACAGCGGCGTGTACTTGAGGGCATCAACGGTGAACTTGTAAAAATTATTCGTCCCCCCCAGTGTCGGCGTGCCGAAATCCAGGGTGACGGCGCTGCGCGTGCCCGTTCTTGGGTCCAGGAAATAGTCTCTCGTGTCCCGGGACAGCGCAGAACGAAATCCGGTCGTGGACTGAGTCCCGATTTGGTCCAGAACGAACTGGGGAGCGTCGACTGTCGCGTCGCTGAGTTCCAGACTCTCCGCCACCACACTGAAGTTCCCGGAGGTGTATTCTGAAAACCACCGCCCAAACGACACGCTGGCCCCCGATTTGTCCTCAGCGTACGTGGTGTAGTTCGTAATAGTCCTGTAAAGATCTCCCTGCACCGACGTCAGCGAATCATAGAGATAGGGATCCCGAAAGGAGAGAAGTCCGAGAGACCGGCGCTGACCTAATTGCCCTCGGACCCGCACCACTTGCCCGCGCCCGCCCAGATTGCCTTCCGTGATGTCCGCGATCGCCACGAATTGGTCCAGTGTGCTGAACCCTCCACCGACGCTGAAGGATCCGGTGGGTTTTTCTTTCACCTTGACATCGAGGTCCACCTTGTCTGGCTCCACCTGCTTGGGCAAGATCTCGACCGTCTCAAAATAGTTGAGGTTGGTCAGCCGTTGGTAACTCCGTTTCATCGCGACCGTGTCGGTGACTTCCTGTTCGTTGACCCTGAGCTCTCGGCGGATGACGTTGTCTCGGGTCTTGTCGTTGCCGGTAATATGGATCTGCCGGATCCTGATGAGGTCCCCTTCTTTGATGTGGAAGATGAGCGCAGCGGTCTTTGTCTGAGCATCCGGCGTGACCGATGGGTTGACATCCGTGAACGCGTACCCCTTTGTCCCATAGAGATCGGTCAGTCGGGTCAACTCCTCGCGAATCTTAGCGCGCTGGAAGATTTCGCCAGGACTGATTTTCATCCCTGTTCTGAGTTCCGCCTCCTCGAAGATCGTGTTTCCCCGAAATCCGACCTCTCCGACGGTGTACGGCTCTCCTTCCACGATCGGAAAGGTGACCGTGAACCATTTTTTATCTTCGGTCAGCTCGACGACCGGCAGACCCACCTGGATATTGAGGTAGCCTTTGTTCAGATACACTTCCTTGATGCGCTCGACATCGTTGGGCAATTCCTCCCGCTTGATAATGCCCGCATCCGTAAAGATGGAGGGAATGGAGCCCAAGAAAATGCCGTAAAGCGGGACCCACTCCCGGGTGGCGATCACCTTGAACACTTCTTTTTTCGTGATGACCTGCATCCCCTCAAAGGTGACAGTCTTGATTCTGGCCCGCTCACCTTCCTTGATGAAGAATGTGAGCCGCTTTCGGTCTTCCTCCAACGCCAGAATGATCGGGATCACCTCCGCGTTGTAATACCCATCCTCCTGGTAGGCCAGCCGAATCCGCTCGGCGCTTTCTTTGGCCTGTTGCTGGTCCAAAAAGGACTGACTGCGGATGGTCATCTTCTCTTTCAACTTGTCCTCGCTGAGGTTCTCGTTGCCGTCAAAGACGATCTCGGTGATGAACGGCTTCTCTCGAACCACGAACACCACCGCCACCCCTCCCACGACCGGGTCAGTCTCGATCCGCACGTCTTCGAAGAACCCCATCTCATAGATGAGCCTGATCTGAGCCCGGATTGCCTCTCCCGTATACGGATCATCGACCTTGAGCGTGAGACGGCCGCGGATGGCCGACTCCTCGATACGTTTGTTTCCCCGCACCTCGATGGACTTCACCTTCTGGAGGCTCTCTTGGGCGTGCAGACTGCCCGTGGACGAAAAGAGAAGCGAGACGACCATCGCGACGACGAGAAAATGTGATCGACTCACGACCCGATTGGTCACCGCGGCCTTTCTGCTTGGACCCGCTGACCACCGCGCGTAGAGACCGATCCCGAGGCTGGAAAATCCGAGAGAGGAACACGACTGGCGACGCGTGAATTGTCGTAGTGTGAAACCATGGCGTCCGGCGCGCCCGTGGACCGACGACGCACAGCGTCTTCCCTGCTCGCGTATCCCCGCGAGCGCTCCGTGCTGCCCCGGTCATCCGAGACCCGATGAAAGATTTTGAAAAGACTAAGGAATTATAGGGGGCCTCTCAGATAATGTAAAGATAATTTCTCCTGTCAGGGACCACCAGAGCGCGTCGCCAGCCACACCTCGCATTCTTGACTTCCTCTTACCCATCACATAGTATCCACACATGCCGCCTGCTATGATCCGGAAAGCCATCATCCCGGCCGCCGGTCTCGGCACCCGCTTCCTTCCGGCAACCAAGGCTTCCCCGAAGGAAATGCTTCCCCTGGTGGATAAACCGCTCATCCAGTATGCGGTGGAGGAGGCGGTCGCCTCGGGCATCGAGGACATCATTATCATCACCGGACGGGGGAAGCGCGCGATCGAGGACCATTTCGACCGCTCGTTCGAACTCGAAGAAAATCTCAAGGGGAACGGGAAAGCCCAGCTCCTGAAAGATGTCCGACGAATCTCCGAACTGGCGAACTTTTGCTACGTCCGACAATCCCAGGCGCTCGGGCTCGGACATGCCGTGTTGTGCGCGCGGCACCTGATCGGAAACGAACCCTTCGCCGTCATTTTAGGCGATGAGGTGATTGACGCTCCCGTCCCGGCGTTGGCCCAACTCATTCAGGTGTATGACCCGGGCAACGGAGCCGTGCTGGGTGTTCAGAAGGTGCACCGGAGCGCGGTGAGGCAGTACGGTATTGTCGCCACACAGCGCGTGGCCGCGGGTCTTCATCGGGTCTTGGACTTGGTGGAGAAACCGACCCCCGCCGCTGCCCCGTCCCGCTATGCGGTGATCGGTCGCTACGTGCTCTCCCCCGACATCTTTGCGATCCTCGAGCGCACCGCCCCCGGCAAAAATCGTGAGATCCAACTGACCGACGCCTTGCGTCTCCTCGCGCGGAACGCTCCGATCTACGCCCAGGAAATCAAAGGACAGCGTCACGACGCAGGGGACAAGCTGGGGTTTCTGAAAGCGACCGTCGCATTCGCGCTCAAGGACCCGGTACTCGGTCCGGAGTTCTCTCGATATCTCAAACAGTTGCGCTGACATACGAGGATGCTCTGGGCCTGACGGCATGCCTCGTTTCTGCCGCACGGCTTGACTGTCGCACCGCCCTGTCTATCTGTTCGGTCTAAAAGGACGTCATCCTGATGCCATCGGAATCAGCCGAACGAGAGATCCAAAACCTCGAGATGCCGGACCAGCTCCCCCTGCTTCCGGTGAGGGATATCGTCGTCTTCCCGTACATGGTGCTGCCTCTGTTCGTCGGCCGCGAGATGTCCATCAAGGCGATCGAGGCGGCGCTGGCCGGAAACCGCATGATTTTCCTGGCCACCCAGAAAGCGCTCGATGTGGAGAATCCGAAGCCGGAGGATATCCATGCTGTCGGGACCATCGGGATCATCATGCGCATGCTCAAGCTTCCGGATGGGCGCATCAAGATCTTGGTCCAGGGCCTGTCGAAGGGCAAGGTTCAGGAATACATTCAGACCGAACCCTATTACTCGGTCCGGATCGCGAAGATCGTCGAGGCCAAACCGCCCTCGTCATCGCTCGAAGCCGAGGCGGTGATGCGGACCGTCAAGGAACAGCTCGAGCGGATCGTCAGCTTGGGCAAGATGCTCATGCCGGACGTGATGGTGGTGATCGAGAACCTGGAAGATGCGGGCCGCTTGGCTGATATGGTGGTCTCGAACCTCGGGCTCAAAGTGGAAGTGACGCAGGATGTCCTGGAGGTAGAGGATCCCATCGCACGGCTCAAACGAGTCAGCGAGATTCTGTCGAAAGAGGTCGAAGTCCTCTCCATGCAGCAGAAGATCCAGGCCCAAGCGAAGGGAGAAATGGACAAGACCCAGCGTGAGTACTTCCTTCGAGAGCAACTGAAGGCCATTCAGAAGGAACTGGGGGAGCTGGACGAACGAGCAGAGGAAATCGCCGACTTCCACAAGCGCATCAAAGATGCCAAGATGCCGGAGAAGGTGTTGAAAGAAGGTGAGAAGCAGCTCAAGCGTCTGGAGAAGATGCACCCGGACACGGCTGAGTCGGCGACGGTCCGGACCTACCTGGAATGGATGGTCGAGCTGCCGTGGAGCAAGAAGTCAAAGGACAACTTGGACATCAAGGCCGCGGCCAAGGTGCTGGACGAGGATCACTATGACCTGGAAAAGGTCAAGGAGCGCATCCTTGAATACCTCGCCGTCCGAAAATTGAAGGACAAGATGAAGGGGCCGATCCTGTGTTTCGTGGGTCCGCCGGGTGTTGGGAAGACTTCGCTCGGCAAGTCGATCGCCCGGGCATTGGGGCGAGAATTCGTGCGCATCAGCCTCGGTGGCGTCCGCGACGAGGCTGAGATTCGGGGCCATCGCCGGACTTACGTGGGCGCGCTGCCCGGACGCATCATTCAAGGCATCAAACAAGCCGGCACGAACAACCCGGTCTTCATGATGGACGAGGTGGACAAGGTGGGGATGGACTTTCGTGGAGACCCCTCGGCCGCCCTGCTCGAGGTACTGGACCCGGAACAGAATCATGCTTTCAGCGATCACTATCTGGGAGTCGCCTTCGACCTGAGCGAGGTCATGTTCATCACCACCGCCAACCTCATCGACCCGATCCTCCCCGCCCTCAAAGATCGGATGGAGGTCATCGAAATCCCGGGGTATACCGAAGAGGAGAAGCTGGGCATCGCCCAGCGGTATCTCATCCCGCGGCAACTGAAGGAGCACGGCATCACGGCGGAACACATCCGCATCACCGAGCCGGCCTTGCGCCAGATCGTGTCCCACTATACGAGGGAGGCGGGGGTCCGGAACCTGGAGCGCGAGATCGCCAGCGTGATGCGCAAGGTGGCCAAAAAGGTGGCTGAAGGCAAGCCGCAGTGCTACGCCATTACCCCTGCCAACCTGCACAAGTCCCTCGGCGTCCCCAAGTTTTTACCCGAGGCCGAACAGGAAAAAGACGAGATTGGGGTGGCGACCGGCCTCGCTTGGACCGAGTCCGGAGGAGATGTTCTGTACATCGAGGCGACTGTGATGAAAGGGAAGGGACAGCTCACGCTGACCGGCCACCTCGGCGATGTGATGAAAGAGTCGGCCCAGGCTGCGCTCAGCTATGTGCGCTCACGGGAGAAACTGCTGGGCATCAGCCCGGATATCTTTGCAAAAACCGATATCCATATCCACGTGCCGGCCGGCGCGATTCCCAAGGACGGCCCTTCGGCCGGCATCACGATGGCCACGGCCCTGGCGTCCATCCTGTCGAACATCCCGGTCCGCTGCGACGTGGCGATGACGGGAGAGGTGACCCTGCGCGGGCGCGTGCTGCCCATCGGCGGCCTGAAGGCGAAGATCCTGGCGGCCAAACGGGCGAAGCTGTCCACCGTGATTCTTCCGAAACGCAACGAAAAAGACCTCGAGGAAATCCCCAAACACTTGCTGCGCGGCATTCAGTTCGTCTTTGCCGAGACAATGGACGACGTGATCAAGGCCGGCCTTCGCCGAGGAACCGCGCAGCGGTCGAAACCCAAGCCTGTGGGCAAGCAGCGCGGAGCGAGCCGCTCCAAGACCGGCCGGATCGAAAAACCTCCACGCGCCCCTCGCCCGCGGCCATTGCAGCCGACCGTGTCGGTTTCGTCGCTGTCTCCTCCTTCGTCTTGAGATGTCCTCCCGATCGGCACGCCCTGCCGGATCCCAGCTTGGCGAGTTCCGGCTCATCCGACTTCTTCGTCGCCGCTTTGGGCAGACCGGACGATCAGTGCTGCGCGGCATCGGCGATGATGCGGCGGTCATCAGATCATCTCCCGGTCGCACGCTGCTGCTGACCACCGATCTTCTGGCCGAAGGCATCCATTTCGATCTCGAGACCGCCACCTTCGAGGACATCGGATACAAGGCGGCGGTCGCCAATCTCAGCGACATCGCCGCCATGGGCGGGACACCCCGATACATGTTGGTCGCGGTGGCCATTCCCCCCTCGCGCACCTCTGCCGAAGTTGAGCGACTGTATCGTGGGCTGATGCGCGCATGCCGTCCCTACAAGGTGGAGCTGGTGGGAGGAGACACGTCGGCGTCCCGACACGGGTTGTTCCTCAGCATCACGCTGACGGGCTTCGCCCAGGCCGGCATGGCTCTCACGCGAGATGGTGCCCGTGTCGGGGACCTGCTCTATGTGACCGGCACGCTGGGGGACTCCCTGGCGGGGCTGAACCTCCTCGTGACGGGGCGCAAACGGCGGATTCCCGCAGGTGGCGGCTCGAACGAACGGCACCGCCAATACCTGCGCTACCTGGTTGACAGGCACCTGCACCCGACTCCGCGGATCAAGGAGGGTCAACTGCTCGCGACCCACCGCTTGGCGACCGCCGCGATCGATCTGTCCGACGGGCTATCCGGAGACCTGGCCCACGTGTGCGAAGAGAGCGGGGTCGGGGCCGAGATCGAGACGACCGCGCTTCCTCTTTCCCCAGCCTGCCGGGCCTACGCAGCGGCCAGCCGCACGGATCCCGTCCGACTCGCTTTAACCGGTGGGGAAGACTACGAACTGCTCTTCACCATTGCACCCGGGAACCGTGCGAAGCTGGACCGGTTGGCTCAACGGACGGGCTGCCGGTTTTCTCGCATCGGCACGGTCCGGCCAAAACGATTCGGACTACGCCTGAGGAGAGGAAACGGCTCGTTGCGGCGGCTGGCCATCGCGGGCTACCAGCATTTTCAGGACCTGCGCACGATCCCTCAAGGGGCAGCGTGGTCTCGATAGCGCGCGTTCGTTCTCAACTGAGTCAGATCCTCCACCTGCACGAGTCTCCCCACCGGACCGCCCTCGCTTTCGCCATCGGTGCCTTCATCGCCTTTTCGCCGACCTACGGCCTGCATACACTCACCGTGGTGTTCTGTACCTGGGCGTTCCGCTTGAACTTCGCCGCACTGCTGGCGGGATCGTTCATCAATAACCCGTGGACTGTCGTGCCGATTTTGGGCGCGACGTTTTGGATGGGGTTCCAACTGCTGGGCATCCCGCAGGTCGCTCCGTTCACCTGGGGCGACCTCAGCCCCGAGACGATCTACAAACAGGTGTGGCCCTACGCCCTTCCCTTTTTCGTTGGCGGGGTCGTCCTGAGCCTCCTCAGCGCGGTTCTCTGCTATCCGGCCGTGTATCTCTTGATCTCGCGCTATCGCGCACGCGTCGGGCACCCGGTGGTCAGTGGTGGGCCGTTGCCTCCCCGAAGCGGCTTGAGCTAAGATGGGCGAACAAGAGAAAGCGAATAGCAAATAGCAAAAAGCTAAGAGCTCTGAGCTACTCGCTCCTCGCTGCCGGCTCTCGCTATTCGCTCATAATTATGAAGCACCAGGCTCCCGTTCTCAGCGCCCCTTTTGACGGATCGGCGCTGATCGCCGACCCGATCCACCAGTACATCTCCTTTACGGTTCCTTACTCGACGCCCGATCATTCGGAACGCACGGAAAAAGACCTCATCGATTCGCCGTGGGTTCAGCGACTGCGCTACATCTACCAACTGCAAAGCGCCCGCTGGGTCTATCCCTCAGCGGAGCACAGCCGGTTCGTTCATTCGCTGGGCACGATGCACGTTGCGGGCCGCTTCGCCCGGCACCTCTATCCGTTTTTAGAACAAGCCGCCCAGGACGTGCCGTCGGCGAATTACGTGGAATCGCTGCTTCGGGTCACCGCGCTGGTGCACGACATCGGGCACGGCCCGTTCTGCCATTTCTTTGACGACAACTTCCTGATGTCGTTCCATCTCACCCATGAGAAGCTCGGGCAGCTCATCATCCGTGACCACCTGGGCCCGATCATTCGGAAAATCCGTCGGAGCCCCTCGGGGCCGTTCGCCGCGGGTGAGGAGTTGGATCCGGATCAGATCGCGCATCTCATCCTCAAAGATAAGGGCAAGGACAACTCACGAATGCCGAAGTGGCTCACTTGTTTGCAGCCGGTGATCTCCGGAAGCTATACCGGAGATAATCTGGACTACGTCCTCCGCGATTCGTACATGTGCGGCGTGGCGGTCGGCCCGGTGGACCTCACCCGGCTCATCCACTACACGCTGATTACCGACAACGGCTTCACGATTCACAAGACCGGCCTCCCTGCGTTGCAGATGTTCCTGAACACACGGATGTACCTGTATTCCAACGTGTACTACCACCGGACGACGCGGGCCATCGACATTCATTTACGCGAGATCTTTGGAGACACGATGCGGCTCGTCTTCCCCCATGACCCGCGAAAGAAGATGGATGAGTATCTGGCTCTCACCGACTGGTCCTTGCTCGAAGAAGTCCGTGGATGGAGCAAGTCCCGGCAATCGACCAGACGAGGGCTCGGCGAGGAGTGGGCGCGCGTCTTGGGCCGAGACGTGAAGTGGAAAATGGCCTACAACACGGTCCTGAAAGAAAAAGGCCAAGAACGCGGGATGGATTTTCCGAGTCGCGAGCAGTTCGAGAAACAGATCCAGAAGGAGTTACCGGCCAAATGGTACAAGGTGCCTTTCAGGGTGGACATGGCTCCCTTGGATCCACGACCGGACCCCAAGGACACGCGTGGCGTCCCCCTCTTCGTCTACGATCCGGGCACGCAAACCGTTTCAACGGAGCCGCTGGAGGAGTTCCTGGATCTCCTCCCCACTCGTCTGATCCAATTCCGCATCTATGCCCTCAACCACGACACCGACGCGGATCTCTCACGGGCCGCTGCCACGGTGCTGAACAAAGCCCCAACCAGCATCGAGACGAACGTCTAGCCTGTGACCCTTTCTCTTGCAACGACCGGCTAGGGCTCTTTGACTAAGAGGGTCCGAGGAGGGACAGCTACGCTTACTGGGGTTTGACCCCCCTCAGAGGAGTTGAAGGGATAACGCTGACATCATGAGTATCCTCCCAGGATTCCTCATCCAAGCCGTAGCCGCCCCACCCACTGCCCCATCCACGCAGATACATCGCGGCAAGGACCGGCTCCTTCCCCGTCCCACGCTCATGCTGGACAGGCCGTTCATCGGAGACCCGACCGACCACGGTCAATCGTGACCAGTTCTTAAACGTCTTGGGCAAGCCTTCTGGAGAGAGCATCACCCAGTATCCGCTCGCCTCCGGCTGATCCAGCGAGGCAGGGATGTGCGGAACATAATCGGCATCGAGGGGGCGGTTCTTCACCAGAAGCCAGATGCGACCGGCCTCCTGTTTCTGAGCCACGACCACTCCTCCCAAAATGACGACCTTGCCGCGATAGGCGTCGGGATTGCTGGTGAGAGCCGTCAGCGTGACGCTTGGTTCAGCTTGTCTGACGAACTTGCTCGGGATCGTGGCGCAGGCGCCGAATCCGCAGACTACGATCAATCCGACGATCTCGGGGAACCACCGCGCGCACGACGATCTGGCTGGCTGCTGGAGACAGGTGCGAGGGGTTCTGACCATTTGGTTTGACTCCGCGTACGTGCTGTCGCTCTCGCTGATGGCAAGGTGCAATTGCCGTTCCTGCATTGACTAGCGCGCAGCTGTCGTTGTGCCGTCAAGCGGGAGCTTCACGAGGGAAAAAGGGTTCACTCGGGCGCCGTTGAGACGAACTCCCCAGTGAAGGTGGGGACCGGTGGTGCGGCCGGATGCGCCCACCTTGCCGATCATCTGGCCGCGCTTGATCGCCTCGCCGTCCTGCACCGTGATCTCGGAAAGGTGAAAATACATGGAATACAGCCCGAGGCCGTGATCCACGAACACCCCCTTGCCGGAAAAAAAGTGGTCCACGGTCAACCTGGCGATCCCGTCATTCATCGCGACGACTTCGGTCCCGAGGGGGGTGTCTATGTCTTCCCCGTTGTGAGGACCCCGTGGCTGGCCGTTGATAATCCGCACGCGGCCGAACGCACCCGTGACCTCTCCCCGCACCGGCTCGATGAAGACGCCGTTCCAGAGCCGATTCCGGGACACGGCATCCAACACGAGCCGCACCCGTTCTTGCTCAGACTTGACTCGGACCAGATTCTCCTCATTCAGATCGACCATCTCTTTCGGCAGGGTGAGGTGCTGGACCGGGTACTTCTCTTTCATGACCAGCATGTTGTAGCTCAACAGGCGTGGCCCAGCAGGATCCTTCACCTCGACGGCGAGCTCATGCGTGCCGGGGGCATCCTGCATGTCGATACCCACCAGTCCCATGTAGGTCGCCACGGTATCTTGAAAAAACGGAATCTGGCGACCGAGAAACCGTCCCACCACTTCGGTCGGATGACCGCCGACCGGTACCTTCACCAACAGCACCTCCCCTTGCTTACCGCTGAACTGCCCGTCAGTCCCACGGAGCTCATGGGGAGCGCTCGGCAGGAGATTGACCGGGAAGACGCTGGCCAAGAGCACAACGGCCATGATAAACACCAGATCCGTTCGGCTCTTCGTTGCTCGTATTCGGTCGACGCCGTTGATCATCATCGGTAGAACCGCAAGCCGGCCACCTGCGAGACCAACTCTTCCACTCGCCGGTTGATGGCGCTGAATGGATCCATGCACAGGATCGTCTCTTCCCAGTACCCGTTCAGCTTCAGATAGGTCCAGTCCACCGTGTAAGACCGGTTCTTCGCTCTGGCGAACCGGATGAAGTCTCCCCGCACTTTGGCCCGAGTCGTTTGGGGCGGGACCGACATCGCGCGTTGCACCGCTTCTTCGTCCACGACCCTCTCGGTTATGTCGCGTGACTCCATCAAATAATACAGACCTCGCGTCCGCTTGATATCATGATACTGGAGATCCATCAGAAAGACTCTCGGATCGTCCCACCCGCACCCCTTCTTGTTGACATAGGACTCAATGGCCAGCTTCTTACTGACCCAGTCCACCTCTCGGAACAACTGCATCGGGTCGTCTTCCAGGCGATCCAACATTGGACACCACTTCGCCAGCACGTCCTCCATGATCGGATCGTGCGCCTGCGCGCTCAGGTACTCCTGCGCTCGCTCCAAATAGGCGCGCTGAATCTCGATGGCGCTCATTTGCCGGCCATCGTCCAGTTTCACCTTTTTTTTCAATGTCGGATCGCGAGAAACCTCACGGATGGCTTTCACCGGATCTTCCAGCTCGATGCCGGCGACGGTGTACCCGTCCTCGATCATGGACAGGACCAACGCGGCGGTCCCCACTTTAAGGTAGGTGGCGTACTCGGACATGTTTGAATCGCCGACGATGATGTGAAGCCGACGATATTTTTCGGCGTCGGCGTGGGGCTCGTCCCTCGTGTTGATAATGCTCCTGGAAGAGGTCGTGGATGAGGAGGTCTTTTCGTGGATATGTTGAGCTCGCTGCGAAATGAAATACTGCGGCTTGCCCGAGACCTTTAGGACCTTGCCGGATCCGGAGTAGATCTGACGCGTCACAAAGAACGGAATGAGCTGTTCGGTCACCTTCCAGAAATCCACGTCCCGACGCATCAGATAATTTTCGTGGCAGCCATAGGTATTACCGAGCGAGTCGGTGTTGTTCTTGAAGATATAAATCTCTCCCGAGAGTCCCTCTTCTCTGAGCCGCTCCTCGGCTGCGGGGAGACAGGCCTCCAGCAAGCGCTCCCCGGCCTTGTCATGGATGACGAGATCCAGAATATTGTCGCACTCGGGCGTCGAATATTCCGGGTGACAGCCCGTATCCTGGTAAAACCGCGCACCGTTGATCAGAAAAGCGTTCGAGGGCCAGCTGTTTGGGATGAGGCCCTCGAAGATATACCCGAGGACCTTCTCCATCGGGAGATAGATGCGCCCGTTGGGCGAAAAGATCAGGCCGTACTCATTCTCAAGACCGAAGATTCGCTGTTTCATAGGGACGCAGCGGGTTCTGCACGGAAGACACTCCCAGCATACACTCCCGCGAGGTGTTCTTCAATATCAGGCAAGGATCTGGCGAGACTCGGCTGGCGGAATGCGAAGGAATTTGCGACCCGCGCGAGTGCGATCCAGCGCGGCGACTTCAAGCCCCTCGATCGGGAGTTTCTGATTCGTCACGCTTTCCAGGGCTGCCATGCAGAGGGAGAGAGCCGCTTTCAAGGTCGGGGGCTCGCCCTTGTATCGCTCCTTGAGAAAGACCAGCAGGGCCTCGGCACGTCCCCCGATCGCGGCAAAGCCCCGTTCATCAAAGATGCTCCCGTCGAATGAAATTCGATACATCTCATTCGGGCGTCCTTGTTCACCGACCTGCGTAACCAGAATTTCCACTTCCAGCGGCTTGAGTTCCTGGCCGAAGATCGTGCCGAGGCTTTGCGAGTAGCCATTGGCAAGGGACCTGGCCGTGACGTCTTCGCGGCTGTACATGAACCCCTTCAGGTCAGCATGTCGGATGCCGGCCTTGCGCAGGTTCTCAAACTCGCTGTATCTGCCGGCACCGGAGAATGCGATGCTGTCGTAAATTTCAGAAATCTTGTACAAGGAGGCGCTAGGATTATCGGCGACCAGTAACACCCCGTCCGCATACTCCATGGCGATGATGGACCGTCCCTTCGCGATGCCCTTCTTGGCATACTCCGCCTTGTCCTGCATCATCTGCTCAGGAGAGACATAGTAGGGTAACGGCATGCCTAAACCTCCTTCTTGCGCCCCTCAATCAGTGCGGTGTAGACCGTTCCGATACGCGGGTCCTCGACGTCCGTAATGCCTCCGGCGGTGACCAGTTTGGCGGTCGGGTAGATTCCCCGCACCATGTCCGGCCCTCCGGTTCCGACATCCTCCTCGGCGGCATTATAGAGCGCGAGCAAGGCAAGCCTGAGCGCCTCCTCTTCAGACAGGTTTCTACGGAAATGTTCCCGCATCGTATTCCGTGCGTCCTTTCCGCCGGAGCCGATGGAGTGATAGTCCGATTCCTCGTAGCGGCCGCCTGTGATGTCGTATTTGAAGATGCGTCCCTCCGCCCGCTTGAGGTCATACCCTACGTAGATTGGGACTGCGACCAGTCCCTGGAAGACCATCGGCAGATTGGCCTTGACCATCTGGCCGAGCTTGTTCGCCTTCCCTTCACACGACAGTTGCACCCCTTCCAGCTTTTCATAGTGTTCGAGTTCGGTCTGAAACAGCTTCGCCATCTCGATGCAGGGTCCGGCGGCGCCGGCAATCGCCATCGCCGAGTGCTCGTCAATTTTGAACACTTTCTCGATGCGGCGGCCCGCAATCTGAAAGCCTTCGGTCGCCCGACGGTCACCTGCGACCACGACTCCGCCCTGGTATTTGAGCGCCAACACCGTCGTGCCATGCGAAATCGGTGGGATGGAGGGTCCGCGGCTCTCATCGAGCAACGGCGGGGATGGCGCGGGCGTGAATCCGCGGCCGGCCGGGGCCAGATCCGGACGCTGCTGAATAAGGTAGTCAAAGAAACTTGAGCCGTAGTCGTCCGGAAACAGCGGCACGTCCATCGTCTCCTGCCGGTTCAGATCGACCGGCACCTGAGTTTAGGTATCACCTCGCACGGGGATGGCCGGCTCGGGTGGAAGACGGTCAGGCGGTCAGCTTGGCAAGCAACGATTCCGCCGAGTCGGATCCCTCCAGAAGCTCGCGTGTCAGAGACTCGGTCCCGCGCAGAGGCTCCATCAACGGGATCTTCTTGATCGAGGTATTCCCCACGTCGAACAGCACCGACGTCCAGCTGGCGGCGTACACCTCACGAGGAAACTTCTTCAGACAGTTCCCCCGGAAATAGGCCCGAGTATTTGTCGGGGCCGTATGCTCCGCTTTGGCAATCTCGCTGTCCAGGAGCAGCCGGTCAATATGGTTGCTGCGCTCCAGTGTGTAATACAAGCCCTTTTCTGGGCGGACGTCGTGGTATTGGAGGTCCAGCATCAACACCCGAGGATCATTCCAGCCGCATCCCCTCCGCTCCATGTAGGACCGTATCATCTGCCGCTTGGCTACCCAGTCCAGCTCTCGTACCAACAGCATCGGATCCCGCTCGAGCTTGTCCAGCACTTCCTCCCAACGCACCAGAACGTCTTTGGTGATCTGGGTCAGCTCATGGCAGGCATAGAAGTCCATCGCGGTCTTGAGGTAGGCACGCTGGATCCCGATGGCGGACGTGACGCGGCCGTCGACCAGCTTCAGCGTGCCCTTCATATCGAGGTCGCGCGACACCTCCTTGATCGCCCGCACCGGGTCTTCCAGATCCAGATTCGGAAACTCCACACTGGCCTCGACCATCTCCAGCAGGATGGCCGCCGTGCCGAGCTTCAGATAGGTGGACAACTCGGCCATGTTCGCGTCCCCCACGATGACGTGGAGCCGGCGATACTTCGCGGGGTCGGCATGGGGCTCGTCTCTGGTATTGATGATCGGCCGTTTCACCATTGTGTTCAGATCCACCAGACATTCGAAAAAGTCGGCTCGCTGGGAGAGCTGATAGTCGGTCGGCTCGGTCTGATTCTCCGCGCCAACCTTGCCGGCTCCCGCATAGATCTGCCGGGTCACCAGGAAGGGCAGCAGCACACGAACGATGCGGTCAAAGGGAACGGAGCGGGCGAGGAGATAATTCTCATGGTAGCCGTAGCTGTTCCCTTTCCCGTCCGTATTATTTTTATACAACAGAAATTTTTCTCCTCCTCGGGCTCGGACCAATGCCCGCAGGCACTCGGCCAGCACACGCTCGCCGGCACGCTCGAACGCCATGAGCTCCCGCGGGTTGGTGCATTCCGGGGTGGAATATTCCGGATGCGCCCCGTCGACGTACAGGCGACCGCCGTTGGAGAGCAGCTTGTTCAGCAACCGATTGTATTCGGGGCCGGGCCGTTCCCGCTCGCCTTCCACCTCAAACCCCCGGACATCGAGCAGCGGGTTCTCGTTCTCATAGTCCCAGATCGCCTGAGCGGACGGCAGCGCAGGATACTGCCCGATCAACTGGAGCGAATTGGAGACCGGATCGAGAGCGTCCGCCTCCCGCGCGGCAATGCCGAACTCGGTTTCTGTTCCCATCACGCGTTGCAAGATGACCTCACTGCGTTGACTCTTGCGCTCATGTGGCAAGGGACCATGGGTTAAGATCAGAAATAATGGCCGGTGCTGATCGTCTCGATCCGCCTGGACTCGGTCGAACCCGCCGTAATGGTTCGGACGTGAATGATCTTTTCGCCTTTTCTCCCGGCGATCTTCGCCCAGTCGTCCGGGTTCGTGGTGTTCGGGAGATCCTCGTGCTCCTTGAACTCGTCCCGGATCGCCCGGAGGAGATCATCCGCTTTGATGCCCCTCTCCTGGGTCGCGATCACCCGTTTGATGGCGTATTTCTTCGCCCGAGAGACGATGCCTTCGATCAGCGCGCCGCTGGCGAAATCCTTGAAGTAGAGGATCTCCTTTTCTCCGTTCGCATACGTGACCTCGAGGAATTTGTTCTCCTCACTCATCGCGTACATGGCCTCGACGGTCATCCCGATCAGCCGGTCAACCAGCGTACGACGATCTCCGCCGTGGCGCTCCATTTCCTCCGCCGCAAACGGAAGGTCTGCGATCACATACTTGGAGAAGATGTCCCGAGCGGCCGTCACATCAGGCCGTGAGATCTTGATCTTGACGTCCAGCCGACCGGCTCTTAGCACGGCCGGATCGATGAGATCCTGCCGATTGCTGGCCCCGATCACGATCACGTTGCGAAGACTTTCCATCCCGTCGATCTCCGACAGGAATTGCGGGACGATGGTGGACTCAACATCCGAGGAGATGCCGGAGCCGCGAGTCCGGAACAAGGCGTCCATTTCATCAAAGAACACGATGACCGGGTTGCCATTGGCCGCTCGTTCCTTGGCTTTCTTGAACACCTCCCGCACCTGCCGCTCCGACTCGCCGACGTATTTGTTCAAGAGCTCGGGGCCCTTCACATGGAGGAAAAAGCTGCGGATCTCCTTGCCGGTGAGATGGCCGAGCTTCTTTGCGATCGAGTTGGCGACCGCCTTGGCGATCAACGTCTTCCCGCATCCGGGGGGTCCATACAACAGGACCCCTTTCGGCGGGCTCAGCTTATGCTCGGCGAAGAGCTGAGGATGCAGGAACGGCAACTCAACCGCGTCCCGGACCTGTTCGATCTCCTTTTCGAGCCCTCCGATGTGGTCGTAGCTGATGTCGGGCACCTCTTCCAGCACCAGCTCTTCCGCCTCGGATTTCGGGAGTTTCTCGATCACGTAGCCGGACCGGGGGTCGTAGAGCAGATGATCCCCGACGCTGAGCCGCTCGTCGAGCAACGGCTCGCCCAACTCCGCGACTTTCTCCTCGTCGAAGTGCAGGGTCACAAGCGCGCGCCGCCCCTCCAAGAGGTCCTTCAGGCGAACCACTTCACCCTGTCCGTCGAATCCGCGGGCTTCGATGACGTTGAAGGCCTCATTGAGGATCACCTCTTGCCCCTTTCTCAACTCCTTCGCCTTGATCGAGGGGTGCAGGTTCACCTTCATCTTACGGCCAGAGACGTAGATATTCGCCGTCGCATCGGTGTTGAGACTAGAAAAAATGGCGTAGGTGGATGGGGGGGCGGTGAGCTTGTCCACCTCTGCGCGCAGCGCCTCGATCTGTGCCTTGGCATCCTGCAGCGTGGAGGTCAGTTTTTCGTTCTGCTTGTAGACCTGCTCCAATTGATACCGCGACTGATGAAGCTGCCGTAGTTCCTCCTCCATCGACTGAATCTGGATGCGAAGCTTCTCCAGCTCACGAATGTGTTCGTCGTTTTTGCTCACGGGGTCCGAATCTCCGTCTGACAACCGTTCGGTGAACTTTTTGACTGAATCGCGGAGGGAGCTGAGCCGGCTCGGACTCCTCTTCGACTCGGCCATCTTGTGATTCTCCCGATCGCTTGGGAACTTGGATGGAACCCGGAGCCTCAGCCTGCCGGAATTCTATCATCGATATCCTACTAGGTGTCAACAGTCGTCGCCCAAATCTGTCACAGCGGCGCGGTGAGTGCGTCGAGGAGTTGGTGCGTTGCGGACTCAACGCTTCCGGCAGAGAGGATTGAGGAGATCACGGCCACGCCACATGCTCCGGCCCGCCGCACTTCACCCACGCGCGACGCCGTGATACCTCCAATCGCGAACACCGGTATCCGGCACCGCCGGCTGGCCTCCTCGATCGGATGGAGACCGATCGGCGGCCCGTATACGAGCTTTGAGGTGGTCTCGTACACCGGTCCGAGCACCGCAAAATCGGCTCCCTCCGACTCGGCCCGCACGACCTCCTCTGTCGAATGCGCGGAGACCCCAATCATCCGACCGGGACCAAGCAGCCGGCGAGTAACCACCACCGGCAGGCTGTTCGCACGGAGATGAACGCCGTCTGCCCCGAGGGCCATCACAAGGTCCACGCGATCGTTGATGAACAACAACGCGCCGTGCTCGCGCGTAAGTCGCAGAATGTCCTCGGCGAGAGCGAGTAAGGGACGCGTCTCGAGGTCTCTTTCCCTCAACTGGACCGCTCGTACGCCCGCCCTCAATGCTTGGCGAAGAAGCGGGACCAGCGGTCGTCCCACGGTCTGATGGCGACCGGTGACGAGGCAGAGGGGAAAGTCAATGCGGGACATCTCGCGTGATGGGTGACGCGTGACGGGTGACGAGTGAGGGATCTGACACGAATTGACTCATTGGGACAGCAAATCATTGAACCATTTCAGCCAACCAGATCATGAATCAATGAGTCAATGATCAAATGATCAATTCTCCGACTGACTCATCACGCTTCACGCGTCACGTGATTAGAGCATACCCTCAATTGGGCTGCTGGCGGTCGCGTAGAGCTTCCTGGGGATCCGTCCCGCCTTGTACGCGAGCCGACCGGCCGCCACGGCATACTTCATGGCCTCGGCCATCGCGATCGGGTCCCGTGCCCCGGCAATGGCGGTGTTCATCAGGACCGCATCCGCTCCATACTCCATCGCCAGCGCCGCGTCGGACGCGGTGCCCACACCCGCATCCACGATGACCGGAACCTTGACCGTTTCGAGAATGATCTTCAGGTTGTAGGGATTGCGGATACCCAGACCGGACCCGATGGGTGCGGCCAACGGCATCACGGCCGGACAGCCGATATCGACGAGCTTCTTGGCCACGACCAGGTCATCGTTCGTGTACGGCAGCACGATAAACCCTTCCTTCACCAAAATCTTGGCCGCCTCGATCAGCCCGGCCGTGTCAGGGAAGAGCGTCCGCTCGTCGCCGATTACTTCCAGCTTGACCAGATCGGAGACTCCGGCGGCGCGCGCCAGCCGCGCATACCGCAGCGCATCCTCGACCGTGTAGCAACCCGCCGTGTTCGGGAGGATCGTGTACTTCTTCGGATCGAGGTAGTCGAGCAGATTCTCCTTTGACCGGTCGGTGATGTTCACCCGACGGACCGCCACGGTGACCACATCCGCCCCGGCGGCGTCGATGGCCTTTTTGGTCTCGACGAAATCCTTATATTTACCGGTCCCGACCCACAGGCGGGACTTGAATTCACGTCCCGCTATGATGAGCCGATCGTTTTGCATGGTGCGCACTCGCTCATTGCTTCGCTGACTCATTGACTCATTCGACTCATGGCAATGAGACAATAACTCAATCCTTCAACGATTCAATTCTTCCGTCCCCCTCCGATAAAACTGATGATCTCGACACGGTCCCCCTCACGCAAACCGCGACGGTCAAATTCCTGTCGGTCCAGGATCTCGGTGTTCACCTCCACCGCGACGCGGTCCGGTCGGATATCCAGCTCACGCAGCAGGTCGGCGATCGTTACGCCGGCACTCGCAGTTCGTCCTTCCCCATTGACCTGTATCTGCATGCATCAGCCCTGCCTCGCCTCACCGTCTCGTTCGGACGGTCGAAGGGGGGGAACCACAACTCATACTACGGGACGATCGAACTCCTTGTCAACGAAGGCTCCGACGGGATCTGGAACTACGCCTTCTTTCCTTATACCATGGTGAGAAGAGCGTGGTGGCCCCTTGGCTACCGGCAGATCTCTCGGTCACCCGACCTCGCAAAGGTCTCGGAGCACTCGCCGATGACAGAAACAAACAGAGCCATCGCGGAGCTGTTTCGCTCGATTGCCGATCTGTTGGCTGTCCGACGAGGGAATCCGCATCGCATCCGGGCGTACCGACGCGCTGCCGACTCCTTGTCCGACCTGCGTGAGGACGTAACGGTTGTGGCACGGCGTGGGGAGCTCCAACACATTCCGGGGATCGGCCGCGATCTCTCCGGCAAGATCCAGGAATTCTTGACGACCGGAACGATCCAGTCGTATGAAGAACTCAAGATTCCTTTGCCGCCGGAGATCGCGTCATGGACTACCCTTCCGGGACTCTCGGACACCGTCGTCCAGCACCTGTACTTTCGGTTGGGAATCCGGACGCTGACCGACTTGGAGACGTTAGTTCGTTCACGCCTGCTGCGGACGTTGCCCGGTGTGACGGCCGCGGACGAAGACCTGCTGGCGGCAATCCACGCGCGGCAGCGGCCCGCGCCCGCTCCTTGATTCGGCCGGAGCGGGAGCGCGGCCTCCGATTGGATCGGTGCGGATCAGGAAAGGAAACCTCGCCGCGTTGCACCGCGCCTTCAGAGCGGGCGCAGTTCCTTGAAGATCTTCCAGGTCTTTAACAGTTCGACCGCTTTCTGAAGTTGAACGTCCTCCTCCAACGGAGTGTCGCCGAAAGCCTCGACCGGTCCCCCGTTGCTCTTGGAAGTCGTCTCATCCCCTGCCCGCGGCAATGCAGGCTGTGTCGTCTCTTTCGGCTTTTGCGACTTCCCTTCTCCGTCCTTGTCTCCCAGCTTGGCGACTGTCGCCGGCTGGGGCTTCACCACGATGTCCGGTGCAATGCCGGTCGTTTGGATGGACCGCCCTTTGGGCGTGTAATATTTCGCCGTGGTCAACCGCAGGCCGGACCCGTCCGCCAAGGGCAATATCGTCTGGACGGAGCCTTTCCCAAACGTCGTCGTGCCGATGACCACGGCCCTCCCCCAGTCCTGCAAGGCGCCCGCCACGATCTCGGACGCGCTCGCGGACCCTTCGTTGACTAGGACGATCATCGGATACTCTTCGAGCTGCTCCTTTGCTCGAGAGACATACTCGTCTTTCCGACCATCCCGTCCTTTGATATAGACGATCAGCTTGCCGGACCCCACGAACTGTTCCGAGACCTCCACCGCCGAGGTCAGCAGACCGCCAGGATTGTTTCGAAGATCCAGGATGGTGGACGGCAGCTTCTGTTCCCGAAACTGCTTCAGCACGCGGCTCAGGTCCCTGGCCGTCGATTCCTGAAACTGAGTCAGCCGGATATAGGCGATATTGTTTTCAAGCACCTTGGAGCGGACACTTTCGATCTTGATGATATCCCGGGTGAGGGTGAACACAAGCGGATCCGGCGTGCCGTCACGCTGGATCGTGAGACTCACTTTCGTGCCTTTCGGCCCGCGCATCTTCTGGACCGCATCCATGAGAGTGAGATCCTTCGTCGTCTCCTCGTTGACCTTGGTAATGAAATCCCCAGCCCGGATTCCGGCGCGTTGTGCAGGGGTCCCCTCGATCGGAGCAATCACAGCTAACCGGTTGTCTTTGATCCCGATCTGAATCCCAACCCCGCCGAATTCTCCTTTGGTCTCAACCTGAATCTCTTTGTACATCTCCGGGGTCATGTAGGCCGAGTGGGGGTCCAGGGTGGACAACATCCCCCGGATCGCGCCCTGAACCAAATCCTTGGCTTTGACCTCCTCGACGTAATGTTTTTGGATCTGGGTCAGGACCTCCGAGAACGTTTTCAGTTCCTCGTATGTCTCGGTCGCATGTCCGGTTCGTTCCCAGCCTTTCCCGATCAGGACGCCAAGGAGCAGAGCCACAACAATGATCGGTCCCAGATACCATGACCCGTGTTGTCGTTCCTGTTCCATAACCATGTGTTCCTTTCCGTGTGATCTCACCGCCGTTTCGCCAGCCAGGCCAGCGGATCAACCGGCTCCGCCCCCTCGCGCAATTCGAAGTAGAGCATGTTCTCTCCAGTCATCCCGGTGTCCCCAGTCTCTCCGATCACCTGGCCCGCTTGGACATGTTCCCCCACCTTGGACAACAACTTTGAGGCATGCGCATACAGCGAGAAAAAGCCGTTCGTGTGGTCAAGGATCAGGACAAGCCCGTAGCCCTTCAGCCAGTCTGCATACTCCACGGTCCCAGACATAATCGCTCGAATCGCGCTCCCCTCGTCCGTCCGAATTTCGATCCCTTTTCGCTGGATATAGGTCTCGAAGTTCGGATGCTTCTGCCGCCCGAAGAACGACACCACATCGCCGTCAGCCGGCCACGGAAGCCCCCCCTTGAACGGAAGAGAGCCCACACTCCCTCTTTTGGGCCTCGCCGCGGCGGCTTTCCTTCGCTGCTCCAATTCCTTGAGGAGTGTATCAACGCGGGCGGCGGATCGCTCCAATTCCTCCACCGCTCGATCGTACGATTCCTTTTCCTCGATGACCCTGGCCAAAAACACATGCTTTCGTCGTTTGAGGTCTTGGATCTCTCCCAGCTTCTTCTCGGTGTTTTGCTTGAAGACTAGCATTTCCTCGCGGGCAGCTGCACGTTGACGCTCGACCTTGACCAGCCGCTCCATGTCGGCGCGGTGAGTCTCAATCAAATCATACTCCCGTTTTGAGACCGCCGAAAGATACTCAAAGCGACGCTGGAAGTCCGCATATTTGTTGGCGGCCAGCAGGGCCTTGAGGTAGCCAAACCGGCCTTCCATATAGAGCACACGTAACCGGGCCAGGATCGAGTTCCGTCGCTCAGCGACGCGAGTCCGCAGCGCGGCGAGCTGGGTATTGATGTGCTCAAGTTCGTGGTCTTTCTGTTTCAGTCTCCAATTGATCTCCTGACGTTCCTGCCGGCTGCTCACCAAGCGGTCGTCCAATTCTTGCATGGCCTGGAGGACGGATTCCTTTTTTTTCTCCGCCTCATCGGCTTGCTTCTTTTTCTCCTGAATCTCATCTTTGAGTTTTTCCAGGGTCTGCCGCTCCCGCTCGATGTTCTGGGAGATCGGGTCGCTCCGATCTTTTTTGGCCAGGACCGGTGAACCGGTCGCGGCAACCAGGATGAGCCACAGCGCAGCCGTTGCGGCAAACCTGACCGTCACGATTTGGCCCTCCCGAACTCGAGCAGCGAGACAATGCTCCCGGTGAAGCCCAGGAGGAGGCCCGCCACCACCATCAGCAGCGAGATATGGCCGGGGAAAAAACTAAACCCCGAGTCAATCCCGAGCAATCGACCCGGCGCCCCGAGCTGCAGTTTGAATAACTCGAAGCCGCCCTTGAGCAGCGCCAGGGACAGCGCGCCCCCGAGCGCGCCCAGAACCGCCCCTTCCAGCAGGTAGGGGATCTTGATAAAGGCTCCGGTGGCCCCGATCAGTTGCATAATCTCGATCTCGTCCCTTCGAGCATAGACGGTCAACCGGATGACGCTGGCGATAATCGTCACCGAGGCGGCCGACAAAATGGCGCCCACTGCAATCGCGGCTAGCTCGATGTAGCCGATCACCGTCGCCAAATTCTCAATCCACTCACGACTATATTGCACCTGGGCCACGCCAGGAACGCCCTTCACTCGTTCAGCCCATCGCTTGACCGACTCGGACGATCTGAACTGGGGCCCCAAGGTCACCACGAATGAGGCCGGCAGCGGGTTTTCGCCCAGCCCCTGCAGCAGATGGAGCTCAGACGGGAACTGCGCGCGAAAGTCCGCTAAGGCCTGTTCTTTGGAGACATACGTCAGCGAAGCGATGCCCTGTTCGGTGTTCAGCCGTTGCTGGAGGTCCGACACGTTTTGTGGAGACAGGCCGTCGTTCAGATAGACGATAACTTGGATGTCCTCCTGCAGAGAACTGACCACCCCCCTGAGGTTCAGGTAGAGCAATAAGAACACTCCGAAGCAGGCCAGCGTGAAGGCCGTGGTCGCCATCGCAATGAGCGTGGTGGTCCGATTGATACGGATGTTGGTGAAGGCTTCCCGCACCAAGTAGGTGACCAGCCTCACTGTCCCGCTCCTTCATCCGAAATCAGCTTGCCTTGGTTGAGCGTCACCACCCGCCGGTTGACCTGGTCCACCACCTGGCGGTTGTGGGTGGCCACCATCACCGTCGTGCCCCGCGCGTTGATCGTCTTGAACAACTCGATGATTTCGCCGGCGAGCTCAGGATCCATATTGCCCGTCGGCTCATCCGCAAGCAAAATGATCGGGCTGTTTACGATCGCGCGCGCGATGCACACGCGCTGTTGCTCGCCCGCCGAGAGCGTCGCGGGGCGACTGTCCTTTCTGTGGTCCACTCCGACGGCTTTCAACGCCTCGGTAACCTTTCTCCTGATCTCAAACGCCGAGGCGCCCTGGACCAACAACGGCAGCGCGACGTTGCTGAACACATTTTTCTTCGGCAGCAGCCTGAAATCTTGGAAGACAACTCCCATTGTCCGTCTGAGATAGGGGATGTCGGACGGCCTGAGTCGTGCCACGTTGCGGTTCTGGACCAAGATCTGACCTTCATCGGGCGGCTCGGCACAGAAGAGCAGCTTGAGCAAGGTGGTCTTCCCGGCCCCGCTGGGTCCCATGAGCAAGACAAACTCGCCCTTCGTGATCTGTAAATTGATATCGGAGAGAGCCGCACGCCGCTCATAATACTTTGAGACATGAAATAACTGGATCATGAACCTGCGCGCCGCCGTGACTCTTGGAACCGGTTAGAGCCGGCTACCACCGCAGATCCTCTCCCGGCACTTCAAAGGCGTTTTCGATGTGCTCGATCT